>NZ_JAELUG010000210.1 GCF_016429255.1 Rhizobium sp. ASV8
GCCCTTCGGCTTCGTGGCGATCCTCGGCGTCATCGCGCTGCTCGGCATCATCATCCGCAATTCGATCATCCTCGTCGACCAGATCGACCAGGATATCGCGGCGGGGATGGAGCGAAGCGAGGCGATCATCGGCTCGGCCGTGCGTCGTTTCCGGCCGATCATGCTGACGGCGCTGACCGCCGTGCTGGCGCTGATCCCGATCTCGCGCGGCGTCTTCTGGGGTCCGCTCGCCTATGCGATGATGGGCGGCATTCTGGTGGCGACGATCCTTACGATCTTCGTGTTGCCCGCCGGTTATGCGCTGTTCTTCGGCCGGGAACCGAAGCACAAGTCCGCAGAGCCGCCGGCCAAGGATCAGGCCGAAGAGCAGGACAACAACATCCAGCTGCCGCCGGCCGTGGCGGCGGAGTAAGGCTCTTGAAAGACAAACCCCGGCTTCTGCCGGGGTTTTCGTTTGGGTTGCTTAGAGCAATACCAGGAAAAGTGCGCAGCGGTTTTCCGTCCGGAATTGCGCGATAACAAAAAGATGGAGCATTTTCGCAAATCGAAGAAAAGCGGAAAGGCTTTAGAGTGGGGGCAGGGTCGTTTGCCTGCCGTCGGCGATTTTTAGAACTGTCAGCGTTCCGCCCATGGAGACGGCCGTATCGATGCCGATGCGGCCTTGGGCGAAAACCGGCTCGGAGCCCGGTGTGTGCCCATGAACGACCAGCAGCGGCAATTGCGGGCCATCCCACAGGAAGGGTTCGCGGATCCACATCAGGTCCTCATCGGTTTGGTCCGCGAGCGGTATGCCCGGCTTGATACCGGCGTGGACGAAGAGGGTCGAGCCCAAGGTAACAGCCACGGCAAGAGACCGCAGCAGCTCGACATGTGCCGGCGGCATCGCCTTGAGCGTTAGGTCGCGCAGCTCAACGAGGCTGCGGCCCTGGACATACAGGATCTCGTTGGTATCTACACCATAGGAAGCGAGTGTCGGCAGTGCGCCGAATAGGTCGAGCCAGCGGCGGTTGGCGTCGGGGTCTTCCAGAAAACGCAGAAAAACGTCGTCGTGATTGCCGCACAACGCATAACGGTCGAAGCCCTCGGGCGGCGGTGCGCAGAGATGGGCCAGCACATCGCTGGAATGCGGACCGCGATCGATGTAATCGCCCAGAAACACCAGCAGCTTTCGACCAGGAATGCCGCGGGCATCCTCGACGATGCGCGCTTGAGCTTTCGCCATGTCGTGGTAGCAGCCGTGGATGTCACTCATTGCATAGACCGCCGCATATTCGCGTCCGGTGAGGTCTATGCGATCCCGTTGATGTTGCATGAAATCGACCGTTTCCCGCCGGGTTGAGCCTGATGGCCAAGGCGGTCCAATTGCTTGAAATAGCTTTGAGAAACCCGCTTGGGGCGAGTCTGCACGTGACGGTATTCCAAGCTGCGACCGGCCGCAAGCCATGCGGGCGGAAAGGTCGATCGGAAAAGGTGAAATTGCCGGAGACTAACCAGTGGGTTCGGAGGTCGCGCAGATTGCGGAACCTCCGAACGGCAATGGTGCTCAGCCGCGATAGGCGGCTTCAAGGCCGGCGATGTCGAGCTTGACCATCTGCATCATTGCCTGCATGACGCGGGCGGCCTTGGTCTGATCCGGATCGCCGATATATTTGCTGAGTACGGTCGGTACGATCTGCCAGGTAACGCCAAAGCGGTCCGTTATCCAGCCACATGCTACGGGTGTTCCACCGTCGGCAAGGCCGTCCCACAGACGATCGATCTCGGCCTGATCGGCGCAGTCCACTTCCAGCGAAATCGCATGGGTGAATTCAATGTGGTTGCCGCCATTCAGCGCCATGAAGCGCTGACCGGCAAGCGTGAAATTGACGACCAGAACCTGATCGGCCTTGCCGGCAGGCGTATCGACAACGTTCTTCTGCACGTGATCGATGCGAGAGTTGGGGAAGAGCGACACATAGAAATTCGCGGCTTCCTCCGACTCTCGCGCAAACCACAGGCATGGGGCAATCTTGGACATCGTATGCTCCTCTCTCTCGTTTCAATGTCCGAAGGACGAAAGAGAAGCGGCGAAGCCGACAAGGCTGCGAAATTTTTCCCATACCTTGGTTCTCTGATGGCTAAACCAGACGGCCGCCACCATCGATGTGCAAGATTTCTCCCGTCATGTAGCGGTTTACCATCAGGAAGAGGATCGCCTGTGCGATGTCCTCCGGCCGGCCGATGTTGCGGCTGGGCAGGGTCGAAGCCGTCTGCTCCAGCACCTGCCGTTTTCCCTCGCCCATCAATCCGTCGAGCAGCGGAGTATCGACCCATCCCGGTGAAACCGCGTTGACGCGCATCGGCGACAATTCAAGGGCAAGGGCGCGAACCGTGCTTTCGACCGCAGCGACAGCGGCGGCCACCACCGCGCCGATGGCGGCGGGGCGCGAGGCGAACTGCCCGGAGGTCATGGTGATCGAGCTGGCCGGATGAAGAAGCGGAAGAGCGGCCTTGATGGCAAGCAGAGGCCCGATCAGACGCTCGTGCATGACCTTTGCGAGATCCGTCTCCGACTGATCCTTGAGCGATTGCAGATTCACACTTCCGGCCGTGATCAGCAGGTGATCGATCCGGTCGAGCCCTGCAAATATCGCCGGCGGCGGGGCTGCAATGTCAGCCACGATCTGGGTCGCGCCGCCGATTGCTTCCGCAGCCTTTCGAAGGCGCTCGGCGTTGCGCGACACCAGAAAGAGGTTGGCGCCGGCGTCCTTGGCCCGCTTTGCGGCCGCGAGGCCGATGCCTGACGAGCCGCCGATGATGATGATATTCTGGCCCTGGAACGATTGAAGCTGGTTATTGTCTGCTGAAATGGTGTTGGTTGGCACGACTGCTTCTCCGGTTGGATTGTTGACCAGCCTAAAATTCGTCAATCGGCGTATGCTTTAGAAGGTGGCGAGAGGCGATGTTATTTATCGTAAAATACGATAGAGTACCGATATGGACATGCTTTCCGCCATGCGCATCTTCATTCGCGTCGTCGAGCGCAGTAGCCTTTCGGCCGCGGCGCGCGATCTCGGCCTCGGCCAACCCACGGTCAGCGAGCGGGTCGAGAAGCTGGAGAAACATCTCGGCGCCCGGCTCCTCTACCGGACGACCCGCTCGGTGCAGGCAACGGACGCGGGTGCGCGCTTCTACGAGTATGCCAAGCGGGCCATCGAGGCCGCCGAAGAGGCGGAGGCTTCCGTCTCTTCGGCCGAGACATCGCTGAACGGAACGTTTCGGATTGCCGCACCGCATGGGCTCGGGGAGACGACACTGCCGAGGCTGCTCATCGAATTCCAAACATTGCATCCGGCGCTGGCAATCGATGTGACCTTGAACGATCGCTTCGTCGATCCGATGACCGAAGGCGTGGATCTCTCTATCCGTATCGGCGAGATCGGCAGCGGCAATTTCATCGCTCGCCGACTGGGGACGATGCGGCGGCTCGTGCTGGCTGCTCCCGGCTATATTGCACGACATGGGCAGCTGCATGAGCCTACAGAGCTTGCTGCACATCCCTTCATCAGGGTCGCAGGTTTCGCGGCAGATGAGCGGCTGCATCTGATCAGCCCCGGCGGAGCATCGGTGGAAGTCCCCATCCGTACCGCATGGCGCGTCAATCATTGGAGACCGCTCATGGAGGCGGTGCTGGCTGAGAGGGGAATTGGCGCGTTGTTCGCTCCCGTCTGCAGTCAGGAGATCGCTGAAGGAAGGCTCGTTCCCGTGCTGCAGTCCTATGAGCTCAGGCGAGTGAACGTCCACGCCATCTATCCACCGGGGCCGCGACCGGCCGCCAGGACGAAAGCCTTCCTTGAACTGCTCGCCGAGCGGACCGATTTGCTCCTCGGCGAGGCATCGATTGCCCCTTGAGGATACTATCCCTCGCTCGCAAGCCTTTCGGCGAATTCGATCGCTTCGATCAGGCTGCGCTCATTGGCGATGCCCTTGCCGGCAATGTCGAAAGCCGTGCCGTGGTCGACGGAGGTGCGCACGATCGGCAAGCCGAGCGTGATGTTGACGCCGGAGAGATCCATCCATTTGCCGGTCGCAGGATCGATTTCGAAACCGAGCAGTTTGACGGGGATATGTCCCTGATCGTGATACATGGCGATGACGGCATCATACTGGCCGGCGCGCAGCTTGACGAAGACGGTGTCGCCGGGGACCGGGCCGACAATATCGAACCCATCTTCGACGGCCTTGGCGATGGTGGGTGCGGAGATATCGAGATCCTGCCGCCCGAAGAGGCCGCCTTCACCGGCGTGCGGGTTGAGTGCAGCGACCGCAATTTTCGGTCTGGCGATGCCGAGATGCTTGAGCGCCTTGTCGGTCAAGCCGATGACGAGACGGAGCCGCTCAGGCGTCAGTCGTTTCGGCACATCCTCCAGCGCGACATGGGTGGTGACGTGGCTGACGCGCATATTGCCGTGGGCCAGCATCATGACGGAGCCGCGGGCCCCCGTGAGTTCCGCCAGGAGTTCGGTGTGGCCGGCATAGTGGAAGCCAGCCTTGTTCAGCGCTTCCTTGTTGAGCGGCGCGGTGACGATGCCGCCGACCTTGCCTGACATGGCGAGCTCAACGCCCTTTTCGATCGCCTTGAAGGCCATGCGTCCGCCATCGCTGGAGAGAACGCCGGGCAGGATCGGCTCTCCCTCGGTGTCGGCCTGGATGAAGCAGAGGTTCGGCCAGCCGCTCTCCATCTGCGTTTCGGGGATCTCGATATCGAGGCCGAGTTGCTGCTGGGCGAGCCGTAGGGTAGGGCCGCTACCGATGATCGTTAGCTTCAGCTTACCTTCATCGATCCGATCTTTGAGCCGCGCTGCGGCCTTGATGATGATTTCCGGGCCGATGCCGGCGGGATCGCCCATGGTGATCGCCAGATGCCGCGTCATGGTTCTTCTCCTCCGGCGATGAGCGCATTTTCGTTCAACAGGTCGCGCCACAGGGTCGGGCCGCCAAATGCGCCTGATTTGGAGATCACCGTGGTGCCCTGCCAGGGGCCGCCAACAATCGTCGAGCGCGGCAGGCCAGGCGCTGCCTGGCCGGTGATGCTGAGCGCGGTAACGCCGAGCGCCGCACAGAGATTGCGCAACGTCTCGCCGCCGGCGACGATCAATGTGGCCGGAGCCGATTGTGCCTTGGCTATCCTGCCGAAGGTCGTGGCGATGCGCCTTGCGGCATCCTCGCGCTCGAGCCCACCAGGCAGATCGAGGCTGACCATGGCGACGCCGCCATGATGGATCTGGCGAGAGACGGCATCCGCATTTGCATCTTCCGCAAGCTTCAGCCAATAGGGGCCGCAGGCCTCCAGTTGCGCCAGCGTGATCGGCTGATCAGAGCCAAACAGGCCGAGCACCGGCCTTTGCAGCCGGCGTGAAATGGGGACTGCCGGAGCCGCTCGCCGCGTGTCTGCACTCTTTTCAGTGCGCGGCAGATGATGCGTTGCCAGTTCGATATTGCGTGCCAAGGCGCGAGCGAGGCCGCCTGTGCCGCTCCAGAGGACTGGCCCCTCCAGCTGTGATGATACCCATGCGATGACGGCATCCAGATCTTCTTCGGTATGCGCATCGAAGACGTGGATACCATCTGGAATAGGCTGCTTTTCAGCGCCATCGACGGAGGACTGGTCGAGCGTCGTGTTGAAAGCCGGCAGCCCTTCTGCCCGTAACTGCGCGACCAGATCGCCGCTGACATCGCGCCAGGCGTCCTTGCCGGCGAAGAGGACCTGCCGTCCACCCCTTGTATGCCGTCCATGATGCGGAAAGGCTGGCGCCAGGATGCAGTGCCGCCAGTGACCCAGCCGAAAGCAGGCTGCAAGCTCGACGGCCCATGGCCCGCGAAACAGGCTGTCCACCTTCTTGAAGGCGAGATCTACCCCCTCCAGCAACGGCGCAATGCCGCCGACTGCTATCTCAGCTTCCGCAGCCGTTTTCTCGCGGGTGCCGCTATCGATAGCCAGGCAATCCGGCAAGCTTGTCGGGAGCGCGTCGCTGCGCAGCACCTCGATATGCCCGTAGACGCCGACGAATTCGACTGCGGTATCGAGTGCGCCCGTGAGATCGTCGGCGATGAGGCGGAGGGTGGGCATGGACTTCTAGCGCCTTCAGCGGGCCTTGCGGGTATCGGGTATGAACATGAAAGCAAGGCCTTACGGCTGCTTGGACGAAGGGCTATGTTCAGCCTTCCACGAAGCTTGTCAACGCATTGCTTTGTCACCGCTTCATTCGTCGTACCGAGACATTCTTCGCGTTGACGGCCAGTGTGTAACCGAGCATCGCCAACAGCAGGGTCGCGACGCTCGATCCGTGCGAACGTCAGTTTGGCTGAGAGGCCGGGAAGTCGGCGCTCAGAGTAACATCCTTCCAAGCATCGAAGTTTGCCTTCAGCGCTTCAAGGCGCTTGTAGGCAAGATCGAGAGCCGGCGCGCCCAGCAGCAGCCGAAGCGGCGGCACTTCGGCCTCGACCGCCTTTATGATTGCGGCTGCGGCGCGCGAGGGATCGCCGGGCTGATTGCCGGAGGAGGCTTTCGTCGATTGGCGCCGCTTTCCGGCAGTGTCGGAATAATCGTCGATCCTGATCGGGGACTCGACCATCGAGCTGCCGGCCCAGTTGGTGCGAAACGCGCCGGGCTCGACGATCGTCACTTTCAAACCGAGCGGAGCAACCTCGTAGGACAGGGATTCCGAGATTGCTTCGACGGCAAATTTGGTCGCGTGGTAGTAGCCGGTGGCGGCAAATGCCACCAAGCCGCCCAGAGACGAAATGTTGACGATATGGCCGCTCCTGCGGTTGCGCATGCCGGGCAATACTTCCTTGGTGACATCGATCAGACCGAACAGATTCGTTTCGAACTGTTTGCGCACGCCCTCATCATCGCCTTCCTCGATTGCCGCGAGATAACCATAGCCGGCATTGTTGACCAGCACATCGATCCTGCCGAATGCGGCGATGGAATCGGCCACGGCTGTCTTGATCGTGGACTTGTCGGTAACATCGACGCGGAGCGCCAGGGCGCGCCCTTCGTGCTCGGCGACAAGCGCTTCCAACTGTTCGGGCTGCCTC
>NZ_JAELUG010000211.1 GCF_016429255.1 Rhizobium sp. ASV8
ATTGTAATCCGATCACGGGCTTGCAATACGTTGAAATAGAGTGTTGCTAATTCGTCACAAAAAATTTATCGGCGCAGAGATTTCCTTAACCATAAACCGCGCAAGAAGGCCGTTTTCCGCCTCATCGCGAGCAATGGCCGACAAGGAAACGCTGCGAGCTCTGAAAGAACTCGCAGCGTCGATGGCGATCATAGGAAGCAGGCGATAAACCTGCTTTAATACAAGGGGATATCCTTAGAAGCTGACCTTCACCGAAGTCTGAAGAGCTGCGACCAAGTCGTTGCCGAAGCTATACGAGACGTCGTTGCCGTAGACGACACCGCCGCGGGTGACCGGGCCGGATTTGCCTGATGTCATCAAGCCAAGCGCACCACCGAAATTGAACTGGACATGCTCGGTGGCCTTGTAGGCAACGCCAGCGCCAAGTGTCCAGGTATCGGAGTTCATGCCGTAACCGTTGCTCGTGCCGCGATCCCATGTCAGGCTGACCGCACCGCTCCACTTGTCATCGAACTTGTGCCCGATGCCGCCCGTGATCGTCCAGCCGTCCTGATAGAGAAGATCGAGCGACGTCAGCTGTGTCCTCTTGTTGCAGGCGATGCTGCTGTTGGCCGTCGGGCAGAGCGAAATGCTTTGCAGGATGCTCCAGTTTGTCCACTTGACCGAGCCGAAAGCGAGCCAATCGGGTGCAATACCGGTCTGAACCTTCCACTCCAGCGAGTCGGGCGCATCAGCCGATCCAAAGACGGAGGTCACCTTGCCACCGAAACCACCGGGAACGACCGGAGGCGGCACTTCAGTCAGATCGACCGTGCCCTTGAGGTTGTCGTACTTGACCCGGCTATTGTAGACGAGGCTGGTGCGGAAGGCATATTCCGGAATTTCATAGGCAAGACCAGCGCGCCAGCCCCAGCCGTGACCGTCGACATCAAGCGAGCCGACGCCGTTATAAATCGCGGCAACCGGGCCGACCGTCTCATAGACCAGGCGCGACTTGTAGCCACTGACTTCCTGGTAGAAGCCGCCGCCGATGACACGGAACTGTCCCGGCCCCATATCGAACTTGTAAGAGCAGGTGGCCGAATAATTGTTCGTGCGCACCTTGGTCTCGATTTCATTGTTGGCGCCAGCCCAATTCTGACCCTCGTTGAGGTGACCGCCGAATGGCTGCGAATAGTCGGCCATGCAGTCGAGATCGTCGGTAATCCCGATCTTGAAGGCGCCATACGGTATTGCATAATTCGCCGACGCGTCGGCCGAGCGGCTACGATTGTTGAGATTGCCGTCTGCCGGATAGGTGTCCTTGGCGTTCTTCACTTTACGATCGGGCATCACGTAGGTGACGCCGGACTCAAAAACATAACGTCCCTTATCGAACAGCAGATCGATATCGTAACCGCCGCGATCCAGACCGCCCGCAAAAGCTGCGCTGGCGAAAGACGAGCCGATGACGAGAGCGGCTGCGCCCCTCAACGCAAGAGAAAATGCCATTGTGTCTCCCCCACTGGTGCATTCATTTATTCGATTGTTGCGACGATCGAATGAATTGGCAATGCAGCCGGGATGAGCAACAGCCTGGGAAGATAGCGTTTGACTTACGTAAGAAAGTGAACGCCGCTTCAAGACACCTAAAAAATTAGTCAGATTTTGCTTTTTGAATAACATTTTTACCCCTGCGTAGATTCTCATTCTTCACTGCAACATTCCTGTTACAATCTGACAACAGTCCTGCTTTTCGAAATTGCCTACCAATTTTAGGGGTAATCCATTTCACCTGTGCGAAGCTGGTGGCGGCAGATTCCGCAGCAAAGCTAAGCTGTCCCGAATCGATCAATCAAAAAAAGGGGCATGCAGCTTTCGCCACATGCCCCTCTAACTATTTCGACTTGTTGGACTTTCGCTATCAGCCAGCTTCGCTGACCTGAGCCAGGGCCACCTTCAAGCTTGCCTGCTGCCCCTCAAGCTCGCCGAGACGTTCGCGTTCGGCGGCAACGACGTCCGGATTGGCGTTCGCCACGAACTTCTCATTGGAAAGCTTGCCGACGATGCGGGCGATTTCCTGATCGTTCTTACCGATCGCCTTTTCCAGACGGGCCTTTTCGGCCGACAGATCGATAAGGTTGCCAAGCGGAAGGCAAACGGTCGCCTCGCCGACAACAATCTGTGCAGCACCCTTTGGCGCCGTGTCGGCCAGCGAGATTGTTTCGACGCGCGCGAGCCGCTTGATAGCGGCGTCGTGACGGAACAGGCGCTCCCGCGTCAGGCTGTTGGCATCGACGACAACAAGCGGCGCAGTCGCCGACGGCGGAACGTTCATTTCGGAACGAACCGAGCGAATGCCAGAAACGAGGTCGATCAGCCAGTTGATCTCGTCGGCCGCGACATTGTCGGCGTAGGACGGTGCAGGCCAATCCGCATGGCAGATCAGGCCGTCGCGTTCCTTGCCCTCGCCCGCCGTATGCGCCCAAAGCTCTTCAGTCATGAAGGGCATGAAAGGATGCAGCAGCTTGTAGGTCTCCTCGAGGACGTAGGCCGCGCAGGCTTGAGATTCGGCCTTCGCATTTTCATCCTCGCCGCCGAAGATCGGCTTCAGGAGTTCCAGATACCAGTCGCAGAACTGATTCCAGATGAAGCGATAAAGCGCGCCTGCCGCATCGTTGAAGCGGAAGCTTTCGAGCGCTTCGGTCACATCGCGCTCCGCCCGCGCCAGTTCGGTAAGGATCCAGCGGTTGACGGTGAGTTCGGCAGCTTCCGGCACGAAATGCGGATCGCTCTTGGCGCCGTTCATCTCGGCGAAGCGCGTGGCGTTCCACAGCTTGGTGCCGAAGTTGCGGTAGCCGGCGATGCGGGCCGGATCGAGCTTCACGTCGCGGCCCTGCGCCGCCATGATCGCCAGCGTGAAACGCAGCGAATCGGCGCCGTACTGATCGATCAGTTCAAGCGGATCGATGACGTTGCCCTTGGACTTCGACATCTTCTGCCCGTTCTTGTCGCGCACCAGGGCGTGAATATAGACGGTGCTGAAGGGCTCGACTGGATTGCCGTTCTCATCCTTCATGAAATGCAGACCCATCTGCATCATGCGAACGACCCAGAACGGGATGATATCGAAGCCCGTAACGAGGACGTTCGTCGGATAGTAGCGCGCCAGTTCCGGCGTCTCATCCGGCCAGCCGAGGGTCGAGAACGGCCAGAGCGCTGATGAGAACCAGGTGTCGAGCACGTCTTCATCGCGCGTCAGGATTTCCCCCGGCTTGAAGTTCTCCAGCAGGTCCTCGACATAGGCCTTCATCGGGCCTTCATGCGAGAGGTAATGCTGGATCGCGGCCTGCAGTGCCTCTTCTTCAGTCTTCTCGACGAAGACCTGACCATCCGGTCCGTACCATGCCGGAATCTGATGGCCCCACCAAAGCTGGCGGGAAATGCACCAAGGCTCGATATTCTCAAGCCAATTGAAATAGGTGTTTTCCCAGTTCCTGGGGACGAACTTGGTTCTTCCTTCGCGGACGGATTCCAGCGCAGGCTGCCCCAGCGTCTTGTTATCGACAAACCACTGCTCGGTCAGGCGCGGCTCGATCGGCACGCCGCCGCGGTCGCCGTGCGGAACGGCATGTGTATGCGGCTCGATCTTGTCGAGCAGACCTGCCTCTTCGAAGATGCGGACGATGATCTTGCGTGCCTCGAAGCGATCCTTGCCTTCCAGCTCGTCCCAAGCACCATGCAGCGCCGCGGGATTATCGAGGCCTTCGAGGAAATCCTCGTTTTCCTTGATGGTGATGGAGGCATCAATGTTCATCACATTGATCGAGCGCAGCCCTGCCCGCTTGCCGACCTCGAAGTCGTTGAAGTCATGTGCGGGGGTGATCTTCACCGCGCCGGTGCCGGCGGTCGGATCGGCATAGGAATCGGCGACGATCGGAATCCTGCGGCCAACGATCGGCAAAATAACATGTTTGCCGACAATGCCACGATAACGCTCGTCTTCCGGATTTACCGCAATGCCGGTATCGCCGAGCATCGTCTCCGGGCGCGTCGTCGCAACGACGATGTAATCCCGCGTCTCGAACTCAGTCGGCTTGCCTTCCTCATCGAAGGCGATCGGATATTCATAGGTAACGCCCGGCTCCAGCGGATAGCGCAGATGCCAGAGATTGCCCTTCAGCTCGTGCTGCTCGACTTCCATATCGGAGATTGCCGTCAGCAGCTTCGGATCCCAATTGACAAGGCGCTTGTCCTTGTAGATCAGGCCTTCCTTGTAGAGCGTAACGAAGACCTCGAGGACGGCCTTGGACAGACCCTCGTCCATGGTGAAGCGCTCGCGCGACCAATCGCAGGACGCGCCGAGGCGCTTCAGCTGGTTGAAGATCAAACCGCCCGATTCAGCCTTCCATTCCCAGATCTTTTCGATGAAGGCTTCACGGCCCATCGTGCGGCGATCCGGCTGCTGGCGTTCGGCGAGACGACGCTCGACAACCATCTGCGTGGCGATGCCGGCATGGTCCATGCCCGGCTGCCAGAGAACGTCCTTGCCGCGCATGCGCTCGAACCGCACCATGATGTCCTGCAGCGTGTTGTTCAGCGCATGGCCCATGTGCAGCGAACCGGTCACGTTCGGCGGCGGAATGACGATGGTGAAGGTTTCAGCGCCCGGCTTGGCGTTTACACCGGCGCGAAAAGCGTCGGCTTCATCCCATTTTTGGGCGATCTTCGGTTCGACCGCGGCGGAATCATAGGTTTTGTCGAGCATTTTTTGACCGGATCTAGAGGACTGGGTGATGCGGGTTGTAAATAGGATGGCTGTGGGCAAGTCAATAAAAAAGCCGCCCCGGAGCCCGGAGCGGCGGATCGGTTACCCGAAGCTCGAGGCTTGTCAGCGGCGCGGGCCGCGGGCCACTCGTTCGATTTCTTCACGCACGAGGCGCTCGACCAGGGTTGGCAAGTTATCGTCGAGCCATTCCTGCAGCATCGGGCGCAGCATTTCCTGCGCCAGCTCATCGAGCGAGCGGCGCGGACCGCCATCGACGATAGCCGCCAGTTCCTCGAAAGAACGGGAGACCTGCGCGCCGGCGACTTCCGACATCAGCGGCGATGAGGATACGGGCTGAATGGGAGCAAGGGAAGCCTCGGGCTGTTCAACAACGGCCTCAGCCACTTCGGTGACGGGCCGGTGCGGTTCCGGCGCATGAAAGACCGGCGCTTCCACAGGGGGCGCGACCTGTGCCGCTGCCGCCGTTTGCGGGGCAGCAACGGCTTCCCGCAGCATCATCTCTGCAATTTCGGGTTCGATCTCGGCCATCGGCTGCGCTTCGGCAGCAGGCTGGGCCACATCGGCAATCATATTCCGCAGCGGATAATCGACGACTGGCTCGACCCGGGCCTCAGCAAGGCGTGCAGCCATGGCCGGTGGCAGCTCACGCGGTTGCGGCAGTTCGCGCCCGGCACTCAGCAAGGCGGCGTTCCGTTCGGAAGCGGCGCGAACGCGCGCGGCGACATCAGCCAGAGACAGACCACGGTTCGCGCTTTCCGGCTCGGCAACCGGTACTTGCGAGTTTGCGGCAACGAAACGCGGATCCTGGCCGGCGGCGCGGGCTCGATCGGCAGCGGCAAACTCCTCATCGACAGTCAGCTGAATATCGTCATCGCGATCGGCGGCAAAATGGGTCGACGGCATCGGCTTGACGCTGCCAGGCTCGTTGCTTTCGATAATCCGGCGGATCGACGCCAGGATCTCTTCCATGGACGGTTCACGCACTACATTTGGCTGAGCCATATTCATCCCCGTTTTCCCATATTCAGCGACCGGAAACCCGCCAAGGCGGCGCCCGAATCAGGGCCACCCTAGATGACTGTCCTCGGGAAAAAAATCACCCGCAAAGCACTAAACCCGGTGATGCACAGTTTTGTAACGATTGCTGCGAATCGCTTCATCGACACTGATTCTGCCACAGGCGGAGACAATAAAAAACAGGCGCCCGAAGACGCCTGCCGAATGCAACTCCCAATCCTGTCAAAGGATCAGAATACGAATTCCTTGGCCTTGGCAAAGCCCGGCAATGGCTTGATCGATGCATTGAAGAAGACGTTTTCCGAGAAAGCGCCACGTTCGCGCATGAAAACGGTCGCGCGCGCCGCATGACCATAGCCAAGCACCGTGATCAGGCGGCCGTCTTCGCTCAGCTGGTCCAGCAGTGCCTGCGGCAGCTGCTCGATCGAACCATTGAGGAAGATGACGTCATAAGGTGCGTTACCGGCGTGACCCTTTTCGAGATCGCCAGTCACGACGGTGATATTTTCATAGCCAAGCGCGGCGAGATTGGTTTTGGCCTGCGCCGCGAGAGCCTCGTCGGAGTCGAGCGCAACGACGCTACCCGCCACCAGCGACAGCACGGCGGAAACGTAGCCGGTGCCGCAGCCGACATCGAGAACCTTGTCTTCCTTGGTGATAGCACCCAGCTGCAGCAGCTTGGCCAGCGGCGAGGCTTCCATCAGGAAGCGGCCAGGCTTGCCAGCTGCGGCCGGCGCAACCTCGATATCGCAATCGACATAGGCCAGGAGCTTCGACTTCTCCGGCACGAAATTTTCGCGCGGCACCGCGAAAAATGCATTCAACACGGAATGGGAGGTGACATCCGTGGTACGGATCTGGTTCTCGACCATCTTCACGCGTGCTGCTTCGAAATCCATCATATCCTCTTGCGCCTTTGACAGGCCGGCTTTGCTTCAGTGCTACGCGTGTCTTAATCGCCTGCGGCTACGCTTTCAAGGCATCGCTGCAACAGGCGCCGAGATTCGTGCCTATGCGTCGCCGACGAACAACAATCTGCATATTCAGACGCAAACCTCGCCGCCTCTGCCCTATGCTCTCATCTAATGATGTCAGGCAAACGCCGGTCGATGTAAGATCTTGATGTGCGGAGCGAGTCGCAACCGAAGTTGCCGTCTCGTCGGCTGCGGATCACAAGACGCCTCAAGACGGAACACTCGTTAGTAAAATGTTAACCTCCCAAGACCACGCTTGACCATATTGGACC
>NZ_JAELUG010000212.1 GCF_016429255.1 Rhizobium sp. ASV8
TCGGTCATGAAGGTGCGGGTATCGTCGTCGATGTCGGACCGGGTGTGACCTCGGTCAAGAAGGGCGACCACGTCATTCCGCTCTACACGCCCGAATGCCGCGAATGCCCCTCCTGCCTTTCCCGCAAGACCAATCTCTGCACGGCGATCCGCTCCACCCAGGGTCAGGGGCTGATGCCGGATGGCACCTCGCGTTTCTCGATCGGCAAGGACAAGATCCATCACTATATGGGTTGCTCAACTTTCGCCAATTACACGGTGCTGCCGGAGATTGCCGTCGCCAAGGTCAACCCCGACGCGCCCTTCGACAAGATCTGCTACATCGGCTGCGGCGTGACCACGGGCATCGGTGCGGTCATCAACACTGCCAAGGTGGAGATGGGCGCGACCGCGATCGTCTTCGGTCTCGGCGGCATCGGCCTCAACGTCATCCAGGGCCTGAAGCTTGCCGGCGCCGACATGATCATCGGCGTCGATCTCAACAACGACAAGAAGGCCTGGGGCGAGCGCTTCGGCATGACGCATTTCGTCAATCCGAAGGAAGTCGGTGACGACATCGTGCCCTATCTCGTCAACATGACGAAGCGCGGTGCCGACCAGATCGGCGGCGCCGACTATACCTTCGACTGCACCGGCAACACCAAGGTGATGCGCCAGGCGCTGGAAGCCTCGCATCGCGGCTGGGGCAAGTCTGTGGTCATCGGCGTTGCCGGCGCCGGCCAGGAGATTTCGACGCGTCCGTTCCAGCTGGTGACGGGCCGCTCGTGGATGGGCACTGCCTTCGGCGGCGCCCGTGGCCGCACCGATGTTCCGAAGATCGTCGACTGGTACATGGAGGGCAAGATCATCATCGATCCGATGATCACCCACACCATGCCGCTCGAAGACATCAACAAAGGCTTCGAGCTCATGCACTCGGGAAAAAGTGTCAGGGGTGTCGTGATTTACTGATGGGCTGAAGCGCGTTGGAAGTTTTTTGGCAGTCCGAGCGACGGATAAATCGAAGACCATCGTTCAAGAAGAACGCCGGCCTCCTGACGAGGTCGGTGGCTTGAACATGAATGGCCTTCAGGCAAAAGGATATGCCCATGACCCGCAAGCTGCTAAGTGTGACCGCCGCCGCTCTCTTCGCCCTGTCCTCGGCAACCGTGGTCTTCGCGCAAACAACGACCCCTGCGACGACGGCAACACCGGCTCCCGCTGCGACCTCGTCCACTTCCGCACCTTCCTCGGCGATGCCGTCGAAGGATGAAATCAAGACGGCTCGCCAGGCTTGCCGGCAGGATGCGACCGGACAGGGCCTCAAGGGCCAGGCACGCAAGGATGCCGTCAAGAGCTGTCTCCAGCAGAAATATCCGGTACTGGCGAAACGCAAGACCTGCCACGACCAGGGCACCGCAAAGGGTTTGGAGAAGAAGGCGCTGCGCGACTTTGTCAAGCAGTGCGTGGCTGCGGCCTAAATCTCAGCACGGACTTTTCCTAGGGGAAGCATGGCTCGCCGACTAAAAGGCGAGCCATTCAATTTGGGCTCTGCACCAACTTGTCATGCGCGGCGACATGGCTCTTTTTTCAGAGAAGATCGAACCTATCTCTTTGTGAGAGCAATATGTTTCGGGACGCACCGTGCTTTTTCATCCAGATCAGCTTTCACTGGGCATCGTCTTGCCGGCTCAGGCAAGAACACATGCCGATATTCAATTCCCCACACAACTTGCGACGGCAGCCCACGCCGATAAATTGGGTTTCGACGTCTTGTGGGTGAGGGATGTCCCCCTGAATAGCGAGAGCTATCCCGATCCGATCGGGCATGCCGATCCTTGGGTTTTCCTGGGTGCTTTGGCTGCGACCACTTCCCAAATTCATCTGGCAACAGGCGCGATCGTCCTCCCTTTGCGGCACCCGCTGCATATCGCCAAGGCAGCACTTTCCGTCGCAGCGCTCTCGAAAGGACGGTTTGTCCTCGGGCTAGGCTCGGGCGACAGGCCGAGTGAATATGAAATCTTCGGCAGAGATGTCGAAAACCGCAAGACACTCTTCCAGTCTCGTTGGGATCGTCTCGCCGCTGCATTGCGCCCGGATCAGGCCGTGACCGACGAAGAGGGTAATCTTCGCGAGGAATTTTCCATAAGGCCTGTTTTGCAGCAGCCCGCTATCCCGATGGTGGCGGTGGGGTCATCGGCGCAATCGCTGGAGTGGATTGCCCGGCATGCAGCCGGATGGATGACCTACTATCGTCCGCTGCCGGTGCAAAAGGATCGGCTGGCACTTTGGCACAATGCGCAATTGAAGATCACCACGGAGTTTCGCGGTTTCGGTCAGTCGATGGTGCTGGAATTGCTCGATAGACCCGACGCCATTTACGAGGAGATCAATCTCGGCGCCAGATCGGGACGGCGAGCGTTGATTGAGATGTTGTCAGCCATGCGGGAGGCAGGCATTCATCACGTCGCATTCAATCTGATTTCGGATAAGAGGTCTCCAGCCGAGGTCATGGAGGAAATCGCCGCGGAGGTCATGCCGGCCCTGCGATAGCGTGTCCCGCGTTGCAAAGCGTCAGTGCATTATTGGCGTTTGGACGGGTCGGCGTCGAAATCATGCTCGGCTGCCTCACGCTCATGGCGATCGAGCGCTGTGCAAAGCATCAATGCGATCATCTCGACCGTCGCGTCGGCATTTTGCGGGCGGTGTTGCGGATTGAATGCCACGCCGATGACAATCGCGTGGTCGGCCTTCGTGGACGCTGGCCAGAAATCGAACCTCGACTGGTCAAATGGATAGACGCCGGCAGTCACGACTTCATTCGAAGCGGCCGCCATTTTTGCCGCTTCCATCTCGAGCTTTGTAAGCTTTTCCTCGCCTTCAACTTTCGATGCTTCGTCGCCGTCTATGAAGACGAGCGTGACGGGGAGATCAAAAAGCGCTGTCAGGACTGATCGTGTTATCTCAGTGGCTTGCCGCGCAGATCTTACGGCGAGCATTTGCCGAGCGTACACCCTCATCTTGGCCTGATAGAAATGGAGGCGGTCAAGTTCGGCGGAATCGTGCCGCTTCGTTGCTGCAATCGTGCTTGTTATGCAACCTATGACGAACAAGAGCGCAATTGCCCAGATGTTGGAGGTGTCGGCAACGGCGAGAGAGAAACGAGGCTCGGTAAAGAAGAAATTGTAGGCGAGGGCGCCGAGAAGTGCGGAGAGCAGCGCAGGGCCAAGACCGAAGGCGACGCCGCTGGCGACGACGGGCAGAACATAGATAAGCGACAAATTGGGTATCGCTTCGTAACGATCAAATCCGGCCGCGATTGCGGTGGCCATCCCGGTCATGACCAGGGAACCGAGATATTGGATGACCGACGGGATGCCTGAAAGGCCGATATCGCGCGTCACGGGATTTGCCATTGCGCGACCTGCGGCGTCATCAATATGGTTGTTCATCGACATGGCCGGATTCTCCTTCACAATGAAGGTGGATCATCGGGCATTTGAATTCCATGCGGAAATCCGCCGCGCTTTATAAGCATTTCATAAAGGCATGGTCGCCCCCGCCATTCAGAGGATATTGGTGAGAAACCGATCGACCCGCGTTTCCTGCCTATACAACGATTTGACAAGAGCGGCTGCGAGCGTCGCGGTCAACGCGCCTCCAATAATATCGCTGACATAGTGGGTGCCGAGATAGACGCGCGAGAAGGAAACGAGGAGAGCAGACAGGAGAAAGAGGCAGCCTTGCCTCGCACGATTGTGAAACAGGAAGGCTGCCGCAATCGCGAAAGACGCCGTGGCATGATCCGACGGAAAGGCAGGGTCACTGCTGCGCTCGATCAAAATCCGGGTGATGCCGGCGTCATATGGTCGGATGCGCTGCACGAAGAGCAGGATAATTTGATTGATCGCAAGTCCGATCAAAAAGCTCAGGCCTGCGGCAATCAGGACGTGGCGCGTTTTAGCCGGCGGGGAGCCCGTCCACCATTGAGCAGCAACAGCAAGGACGAGCAAAGGTACGCCGTAGACCGAGATCATTATCATTGTCTGGTCGAGACCTCCGTTCCCGGACAGGCTATTGATCCATCCCGTGATGGCTGCATCGAGTGCGTACATTGGGGTCTCCTATCGTCTGGCGATGGGATGCAGCACTTGACTGACAGCTGCCTGAACTATCGAACAGCTATTGCGTTGCCGGGTGGCTCGGGAGCGGAAGCTAATGCGATCCCCCGAGCGCTGCCTCATTCTTCGCGAGAATGAAATCCGCGCAGCGCTCGGCGATCATGATGGTGGGCGCATTGGTGTTGCCGCTGACGAGGGTCGGCATGATCGATGCGTCCGCAATCCGCAAGCGAGGAACCCCGACGACGCGCAATTGAGAATCGACCACCGCCATCGCATCGCGGCCCATCTTGCAGGTGCCTGACGGATGATAGACGGTCTTGGCGATGGAACGGGCGTGGTTTGCGATGGCTTCATCGGTCTGTGCGCTGTCGCCTGGGGCAAGCTCGCGGAAGCCGAGCTTTTTCATCGCGGGCGCTGCGAGGATTTTTCTGCCAAGCTTGATGCCGCGCACCAGCGTATCGACATCGGCTTCCTTCGTCAGATTATTGCCGACGAAGATGATGGGATCATCGGCGTTCCGGCTTCTGAGCGATATCTTGCCCCGAGCCTCCGGGCGCAGGATGCACGGATTGATGGATACCCCGTGCCCGTCCATCTGTCCGCGCGATGCATCGCCGACAAGGGCCGGCGTGACATGAAACTGAATATCTGGCCGCCCGCAGCCCGAAGTGTCGATAAAGCCTCCGCTTTCCACGACATTGGACGCGAGCAGGCCTGACCGGTTCAGCGCATATTGCAGTCCGTTGATGGCGGCGCGGAACCCTCGGTCTTGCCCCTCTAGCGAAATTGGTCGGTCGGTGATGCCGTAGACCGATGCGGTGATATGATCCTGGAAGTTTTCGCCGACGCCGGGCAGATCGCGTAAAACAGGAATGCCGAGCGAAGACAGGTGTTCCGCCGGACCGATACCGGAGAGCATCAGGAGTTTGGGCGTTGCCAACGCGCCCGCGCACAGAATGACTTCTTCCGCGGCTTTGGCCGTATGCGAGATGCCGTCGGCGGTTCTATAGACGATGCCCGAAGCCGCGCCGTTTTCCAAGAGGATGTTCTGGACAGCACTCTCCGTGCTGATGGTCAGCAATGGCGAGTTCCTGACGGCTTTGAGGTAGGTTGCCGCCGTCGAGCCGCGACGCGCCTGGAACGTCGTCGTCTGATAGAAACCGATGCCTTCCTGCGACGCGCCATTGAAGTCATGGGAGAAGGGCAAGCCGACTTCCTGGGCCGCTCGCACGAAAGCGGAACTGATCGGATGGCGAAACCTCGGTTCTGACACCTTCAGCGGCCCACCCGTGCCATGATAGTCTCCCGCCAGCGTTTCGTTGTCCTCGCAACGCCTGAAGATCGGCAGCACGTCGTCAAATCCCCAGCCATCGCAACCAAGGTCGCGCCAGGTGTCGTAATCCTGCGCTTGGCCGCGAATGTAGATCATCGCGTTGACCGAAGAGCCGCCGCCGAGCGTGCGGCCCTGCGGGACCACCAGCACGCGGCCGTTTGCGCCGGGCTCCGGTTCGGTCTCGTACATCCAAGTCCGCTTCGTGCCGAGCACCCGCACGAAGGTCGCGGGTATATGGATAAACGGCGTATTGTCGCGTGGCCCCGCCTCCAGCAGGAGTACGCGCTTGCCTGCCGAGACCAGCCTGTTTGCGACGACGCAGCCCGCAGATCCCCCGCCGACAATGATGTAATCGAGGACCTTCATTCGCAGTCAGCTCCTCCGCCGCGCGTGACAAGAGACTGCGCCGTTTGCCGGCGCAGGAATAATGCGGCGCCTCAGGCGCCGATGTGGCTGACGAATTTCACCGTCTGATAGGCGTCGAGACTTTCCGCTCCGCCCTCGCTGCCGTATCCGCTTTCCTTGATGCCACCGAACGGCGTTTCCGCGGCAGCGATACCGAAGTGGTTGATCGAGACCATGCCGGCTTCGAGTTCGGCAGCGAAACGGTCGGCGGTCGCAAGCGAACGGGTGAATGCGAAGGCAGCAAGACCAAAGGGCAGGCGGTTGCTGCGTTCGATCGCCTCGTCGATGGATCCGACGCGCACCAAGGCGGCAACCGGACCGAACGGCTCGTCGTTCATGATGCGTGCGGTTTCCGGCACATCGGACAGGACGGTGGGTTCGAAGAAGAAGCCTGTATTGCCGATGCGCCGTCCACCGCATTCCAGTTTGGCGCCGGCCGCGACAGCATCCTCGACGAAGCTTTCCATGGCATCGAGACGGCGTGGATTGGCAAGCGGTCCCATCTGCGTGCCATCGGCAAGACCATCGCCTACTTTCAATGCCTTAGCGCCGGCAATGAAACCATCTCGGAAGCTGTCGTAAACCGAATCTTCGATGTAGAAGCGTGTCGGCGAGGCGCAGACCTGGCCGGCATTTCGATATTTCAGCATGACGCCGAGTTTTATCGCGGCGGCAACGTCCGCATCTGCCGCAACGATGTAAGGTGCGTGACCGCCGAGCTCCATTGTCGAGCGTTTCATATGCGAAGCCGCTTGCGCTGCGAGCGCTTTGCCGACCGGAACCGAGCCGGTAAACGTGATCTTGCGGATTGTCGGCGCGGCGATCAGATAGTCGGATACTTCGGCAGGCACACCGAAAACGATGTTGATGACACCGTTCGGTACGCCTGCCTCCTGAAAGGCCCTCGCCAGCTCGATGCAGGCGGAAGGTGTCTCTTCCGGCGGCTTGGCTATGATCGAGCATCCGGCGGCAAGCGCCGCCGAGATCTTGCGTACAAGCTGATTGATCGGAAAGTTCCACGGCGAGAAGGCGGCGACGGGCCCAACCGGCTCCT
>NZ_JAELUG010000213.1 GCF_016429255.1 Rhizobium sp. ASV8
TCTTGGTCGGCGTTGGCATGTTCGCGCTTATACAAGGCGGCTATCTGAAGGGTGCATTTCACAAGGAAATTCTGGCCAGGATCGATCCCGCCACCGTTCTGACGGCTACAGACACGATCCCAGAACCGCGAAGAGCCACGACGCCGCCGAGCGGCGCTCCGGTCATGGCAGACCTTCATTGAAAGCAGAAGAGGCAGGCATCCGACGCGTGCCGTCGATGCCTGCCCGCAAGTTCCGATCCTATTTCGGGCCAATCATCGTTTCCGGGCGGACGATGGCATCGTATTCTTCCGACGTTACCAGTCCGCTCGCCAGAGCTTCTTCCTTCAGCGTCGTGCCGTTCTTGTGAGCCGTCTTGGCGATCTTGGCGGCATTGTCGTAGCCGATTTTCGGCGCAAGCGCCGTTACCAGCATCAGCGAACGTTCCAGGCCGGCCTTGATGTTGTCTTCGCGAGCTTCGATGCCGACGACGCAATGATCGGTGAAGGAGACGGCGGCATCTCCGAGCAACTGAACCGACTGCAGGAAATTATAGGCCATCATCGGATTGTAGACGTTGAGTTCGAAATGGCCCTGGCTGCCGGCAAAGGTGAGCGCGGCATTGTTGCCGAAGACCTGGATGCAGACCTGCGTCAGCGCCTCGCATTGGGTCGGATTGACCTTGCCCGGCATGATCGAAGAGCCAGGCTCGTTTTCCGGCAGGGCCAGTTCGCCGAGGCCAGAGCGTGGGCCGGAGCCGAGCAGGCGGATATCATTGGCGATCTTGAAGAGCGCTGCTGCGGCGGCATTGATGGCGCCGTGGCTGAAGACCATAGAATCGTGTGCAGCCAGCGCTTCGAATTTGTTGGGTGCCGTGACGAAGGGCAGGCCGGTAATCCCTGCGATTTCTTCGGCAACCTTTTCCGCAAAGCCGATCGGGGCGTTCAAGCCGGTTCCGACCGCCGTACCGCCCTGTGCGAGTTCGCAAAGGCCAGGCACGGTCAGTTCGATACGCTTGATCGAGGACGCGACCTGTGCGGCGTAGCCGGAAAACTCCTGGCCGAGCGTCAGCGGCGTTGCATCCTGCGTATGGGTGCGGCCGATCTTGATGATGTGGGCGAAGTCGGCGACCTTCTTTTCCAGGGCCGCGTGCAAATGCCGCAGGGCCGGCAGAAGGTGATGGATGATCTGTTCTGCGCAGGCGATGTGCATCGCCGTCGGGTAGGTGTCGTTCGACGATTGGCTCATGTTGACGTGATCGTTCGGGTGCACCGGCTTCTTCGAGCCCATGACGCCGCCGAGCATTTCGATCGCGCGGTTCGAGATCACCTCGTTGGCGTTCATGTTCGACTGCGTGCCCGAGCCGGTCTGCCAGACGACGAGCGGGAAATGATCGTTGAGCTTGCCGTCGATGACTTCCTGAGCTGCCGCGACGATGGTTTTGCCGAGCGCGGGATCCAGCTGCCCGAGCTCCATGTTGGCTCGGGCGGCTGCCTGCTTGACGATGCCGAGGGCGCGGACGACCGAGAGTGGCTGCTTTTCCCAGCCGATGTTGAAGTTGCCGAGCGAGCGTTGCGCCTGCGCGCCCCAGTAGCGGTCGCTCGCGACCTCGATCGGGCCAAATGTATCGGTTTCTGTGCGGGTGGAAGTCATGTTCCTGGTCCTGCCTTCTATGGAAATAGATAGCAGCCATATAGGCCCGATCGCCGGCCATGAAAACACCAAAGCGCAATTACATGACTGGAGAAATCATATTTTCGGCATGGCTTATCGAGCGTGCTCTTTTTGACACGCCACTCATATATTCGTGAACGCGAATTTTCGCCTTCGCAAAAACTTCGCCAGATTTCAATAAAAGATTAACCAATAATTTCATAATTTTGTGTGAATTGAATCGCCGAAAGCGCCTCGGATTCGTAACGTGAAGTTGAGGCATTGAACAACAGGCGGGGTCTCGCTGTTTTCATGGTAGTGGGTATACGATGTTTACGACATCGCAGCCGCATTGAAGCAGCACCGTCTGGCTCGAAGTTACCGCACGACACAGGGACTGATTAGAGAATGAAACTTGCAGCCAAAGCCACAGCATCCGTCCTGACTCTTTCCTGTTGCCTGTCCTCCATTGGCGCGACATCCGCTAACGCGATGACCCTCATGGATTTTATCCGTGGCGGCCAGGGACGTCAGCAGAGCACGCAGGTCTCGGCTCCTGTTCCGGAAAACCCGGCGCAGACGATGCTGAACCCGAACCAGCCGGCTCCGGCCAAGCAACCGTTGCCGACCGTCAGCGCGCCGAAATACTATACTTACAAGGCCGACCCGATGCGTTTGGTATCGACGGTGCATTTTGCCGATCCGGTGGTGACCGGCGCGGTTGCCGATGCGTCGCCGACCCCCGTCGCCGTGGATACGGAAGCCTCGCAGCGCCGTTATCTGGCGAATGCGCGCGTTATGGCGACCAATGATGTCGCCAAGGCGATCGAAACCTACTATGCGGATCAGACAAAGCCGTTGCTCTGGGTCGCCGATCATGCCGTCAGCGATAAGGCGAAGGCCGCCATTGCCGTTCTTTCCGATGCGGGGTCTGTGGGCCTCGATCCGGCCGACTATGCCGTGACACAGCCGGGAGTCGAGGCGGCGGAGGCCGATCCGGCCCTGCGCGATCGCGCTCTCATGCAGTTCGAACTGGCGCTGTCCACCAAGGTGCTGATGTTCGTTCAGGATACGGTTCGCGGCCGCATCGACCCGAACAAGCTCTCCGGCTATCATGATTTCAAGCGTAAGGACGTCAACCTGACGGCTATGCTGGATGTGCTTCGCGCAAGCCCGGATATCACCGCCTATCTCAACAGCCGCAACCCTTCCAACCAGCAGTTCGCTCTGCTGAAGGCCGAGCTTGCGAAGTTGCGCGCAGAATCGGGCACCGACGGTAATCATGTCTCGATCTCGTTGACCGGTACCCTGAAGCCGGGCGGTAGTTCGCCGGAATTGGCCAATATCGTCAAGGCAATCCAGAATCGCGGTTCCGAAGCTTTGAAGACCGCGCATGCCGATCTCTTCTCGGCCTATCTAGGCACGCCGGATTACACGCCTGAGCTCGTGTCACTGGTCGAAGACTTCCAGAGGGAGAAGGGTTTGACGGCCGACGGCGTCATCGGCCCGTCCTCCGTTCGCGCCATGGTCGGCGAGAACAATGATGTAAAGATCCAGAAGCTGGTCATCGCGATGGAACAGCTGCGCTGGCTGCCGCCGGAACTCGGACCGCGCTACGTCTTCATCAACCAGCCGGCCTTCATGGTCTATTATTACAATAACAATCAGGAACAGCTGTCGATGCGCGTCGTCGTCGGCAGCAAGCAGCACCAGACCTTCTTCTTCGAGAACCAGGTGCAGACAGTCGAGTTCAATCCGTATTGGGGCGTTCCGCAGTCCATCATCATCAACGAGATGCTGCCGAAGCTGCGCGCCGATCCGAACTATCTCGACCGCATGGGCTATCAGGTGGAAGTCGGCGGCCGCGCCGTCGCGTCGTCCAGCGTTGACTGGTACGGCTCGACCAAGAGCATTTCGGTTCGTCAGCCGCCAAGCAGCGACAATGCACTCGGCGAGCTGAAGATCCTTTTCCCGAACTCGCATGCGATCTACATGCATGACACGCCGAGCAAGAGCTTCTTCAAGAAGGACATGCGCGCGCTCAGCCACGGCTGCGTTCGTCTTGCCGATCCGCGCGCAATGGCCGCCGCCGTCCTGAACACCACGGTCGACGACGTCGCCAAGCAGATTGCGACCGGCCAGAACAAGGGCGTCTCGGTGCCGCAGAAGTTCCCGATCTATATCGCCTACTTCACGGCCTGGCCGAACAAGGACGGCGTCATCCAGTATTTCAACGACGTCTATGATCGCGACGCCGCCACGATGAAGGCGCTCGATGCGACCTCGAAGGCTCGTTCCGCTCAGATTTGAGTTTGGCACGATTGAGAACAGAAAAAGGCGGCCGCATCGGCCGCCTTTTTTTATTGAAGACCTGCAGATCGCTTAGGCTGCAAGCAATCCGTCGACCAGTTCCGGTGTCAGTTCATCATAATGATAGATGATGCGGGTAGGGCCGAGCGTTTCGATGCCGACGTCAGAATAGCCGAAGGGGACGGCGATAGAGGGGACGCCGGCATTGCGGGCGACAAGGATGTCGTTGACGCTGTCGCCGATCATGACGGTATGGGCGATATCGCCGCCGGCGCGCTCGACGGTGCCGATCAGGTGCTCGGCATGTGGCTTACGCACGGCAAAGGTATCGCCGCCGGTAATCGCTTCGAAATAGTGAGTAAGGTCGAGCCGCTCGAGCAAAGTGCGTGCGAGCGATTCCATCTTGTTGGTGCAGACCGCCAGCTTGTAGCCCTTGCTCTTCAGCATTGTGAGTGCCGATATGAGCCCCGGATAGGGTTGCGTCGCGCCCGGCATTGCCTCGGAATAATGGGTGATGAAACGCTGCAGCAGAGCCGGCAGTTCCTCCGACGCCAGCACATAACCGTGCAGCTTGCAGGCCCGCTCGATCATCACCTGGGCGCCGCTTCCGACGAGATGGGTCACGTCGTCATAACTGACCGGCGGAAGCTTGAGTGCGGCGATCGTGTGGTTGAGGCTGACGATGAGATCTGCGTGCGTGTCCAGCAGCGTGCCATCGAGATCGAATACGATGAGGGGGGATGTCACGGGGAATCGGCCTTTGCGTCGGAAAAAACGGTGCGTCTTTCGGAGTTAGAAGATCGTGCGGACAATTGCAACCGAAGGCCCGGAAAGCCTCGGGGAAGAGGCGCGGGGATTTCTATGTTGCGCCATTATTTTGGCTTTCGTTTGGCCGGAGAGCCGTGTAAACAGCAGACCAACGTAACAATGGGAGCAGGTGGCGCATGGACGCCCGCCAGATGAAGATTGAGGCTGCGAGAGCCGCACTTACCTATGTCGAGAGCGGCATGCGGCTGGGGATCGGCACGGGCAGCACGGCGGAGGAATTCGTTCGGCTGCTTGCTGAAAAGGTCGCATCCGGCCTGACCATCGAAGGCGTTCCGACTTCGGAACGCACGGCCAAGCTCTGCAACGAGCTCGGCGTTCCCTTGAAGTCGCTGGACGAGCTTCCGGAGCTTGATCTCACCATTGACGGCGCCGACGAGTTCGATGGGGCTCTGACGCTGATCAAGGGCGGCGGCGGCGCTCTGTTGCGCGAAAAGATCGTTGCTGCCTCCT
The DNA here is from genome assembly GCF_016429255.1 of Rhizobium sp. ASV8. Taxonomy (GTDB): domain Bacteria; phylum Pseudomonadota; class Alphaproteobacteria; order Rhizobiales; family Rhizobiaceae; genus Rhizobium. The sequence continues at coordinate 5,221 of NZ_JAELUG010000213.1, forward strand.
CGGCCCGCATGATCGTCATCGCCGACGAAAGTAAGGTCGTCGAGACGCTTGGCGCGTTTCCGCTGCCGATCGAAGTCAATCCGTTCGGCCTTGTTTCCACCCGCATTCAGATCGAGAAGGTTGCCTCGCAGCTTGGCCTCTCGGGTGCGCTCAATCTGCGCCAGTCCGGCGACAAGACCTTTGTCACCGACGGCGGGCACTTTATCATCGATGCATCTTTCGGCCGCATTCCTGATGCAGAGGCGCTGTCGATTGGGCTCAACTCGATTCCCGGTGTTGTCGAACACGGGCTCTTCATCAATATGGCGACATTAGCGATCATTGCCGGCCCTGCCGGTGCGCGCACGTTGCGGGCGAACAATATATAGGAGCACTCATCTCATGATCAAACTAGCGGGTCTTGGCCGTTTTGCCGCTGCAACCATCCTTCTCTCGGGCATCGCTTTCGGTTCTGCCAGTGCGCAGGAAGTCTCCGAGGATCAGATCAAGGCTGCGCGCGCCGCGATCAATGCGCTTGGCATCACCAACCAGTTCGACAACATCCTCCCGAACCTGGCCGAGCAGCTGAAGAGCACGATGATCCAGGCCAACCCGAATTTTGGCGATGCGATCAACTCGACGGTCGACGCGACCGCTTTGGCGCTTGCACCTCGCCGTGCGGATCTCGAGCGCGAAGCCGCCGTGACCTACGCCAAGGCATTTTCGGCTGACGAACTCAAGGCGATCGCCGATTTCTACGGTTCTGCGGCTGGCAAGAAGCTTCTGAAGGACGGCCCGCTGGCAACTCGCGAACTCTATAAGGCTGCCGATATCTGGAGCCAGGGCATTTCGCGCGATCTCGCCAAGCAGAGCAACGACGCCTTGCAGAAGGTCGTCAAGCAGCCCGTTCTGGCGCCGGACGCAGGTGCGGCTGCGCAGCCTGCACCGAAGCAGTAAGCCCCAATCTAACGCGGCGGTCGTTCACGAGACGGAATTTCGCGTTTCGGGATAATCGGCCGCAGCGAGAGATTCAAAGCCCGGACAGCATTCCGGGCTTTTCTTTTTGCGTCTCGGCTCCCTATATGAAAGCCGATCCCCCATCGGTGCTTCGCGCCCGTTTTCATGTCTTTAGGAGCCGTCCATGCCTTCGTTTGATTTCGACCTTTTCGTAATTGGCGGCGGCTCCGGTGGTGTGCGTAGCGCGCGGGTTGCCGCCTCGCTCGGCAAGAAGGTCGGCATTGCCGAGGAATATCGCTATGGCGGCACCTGCGTCATTCGGGGTTGCGTGCCGAAGAAGCTCTTCGTTTATGCCTCGCAGTACAGCGAACATTTTGAGGACGCCGCCGGCTACGGCTGGACCGTGGGCGAAAGCACGTTCGACTGGAAGAAGCTGATCGCCGCGAAGGACAAGGAAATCGCGCGGCTCGAAGGCCTCTACCGCAAGGGGCTGGACAACGCCAAGGCTGAGATCTTCGACACGCGCGCGGAGCTCGTGGATGCCCATACGATCAAGCTGCTGAAAACCGGCCAGATCGTTACAGCCGAAACCATCGTGGTTGCGACGGGCGGCAGGCCGAACCTGCATACGGCGCTGCCGGGACACGAGCTGTGCATCTCCTCGAACGAAGCCTTCCATCTGCAAGAGCTGCCGAAGTCGATCCTGATCG
>NZ_JAELUG010000214.1 GCF_016429255.1 Rhizobium sp. ASV8
GAGCCTGCAGCGTCCCCGTCGACACGTCGATCGTGGAGGAGGTGAAGTCGACGACACCGTCATGATCATAGGTGGTGCCGTCACCGAAGGAGATCTTGACGCCCAGGTTCGGCGCCTCGCCCTTGGCCTTCTTCATGTCGATCAGCCGACGCACTTCCGCCGCCTCGGCATCCGAGAAGGAGAAGTTGACGTAGACCGGGTCGAGCTGCGTGATGCTGGTGAGCAGGCCGCTGTCGCCCGTAGTCCCGATCAGGCTGCCTTCGGAAACCTGCTCGAGGCTGGTAATGCCACCAACCGGCGCTGTCACTTGCGTATAGTCGAGATTGAGCTGTGCCGTCTGAACCTGCGCCTGCGCGGCGGCAACCGATGCTTCCGCGAGCTGGCGCGTCGAAATCGCGTCGTCGCGGGCCTTCTGCGTCGCGGCATTCTGTCCAAAGAGATTGATGTTGCGCTTTTCCTCGCGCTGCGCCTGCTCAAGCTGTGCTTGCGCCTGCTGGAGCTGCGCCTTGGCCTGGGCGAGCGCTGCCTGGTAGGATGCCGGGTCGATCAGGAACAGCACGTCGCCGGCCTTCACCTCGGCGCCTTCGACAAAGTTCCTTTTCAACAGGATACCGCCGACGCGAGCGCGCACGTCGACTTGCCTAAAGGCGGAGATGCGCGCAGCATATTCGTAGGAGAGCGCCACGGTCTGAGGCTTGAGATCGATAGCCGTCACCTGCGGCGGCGGCATCTGTCCGGCCTGCTGCGCGAGGGAGGGAGATACGCAGAAAAGGAGGAGCCCGGCGGCAACGAGACCGTTGCGCAGAAGGGAGGATTTATACGTCGTCATGGAAAAATCACCGTGAGATTCGACATTTTTATTGCGTCGCAACATACAAACATTCATGAATGATTGTAAATATCAAATCGACATGGTTTTTATGACTCATATCGGGAACCACATGTTGGTTTCGGATATTGAGATATAAAATCAAACATATGAGTGAGACGACAGACCCCCTCGTCTCGCGGAAACTTCGAGGAGGAGCATGCGCAGAACCAAGGAAGATGCGGCCAAGACAAGAGACGAAGTTCTCGCCGCGGCCGCCGATATTTTCTATGAAAACGGCGTCAGTGGCTCCAGTCTCGAAAAGATCGCCCAGCGCGCCGGCGTAACGCGCGGCGCGATTTACTGGCATTTCAAGGACAAGGCCGAGGTCCTGACGGCTCTGCATAGCGAAATCCGCCTGCCGCAGGAAACCATCGTCGACTATGCGATAGAGCATGGCCATGACGACCCGCTCGGACTGATCGAGCAGGGCACAGTCCAGGTTCTGCAGAATCTTGCCAAGGACGAACATCTGCAGCAGGTCTTCGCGATCATGATTCTCGGGTGCGAATTCACCAAGCATCGCTCTGACGCCGCGCAGAGAATCGTGACCGCCAATCAGCAGATGTTCGGCAAGCTGCAGCGGCTGATCGAGATGGCCGACCAGCAAAAGACGCTGACGCCGCTATGGACCCCCGATGCCGCCGCCCGCGCTATTCAGTGTTCCATGAACGGTCTGCTTGCCGAATGGCTTCGGTCGAGCAAATCCTTCTCTTTGGTCGATATAGGCGAGCGGCTGATCCACAGCCTGGTCGGCTCCATGCGGCTGAAAGGCCATAGCAGCTAGCCGCCAGCATGCCGCCTGGCTTCGGCCAGTGAGATGTCCGACTTGATCTCCCGCGTCGACATCGACGTTACGGTGTGCCGTACGCCGGGAAGTCTGTTGAGTTCCTGTCGCAGCAGTCGATCGAGCGCTGCCATGTCGGTGGCCAGGATATGCAGGAGATAATCCGCCTCGCCCGTCGTCGCGTGGCAGCGCCAGATGAGCGGATGGCGACGCACGGCGGCCTCAAAGACATCGAAGCGCTCGACATCGATCGACACTTGCACGAAAGCCTCAAGGCCGAAGCCGAGCCGCGACGGATCGAGAAGCGCCCTGTACCCCCGAATTACACCCGCCTCCTCCAACGCCTTCACCCGCTTCCAGCACGGCGTCTTGCTGAGCCCCACGAGATCGGCAAGCGCTGCAAACGAGATGCGGGCATCGGCCTCCAGCGCGGCAATGATCTTGTGATCGAGCGCATCCAGCTCCATCGTTCTCTCCATTCACTCTAGAGGAGCCAATCGTACTCCCATTCCGCAATTATGAATGACAAATAGGAACAATGTTCAAGGCAAATTGCTTATTCTTGGAAAAGGCAAACATGCTTGTCGGCCAAAGGCCGGAACAAAGGGAACGAAGATGCAGAAGCAAGACTATTACGCCCGCATCGAGGCGCCTGACATGCTCGACTACGGCGTCTATCTGCAATGCGACAAACTCCTCGCCTGTCAGAAGCCGTTGAACGGCATGGTCAACGGCGACGAGCTGCAATTCCAGATCGTTCATCAGGTGGAAGAACTCTGGATGAAGCTGATGGCCTATTCGCTGGTCGACGTCATCGGCTTCATGGAAGAGCGCAACACCCATCGCGTCGTGACGCTGATGGGCCGCGTGCACAAGATCATGCGCATGATGACCACCCAGCTCGATCTTCTCGAAACCATGTCGCCGAAGGAATATCAGCAGATCCGCCTGCAGCTCGGCAATGGCAGCGGCCAGGAATCGCCCGGCTTCAAGTTTCTGCTGCGCATGCCGCCCGATCTCTGGCACGCCTTCAAGGCGAATTATCTCGATGCGCCCGGCCTGACGATAAAAGATATCTATGACGGCAAGTACGATCATGGCGACAGCTATGTGGTCGCCGAAGCGCTGGTGGAATATGACGAACTGTTTCAGAAATTCCGCGCCAACCACATGTATCTGATCCAGCGCTCCATCGGGCTCGGCTCGAAATCCCTGAAGGGACGCCCGGTCGAGCTGCTGCAGGCAGGCGCCCGCCACCGCTTCTTCCCCGAGCTCTGGGATATTCGCCACGAAATGACCGACAGTTGGGGCAGCCAATACGGCGTGGTGCGCGGTTCCATTTCCAAGCATGACGCCGCCGAATAGACGCTGATCGAATATCGCTCTCCGTTGCCTCTTGCGAGGCAACGGAGAGCGCTCATACAGAATAGCAGGTCGACCGTTGGCGTCCGCACGAAAGTGCGATGACAAATCATCCCGGTATCGGCTTTTCCGGCCGGATCTATCGCCACTGCCGGGCATCCCTCTTCCCCTAAGCATTCCAGCACCATCCTCTCCCTGACCGCATGCCGCGTGCGGGGTTGTCCTAGAGCATGTCGCGCAAAAGTGTGCAGCGGTTTTGCGACTACGACATGCGTGAGATCAAAGAGCTAAAGCGCGTGAAGCGGATCTTAGAGATCGCGACGCGCTTTAGTCTGCCCATGTCTCCCCTCAGAATGAGCGGCGAACGCGTTCGCTCGGGATCCGGCGAACGCGATCGCCCGCGCTGCCGGGAATGGCTTCAGCGATGCAATCTCCATTTGCAAAAAGCCAAAACCAAGAAACATAGCATATTGCATAAATCTATTATTATGCGTAGTTCTTTAGCCAATTCACACCACGATTCTCCCGGAGACGTCATGACACCAATTCAGGAAGCCGCTGCGCAGGAACGCGCGTGGAAATTCGCCAGTGCAGGGGATAGCGTTCGCCCCAGCCTTCCCGAGGTTAACTCCACAATAAAAGTGCCGCATGGCGGCAGCTGGATCCGGCGCCTGCTTGCCTTCATCGGACCGGGCTACATGATCTCCGTCGGCTACATGGATCCCGGCAACTGGGCGACGGACCTCGCGGGCGGCGCGCAGTTCGGCTACACGCTCCTTGCCGTCATCATGCTGTCCAATCTGATGGCGATCCTGCTGCAGGCGCTGTCGGCTAGGCTCGGCATCGTTACCGGCCGCGATCTCGCCCAGGCTTGCCGCGATCACTACCCACGACCGGTCAATCTGGCTCTCTGGTTTGTCTGCGAACTCGCCATCATCGCCTGCGATCTCGCCGAAGTCATCGGCACCGCCATCGCCTTGCAGCTGCTCTTCGGAATTCCGCTGATCGGCGGCGCGCTGATCACCGCGCTCGACACGTTCCTGCTGCTGCTTCTGATGAACAAGGGCTTCCGTTATCTCGAAGCCTTCGTGATCGCGCTGCTCATCGTCATCGCCACCTGCTTTGCCGTGCAGATCGCCGCCGCCGCACCGCCGATTGCCGCCATTCTCGACGGCTTCATCCCTTCTCCTGAGATCGTCACCAATCCCGCGATGCTCTACATCGCCATGGGCATCATCGGCGCGACCGTCATGCCGCATAATCTCTACCTGCATTCCTCGATCGTGCAGACCCGCGCCTACAAGCGCAATGACGAAGGCCGCCGTGACGCCATCAAATGGGCAACCCTCGACAGCACCATCGCACTGATGCTGGCCCTGTTCGTCAATGCGGCGATCCTGATCGTCGCAGCCGCCGCCTTCCACAAAACAGGCCATTCGGACGTTGCCGAAATCGACCAGGCATACGAGTTGCTCTCGCCGCTGCTCGGCCTCGGCATCGCCTCCACCCTCTTTGCGGTCGCGCTGCTCGCATCGGGCCTCAATTCGACCGTGACCGCCACGCTTGCCGGCCAGATCGTCATGGAAGGCTTCCTTCGTCTGCGCATCCCGCACTGGGCAAGACGACTTTTGACCCGTGGCCTTGCAATTATTCCGGTTGTATTCGTGACTGCAATTTATGGTGAAAAAGGCACCGCCAACTTGCTTGTGCTCAGCCAGGTCATCCTGTCCATGCAGCTGCCCTTCGCGGTCATTCCGCTGGTCCAGTTCGTGACGAATCGCGACAAAATGGGCAGTTTCGTCGTCTCCAGGGGTGTTGCGATCCTCTCCTGGCTGGTCGCGGCAATCATCCTCGCGCTGAACTTCAAGCTGCTCTACGACACCATCTTCAGTTGACGAATCATCTTGAACGCGCGAATCTGGACTTGTGGACGATCACGGCAATTAACAGACTCGTAATATTTGCCTAGATTTCGCCATGATTTGCCCTAGTTTGGGCCCACCGCAATCTGCAGGGTTCCTCACTTCATGGCCGAAAGTCCATTGCGCGTTCAATTTCCTGCAGAGGCTGCGATCCAGGCGCGGCCGCATCATGATTTTCATATTCCTTTTTTGCCCCGCTCGGCGCATCTGCGCCACCTGATCGCCATCGGGCTGGCCGGAACCGCGTCCTTCGGCCTGCTGGCCACCGTGCTTTATCCGCTATTGGCGCGTCACGAGATCGAGCAGGCTGTACCCGTGCGCACGGCCATGCTGACGCCACAGCAGCCTGCCATGCCAAAGAGCACCCGGCTGGCCGCCAAGCAGCGCTTCGACGGCGCGCGCTTCGCGCAGGTCGCTGAAAAGGTTTCCAGCGGCGAAACCCGAATTTTTACCTATCATCGCACCACCCTGGTGTTTAAGTCCGGCGAAACCGCAAACACTCGTGACAGCGCCAGCGCCATCAATGCTTCCTATGGCCGGCAGCACCCTCGGGAAGTCGCCTTCGCTCCGACATCGCTGTCGGATATGCGTAACGGTATCTATCCTCAGGCCACGCATTACGACGCAGTACGGCGTTCGCGCTTCCCGGTTCGCGGCGTGCCGCTGAACGTCAGCGTCTCGCGGGCGACGACCGGAGAGCCCGGCCGCGAATTCCGCCGGCTCGTCTCCATGCCGAAGGACAAGCAGGACCTTCAGGATATTCTGGCATCTGCCGGTTTGAGCAACGATGCCGGCGACGAGCTTCAGCGCGCACTCGAAACCGATACGGTTTCCCCGGGCGACAGCCTGGAACTGCTGCTGGAGAAAAAAAGCCCCGGCGCTCGACCGAAGCTGGTCATGGCCCGCCTGAGCGGCGACAAGACGCCGGAACGGGTCGTTGCTCGCGACGACGCGGACAGTTTCGTGCCGATGGCCAACGACCGGCTGTTCTCAACGCTTTACAGTGAGAGCCAGGCCGACACGCCGGCCTCTTCGGACGTTGCCGCAGTCGACCTCAAGAATGTCGACGATAGCGATGAAGCAACCGTCGCCGCCAAGCTCGAAAGGGCGGGGCTGACCAAGGAATGCGCGTCACAACTGGTCAAGCTCGCCAAAGCCAAGGGCGTTTCCCTTACCAGCATCGAAGACGCGCCCGACAGCGTCGATCTGCTCTTCCGCAAGGCGGAAGATGGCAAGAGCGAGCTGATGTTCATCGAATTCCATGCCGATGGCGATACGCACCGCTTCTATCTGCATAAGAACGGTGGCGAAGGCCCTTCGGAATTCTACGACGAAGGGGGTCATTCGGTCGCCAAGTCGCTGGTACATCGCCCCGTGCCCAACGGTACGCTCGGCGATGGCTTTGCCTGGCGCGTCCACCCTATTCTCGGTGTGAAGAAGTTCCACAACGGCGTCGATTTCCGCGCGCCGATGGGCAGCCCGATCCAGGCCGCCGGCGATGGTGTCGTCGAAAAGATCTCCTGGGAAACCGGCTACGGCAAATACGTCCGCATTCGCCACGACGGCGGCTACGAGACGACCTATGCCC
>NZ_JAELUG010000215.1 GCF_016429255.1 Rhizobium sp. ASV8
GTACATTCCAAGGCGGCTGGCCTTGGAATTGGGATCGGGAATACCCGGTTCCATGCAAACGCGATCACCGACCTTCAGATGGGTTACGCCGGCGCCGACCTCGACAATCGTGCCCGCGGCCTCATGACCAAGGACCATCGGTTCGTTGACGATGAACGGGCCGATCTTGCCGTGCGTGTAGTAATGCACATCGGATCCGCAGACGCCGACGGTATGGATTTTGATCTTGACCTCTCCCGGCCCCACCTGCTGCGGCAAGTCGATATCACGGATCGCCAGTTCGTGCTGACGTTCCAGCACCAGGGCACGCACCTTGCTCATAGCTCTCTTCCTCTTTCAAAGCATCCCATGACCCCATCATCTCGGGATCGAATTCCTTGTCCCTTATATTCGCTCCGTCGGGCGTCGCGAAACGATCTTCGCACCACGGCGGCAAAATCCTACTCCATCGGCGCAGCCTGATAACTTCGGTCCTGTGAATATTAGGGAAGCCTCATTATTCACGGGGGCCATTGCCAATATTGACTAGAGTTCCATTTCCTGCCTCTCTAATAATCGAGGACGAGGAGGGGATCATCATGACAGTATATGACTGGACCGGTCAGCGCGCCCGGCGGATGAAAATGGTGCGCGCCGCAAGCCTTGCGATGTTTCTTATCATCCTGATGGCGATACCTGCCGTCTTGCTGCACTATAATCTTATTCAGTACCCTCGTTGAGCATCTTGGTTGGACACAGGGTCACGCCGCCTTTTTCGCGCTGACCTTCGGTTTGCGAGAAACATTTTCGCCAGCCTTGCGATCGAGCGGCAGACAATCAAGCACGGCAAGAAGAGCGATAATTCCAAGGAGAATGAAGGCGAGGCGAAACTCGATAGCAACAACGCCGCCAACTCCAAGCGGCCCGCTGATCGCCTGGCCGATACGAATGCCGATGGCACCGACGGCAATACCCATGCCCATCGTCAACTGAAACATCGTGCTGAAGAGTGTATTGGCGCCCGTCATCTGCTGCTGCGGTATGTCGGCAAATGCGATGGTATTCAAAGCCGTAAAATGCATAGACCGGCACATGCCGCCGATGAACAGAACCGGCATGATGAACCAGAGCGGCGTATCCGGTGAAAACAGGGCGCAGGCCGCGATGAAGATCGCGTTCAAGATACCGTTGACGATCAGCACCGGCTTGAAACCGAAGCGCCGCAGGATCGGCGTCGTCGCCGGCTTCATCGCCAGATTGCCCGCAAAGACCGCCAGGGTCAGCATGCCTGCATGGAAGGCACTGAGCCCGAAACCGACCTGAAACATCAGCGGCAGCAGGAAGGGCACGGCACCGATGGCGATACGGAACAGCGACCCGCCGGAAATGGTGATCGCAAATGTCGGGAGCTTCAGCCCTGAAAGGTCGATGAGCGGATGTTCCGCCCGACGAAAATGCAAAACCGAAACGGCAAGCAGGATCACCCCGACGACGACATAGGACCAGGCTTCCAGCCAGACAGGATCCGGACGGCCGATCAGCTCCAGCCCGTACATCAGGCTCGCCAACCCAAGGCCGCTCAGGACGAACCCCGTCCAGTCGAAGGGCGGCCGCGCCGCGACCTTCGTCTCTGGAATAAGTATGAGCGCGAAGGCAAATGCCAAAATCCCGAGCGGCAGATTGAGGAAGAAGATCCACCGCCAACTCGCATGGTCGGTGATGAAGCCACCGAGCGGCGGCCCGAGGATGGGCGCAACGAGGGCTGGCCAGGTAATGGTGGCAATCGCCGAAATCAGCTTGTCCTTCGGGGTGTTGTTCAAGACAACGAGACGGCCGACCGGCACCATCATAGCACCGCCGATGCCTTGCAGGATGCGCATGGCGACGAAGGAGGCGACACCGTTGGCAAAGCCGCACAGGACCGAGGCAAGCGTGAAGATCACGACCGCGGTCGTAAACACCAGGCGTGCGCCGAAGCGATCGCTGATCCAGCCGCTAATGGGGATGAAAACACCGAGCGTCAGAAGATAGGCGCTCATGCCGATATTGAGATCGACGGGGCGGGCACCGAAGGACACGGCCATCTGCGGCAACGCGGTTGCGATGACGGTGCCATCCAGGTTCTCCATGAAGAAGGCCCCGGCGACAAGCAGGGCGATCCACAACGACCGAGACCCCGCCGCCTGCATCTCCTCTCTATGCCCGCGTCTGGACATGTCATTCATCCGTCGATCACTCCGAATCCTCCTCGCATTTCAAGCCATTTAACCGGTTCGGGAACGTTTACGATAGCTGGAAATGACGACATCCAGCGCTTGGCCGATCACATTTCGCTTAAGGGATGGCGGGCAACTTGATCGTCACTCAATCACGCCCGGCGGTGGGAACGGAGGCATACAATACGCGGAATCCGCGGTGTGCGAGCGGCTATGGGGAGCCAGTAGGCATTCATGCGGAAGACATGGTAGGGTTTTTCCGTCGCAGCATGCCGCGTGAAGAACAACGGTATCGAAACAAGAACACTATGGAACAGTCCCGAAGCAGCCGAGACGCCGGCGCCGAAGCTCCCAAGCGAACAAGAGCGGGCAGCCGGTCTCGCGACGTCGCATCATCAGGAATGAGAGCCCCGCATAATGAAACATGGCCTTGACGCAATGCCCGCTCCGGCCACTCCGGAGTCGAAACTGGTCGTAACGCAGTCACCATTCGATGCCTTTGTGCGAAAATACGGTACGATCCCTCGTCGCGGCGTCTTCGGCTATTTCGTCCACGAACTCGGGCGCCGTATCGTCGGCGGACACTATCCGGTCGGCACGACACTGCCGAATGAGCCGGATCTGGTCGAACAGTTCGGCATCAGCCGCACCGTCATCAGAGAAGCTATGAAGTGCCTTGCCGGCAAGGGTCTAGTCGAAATCAAGACCCGCGTCGGTACGCGCGTCAAGGAGCGTACCAACTGGCACCACCTCGATACGGACGTCATGGTCTGGTACTACGAAACCGGGCCTTCGGTTGAAATCATGCGGGCGATCAAGGATCTACGGCTGGCGCTGGAGCCGGAGGCGACGGCACGCGCCGCGGCGCGCTGCACGGATGAGGATATTGCCAGCATCCGCTCGGCCTATGAGGACATGGTTTCCAGTATTGGCGACGTGAATACCAATGCGGATGCCGATCTGCGCTTTCATACCGCGATTTTCGGCGCCACGCACAATATGATCTATTCGCAGCTGATCGATCTTATCGCGGTCGGGATCTATGCCAATCGGACGCTTTCAGGCCATGAAGAGGTGGCTGAGGGCCAGAAGAGCGCCCTGCCCTATCACAAGGCCATTCTCGATGCGATCTCGGCTCGCGATTCCGAGGCAGCGCTTCAGGCCTCGAGGCGCCTGCTGGATTCCTGGCTGGTCAACTATCGCGACTTTTGACCACCGCTATAGACATGGAGCGAATGCCGGCACTTGAGAGCAGGGGTGCCGGCATTGTTTTATATCAATGCGTCATGGCATCTTGCGCATCAGTTTTGAGTGGCGAGCGACGGCCGGCATCATGGGCGACCGGAATGAGCCAGATCGTTGCGAAGGTCGTTATGGCGACGACCACGACACCCCAGAAACTCCAATGCAGGGCGGCGTCGAAGACGTTTCGGATCGCCACGTCTGCACCGAGGTCGGAAAGACCTGCAGGCTGATTGAGAATATTGTGAAGCCTGCTTGCCAACTCGCCGCTGCCATAGTGCGAAATCCCCACGTTCATGATCGCACCGAGCGCCGTCGCGCCAAGCGTATTGCCGAGACTGCGCGAGAATATGATCGACGCGGTGGCGCTGCCGCGCATCGACCACTCGACGCTTTCCTGAACGAGCACGACGCTGGTGAGGCTGATGAGGCCCATGCCGAAGCCCATCAGGAAGGAGCCGACACCCGCAATCACCGGGCTGCTTTCCGGAGTGAGAAACAGCAGAAACAACGCACCGAGCGGAAACATGAAGCTGCCGGCGCGCAGTGTCCGGCGGATGCCGAAAGCGCGAAAGAACCGGCTTGAGAGCATGACCGCCAGTGGCCAACCGACGATCAGCATCGTCAAGGTGAAGCCGGCCTCCAGCGGCGAGCGGCCAAGAACACCCTGCACATAGATCGGCAAAACCGTCGTCAGGCCGATAAGGGCCATGCCGGCAAGCAACGTCGCCGCATTGCTGGTTGCGATCAGACGCCGGCTCCAGAGTGCAATCGAGATGATCGGTTCCGGCGCTCGCCGTTCCTGCCATAGGAACAGAACGCCACTGACGATGAAGACGATGGCCAGCGGACAGAGAACGGCAAAGCCGGAATCGGTCTCGGTCAGAATGACCAGCAGCGATACGATCGATATCGAAAACAGGATCGTGCCGAGATAGTCGATCTTCGCCTCGCGCGGCGTGATGCGCTCGTGCAGAAAGAATATGAAACCCGCAATGGCAAGAACACCGACAGGCAGGTTGATCCAGAAAATCCAGGCCCAGGAGATATTATCGACGATGATACCCCCGGCAAGCGGCCCTATCACGGCCGAAACAGCCCAGACGCTGGCAAGCACGCCCTGCACCTTGGCCCGTTCCTCCAGCTTATAGAGATCGCCGACGATGGTCATCGTCACGGGCTGGATGGCGCCGGCACCGAGACCCTGAAGCAGCCGGAAGGCGATCAACGAGGCCATCGACCAGGCAAAGCCGGCAAGCGCGGACCCTACGAGGAAAATAAGAATTCCGCCAACGAGCATCGGCTTGCGGCCGAAAATGTCGGAAAGCTTGCCGTAGATGACCGTCGTCGTGGACTGCGCCAGCAGAAACGCGGAGAACACCCAGCTGTAATAGGTGAAGCCGCCAAGCTGACCGACAATATGCGGCATGGCTGTCGCGACAATGGTCGCTTCGACGGCAACCATAAAGGTTGCCAGCATGATCGAGACGATGACCAACGGGCGTCTCGAACGGTCGACCGTAGTGGACATGGTGTTCCTTTCTGACTGCGGCGCCTGACATCGGACACGCGGGCCGCAGGGCAGCCAGAATCGAGTGTTGATTTTGGAATCGACGTCGGAGGACGAGGCGACGGGAGGGCTGGGCCTGCTGAATCGTTATGATAAGCATTGCATATTGATAGGGCCCGATGTCAACTATTTAAATGCGGCCGCCCATGACGGCAATTCCCGCGCTATTTGCCGGCCACATCCTTAGTTTGGTTCTGAGGGGAATTTATTTCCGTTGATTTGTTTAATTCCTGAACTTATGGTCGGGAAAAAGCGGACGGAACCTTGAATTGCTCACATCTTCCCAACAGCAGCTTTTAAGGGTCATCGGGCAATCCGGGCCATCGAGCCGCACCGTTCTGGCGGCATCCATGGGCTTAAGCAAAGCTGCCATGAGCGGCATTGCCCGCGATCTGATTTCGCTCGGCGTCCTGCACGAGACAGAAACGGTTCAGGGCCAGGGGCGTCCGTCGATTCTGCTCGATCTGCATCCCGAAGGCGCCTTCTTCGTCGGGATATCGCTGCTGGAAGATCCCGCGCCAATGGTGCTTAGCGATTTCAACGGCAATATTCTCGCCCGCCAGACCATGCCGCTATCGCGCGATCCGGACGTCATTGCCGGGCTGATTGCAGACACGCTGCCGAAGCTGCTTGCGGGCCGAAAGGACGCCAAGCAAAAGCTCCAGGGGATTGGCGTTGCCCTTTCCGGTTTCGTCGATGAACGACAGGCAAACTGCGTCCAGTCCACCTTGCTTGGGTGGCAGGACGTCCCTCTCGCAAATATCATCCGCCGGAAATGCGGCATCGACACATTCATCGAAAACGACGCCAAGGCGGTTGCCGTCAGCGAGAAACTGTTCGGCAGCGCTCGCGATGTGCAGAATTTCAGCGTCGTCTCCTTCGATGACGGCATAGGCTGCGCTCATTTCATTGGCGGCAAGCTTTATCGCGGCAATCACGGCGGCGCCGGCGAGATCGCTCATTGCACCATAGAACCGGGCGGCGCGCCCTGCCGGTGCGGCAAGCGCGGCTGCCTCGATACCGTCGCTTCGCTGAGGGCAATCAAGGAAATGGCCAAGGCGGAGGGCCTTTCCTGCCATTCGATCGAAGATCTGGAAACCGAAGCGGCGCTCGGAAATGCAGCCGCCGTGCGCATTCTACATCGAGCGGGGAACGCTCTCGGGCTGGCCATCGCTCACCTGATCCAGTTCAACGATCCCGGCATGATCCTGATCGCCCACGTCGAAGGCCGCTTCGACGGTCTTTTCGGTACTGTCATGCGGCAGACCGCCGAGGCAAATGTGTTGCCCCGCTACGCTGGGCAGACGCCAATCCGCACCCACCGCGTCGATGGCGATGTCTGGGCGCGGGGTGCCGCAAGCATTGCCGCTCATAATTTTCTGATTGGTCCCAACGCGAATTGAGGTTCCCATGCGCATTGCCGTCGGAGGCATTCATATTGAGTGCAGCACCTATAACCCC
>NZ_JAELUG010000216.1 GCF_016429255.1 Rhizobium sp. ASV8
GGCCCAGGACCGCGCCGCCGAGCACCAGATCGGCCTCCACTGGCACCTTCCAGTCTTCGGGGCCGTAGTTGAAGGCATAGGTGAGGTTTCCGCGCCGCCGCAACCGCACCTGCGCGGGCAGGGGGGTGACGTCCAGCTCCGCCTTGTCCGCGAGTAGCCGCATCGTGGTTTGCAGCAGGTCCTTGTCCGGCCAGCAGGCGAGATAATGCTGGTTGCCGCGCGCGGTCAGCGCGGCACTGCCATCCGGGAAGGTCGAAAGAACATGCGCATCCCGGACTTCAAGATGTTCGCGCCAGCGGATCGCCAGGCCCCCTGCCGCGCCATGGACAGCCGCAGATAGGCCTGGGCGCAGCGACGCCACCTCGCGCAGGCGCACGCCTGTCAGGGCGGCTAGGGGCCCGGGTGGCAGGTTTTCGGGAATGCGAAAGTTCCGGTCGCGCGAGCCGGTGCGCGGCCCGTAGAGCACCACGCCTTTTGTGGCCTGCAGGGCCCGGCAGGCGTCATCGCTGGCATATACCAAGCATGGAACCAGCACCAGGCGATAATCGGCGAGATCCGTGCCGGGTCGCACGAAATCCACGTCCAGCCCCAGTCTGCGCACAGTCTCATACCAGCGGAACGCCAGTTCCTCGGTGCGGAAATCCCGGCCCTGTGGCTGGATGCGCGTGGACCAGCAGCTTTCGTAATCGTAGAGAAGGGCTACCGGCGCCTGCGCCGTTTCGCCGAGCGTGCCGAGCCGGATGAGATCGCGCGCCACCTGTTCGGCCTCGCGGCCACCGGGGGAAAGCTCATGCTGTCCCGGCAAGTTGAGGCCTGCATGCATCTGCTCCTGAGCGAAGAGCGCTTGGCGCCAACGGAAATAGCTAACCACCTCCGCCCCGTGTGCCATCGCCTCAATTGTCCAGAGCCGCACCATGCCGGGCTTCGGCACGGGGTTCCACGGCGCCCAGTTGACTGGCCCTGGCTGCTGTTCCATCACCCAAAACCGGCCCTTACCGACCCCCCGGTAGAGATCATGATGAAAGGCGGCGATATCGGGATGGGAGGTTTCTGCCCAGCGGTTGCGCTCATCTTCCGCGAAAGGGAACTTCTCAACGAAGCCGATCGGATAGCTGTCCCAGGAGGCGAAATCGAGATTGTCGCCGACCGCCCAATGGTCGAAATCATTGGTGAAGCCCATGAAGTTATGGGTGATCCAGCGGCCCGGCGAGCGGGAGCGGATGATCTCACACTGCATCCGGTCATAGGTGGCGATCTGGCTGGACAGGAAGCGCCAGAAATCCATGCGGGCCGCCGGGTTGGCCTCGGTGACGGTCAGGTTCGGCAGGCTCACCGCATCGAACCCGGCGAGTTCCATGGACCAGAAGACCGAACCCCAAGCCTCGTTCAGCTGCTCCGCGCTCTGGTAACGCTGCCGCAGCCACTGACGGAAGGCCGCGATATCATCGGGGCCATAGGAGAACGTGGTGCCGTGGCAGCCATATTCGTTGTCCGTCTGCCAGCCCACCAGGCCGGGATGTTGGCCATAGCGATCGGCCAGGATCTCGACGATGCGCCGGCTCTCGCGCCGCCAGTCTTTCGAGGAAAAGCTGTAGTGCCGGCGCGAGCCGAAGCCGCGGGTCCGGCCGTCCATATCAATGGGCAGGATGTCGGGATAGGCATCGATCAGCCATTTCGGCGGGGTGGCTGTGGGCGTGCCAAGAACGATCTTCAGTCCCGCGGCCGCAAGCACGTCCATCGCCCGGTCCAGCCAGGTAAAATCGAACCTATCACGCTCGGGTTCTAGCCGTGACCAGGCGAATTCGCCGATGCGGACATAACGGATTCCCAGCGACATCATGCGGGCGGCATCCTGCTCCCACCAGTCCTCAGGCCAGTGTTCGGGATAATAGCACACACCGAGGCTCATTGCGTCAGATCTCCATGCAGGAGAGCAACACCCTCCGGACTGAACAGGTGGCAAGCCTTGGCAGGCACATGGAATTCCACCGTGTCGCCGGGAGCGGCCCGGGCGAGACCATCGGCCTTCAGGCAGAACGTGCTGCCATCGGCAAGGGACAGGTAGAGCACGCTTTCAGACCCGAGGAACTCCGCATGGTTGAGCGTGCCTCTGAGCGTGCCGCTCTCTGCGCGGCCGATCCGGGCGTGTTCGGGGCGGATGCCAATCGTGATCGGCCCTTCCGCCATGGCGATTGCCGGGGCGCAGTCAAGCCTGCCGCCGCACGCAAGTTCCACCCTCGTGCTGCCATCGGCGGGTAGGGCGTTCCCCGGCAGAAAATTCATGCTCGGCGAGCCGATGAAGCCGGCGACAAACCGGTTGGCCGGGCGATGGTAGAGGGCGAGGGGGCTGCCAGCCTGCTCCACCCGACCGCGATTCAGTACCACGATCTTGTCAGCCATGGTCATCGCTTCCACCTGGTCGTGGGTCACGTAGATCATGGTCGTGCCGATCTCCCGGTGCAGCCCGGAAATCTCCGCCCGCATCTGCACTCGCAGCGATGCATCGAGGTTCGATAGCGGTTCGTCGAACAGGAAGACGGCCGGATCGCGCACGATGGCGCGGCCGATGGCCACCCGCTGGCGCTGCCCCCCGGACAGTTGCGAGGGTTTGCGGTCGAGCAGGGCATCGAGTTGCAGCATCCCCGCAGCCCTTGCTGTTCGCCGCGCGATCTCGTCCGCGGGGTGACCGGTCATGCGTAGGCCGAAATTGATGTTCTGCGCCACAGTCATATGCGGATAGAGCGCATATGACTGGAACACCATCGCGGTGCCGCGCTCGGCCGGGCCGACGCCTGTCATGTCGCGCCCGGCGATCTCCAGCCGTCCGGAGGTGATGTCCTCCAGGCCGGCAATCATCCGCAACAGCGTGGACTTGCCGCAGCCCGATGGCCCGACGAAAACGCAGAATTCCCCATCCCCGATCTCCAAATCGAGGTCCTTGATGACTTCGGCTATACCGAAATGCTTGGAAACCGCCTGCAGGCGCACACTACCCATGGCAGCCTCCTGGTAGCCGGCGCGAAAGCGTGAAAGAAGAGATCATGGCCGTGTCATCCTTTTGTCGCGCCAAGCGTCAGCCCGGCGATAAAATGGCGTTGCATGAGAAAGAAGATGGCGGCGGGCGGGAGTGCCGCGACCACCGCACCGCCCGCGATGAGATTCCAGGCGGCAATCCACTGGCCCTTGAGCGCGTAGAGACCCGCCGTCACCGGCATGGCGTGTTCGCCCTGGACCATGACCATGGCCCAGAAGTAATCGTTCCAGACGAAGGTGAAGACGAGCACCGAGAGCGCGGCGATGGCGGGTCGCACCAGCGGTAGCACCACATGGATGAAGATCTTGATTTCGCTTACTCCTTCGATCCGCGCCGCCTCGATCAGCGCATAGGGCAGCTGGCGCATGAAATTACGCATGAAGAGGGTGCAGAATCCGGTCTGGAAAGCCGTGTGGAACAGTATGAGACCGAGAATGGAGTCATAGACGCCCAGCCGCAATGCGAGGTCGCGTACCGGAACCATCAGGATCTGGAACGGCACGAAGTTGCCCGCTACAAACAGGAAGAAGACGAAGAGATTGCCGCGGAACCGGTAGGTGCTGAGCGCGAACCCCGCAAGGCAGGCGAGCGCGATCGCCCCCACCACGGACGGCAGCGTGATCAGCAGTGAATTCAGTAGGTAATGGCCGATGGGCGAACTGGAAAACAGAGCCCCATAGTTTTCGGTGAAGTCGATGCGCGACGGCAGACCGAAATAATTGCCGGCGGCGAGGTCGCCGAGTGGCCGAACCGATGTCATCAGCACGCCAATGAGCGGCAGCAGCCAGCAGACGAGACTGACCGGCAGCAGCAGCCGGTAGGCCAGGCGCACCGGGGCGGGGGCTTTTGCGATCGGGGTGGGAAACATCATCCGGCCCTTTCTTTTTTGAGCATGTGCAGGATGAAAACGCTGATGAAGACCATCATGATGGCAAACAGGACTGCGGCGATGGCGGCGCCGTAGCCCATCCGGTAGCCGAATTCCGACAGCGCCTGCTCATACATGTAGAAGGAGAGCACGCGCGTGGACCCATAGGGGCCGCCCGCAGTCATGATCGAGACCAGATCGAAGGAGCGCAGCGAGCCGATGATGGTGACAACGGCGGCGATGAAGGTGGCGGGCCCGAGCTGCGGGAGCACAATATGCCAGAATAGGCTGAGGCCCCGCGCACCATCCATGCGGCCCGCTTCGATCAGCTCGGGATTGATGTTATTGAGGCCGGTGAGATAGAGGATCATGCAATAGGCGATCTGTGGCCAGAGACCTGCGGCGATGATGCCGTAGGTGGCAAAGCGCTCATCGGCCAGAATGGCAGTTTCTGCTCCCGTCAACGTCTTGATCAGCGCGGTCAGCAGGCCGAAATCCGGCGCATAGAACCAACTGAAGACGATGCCTACGACAATCTGACTGATGACGAACGGGAAGAAGAACAGCGACTTGTATAGCCGGATGCCTGTGACCGTCTGGTTAAGCAGGAGGGCAAGGCCGAGACCCAGCGGCGGCGCCAGCAAGAAGAACAGGAGCCAGAGCAGATTGTTGCCGAGCGCGGTATAAAAGGCGTCGTCGGCGAAAAGCTCAACATAGTTGGCCAGTCCGATGAATGTCTTCGGCCCTAGCCCGTCCCAGTCATACAGGCTGAGCCATAGGCTATCGGCGATCGGGTAGAGCACGCAGGCGGTGAACATCACCAGCGCTGGTGCCAGGAAGGCAAAGGGCAGAAGCTGCCGCCGCCACTCAGCGCGGCGCGTCTGCCCCGTATGATAGATCAGGCTTGTCATCGGTTACTCCGCAGTGTCCGGAAGCAAGAAAACCGGCATCCGGAAAGGGCGTCATGCCCCCGGATGCCGTCGCGGCCCAGCCACAGCGATTATCCGCCGTAGGCGCGGGTGCGGACCTTGTTCAGCCGTGCCAGTATGGCATCGAGCTTTTCCGGCGACTGCATGAATTGCTGGAAGCCCTCCATGCCTGCCTTGGCCATTTCCGCCGGTGCATCGCGATCATAAAACTGGGCGAGGCCATAGGCGGTCGCCAGCGTTTCCGTCGCTGCCTTCAGCAATGGGTCGTTGGGCAATGGTGACTGGTTGTTGGCGGCGATCTGGCCGGTGAAGCCATTCATCTTCGCCTGTACGTCCGGCCGGGCGAGATAGGCGAGGAAGGTGCGCGCATCGACCTTGTTCTTGCCGCCTGAAGCGGCGAAGAAGGCCTCTGTCGGCGCGTCTTCGGCGCGCGGCACGCCGGGGGTTACCTCCGGGAAGGGTACGAAGCCGATCTGCTCCGCCTCCAGTCCGCCATCCTTCATCATCGGCACGGCGAAATTGCCCATCAGATACATGGCGGCCTTGCCTTGCACGAACTGCGGGATAGCCTCCTGCCAGTCGATGGCAGCATTGTTTTCCAGGAAGTAGCCTGGCTTGACCAGCTCGGCCCATTTCTCAAACACGGCCTTCACCTTGGGATCTTCGTAGGAGACCTTGCCTGCCGTCAGCTCCATGTGGAATTCATAACCGTTCACCCGGAGGTCGAGATAGTCGAACCAGCCGCCGGCTGGCCAAAGAGCCTTGGTGCCGATCGCGAAAGGCGTGATACCGACGGTCTTAAGCGCCGCGCAGGCGGACAGGAGTTC
Organism: Rhizobium sp. ASV8; assembly: GCF_016429255.1. Lineage (GTDB taxonomy): Bacteria > Pseudomonadota > Alphaproteobacteria > Rhizobiales > Rhizobiaceae > Rhizobium. The sequence continues at coordinate 5,659 of NZ_JAELUG010000216.1, forward strand.
GGCCCAGGTCTTCGGCGGCGCGATGCCCAGCTTGTCGAAAATGTCTTTCCGGTAGTAGATCGCCCAGGGATAATAGGAATAGGGCATGCCCCATTTTTTGCCGTCCGCCTCGATCGACTTGGCGGACGATTTCAGCGTGTCGTCCAGCTTGTTCTTTTCCCAGACATCGGTGACGTCTTCGACCAGTCCGGCCGCGACGAAGGGCATCATGCGGTTGCCGGGGTACCAGGCGAAGATATCCGGTGGGTTGGCAGTGAGGAAGTTGCGGATCGCCGACTTGTAGCCTTCATGGTCGAAATTGTTCCACTTCACCGTGATGGTGGGATATTCCGCTTGGAAATCAGCAATGACAGCATCCATCATCTTCTTCGAGGGCGGGTCGGTCTTGTCCGCGTTGATGACCAGTTCGCCCGCCAACGCCGGTGCTGCGGTGAGGGCGGTTCCAAGGGCAAGGGCACGCAGCATGTGCACGATAGGCATGAATGTTCCTCCCGGTATCTCCCGCCATCTCCTCCGGCGGAAGCGGCAAACTTGTTGCCGTTGCTAACGACCTTGACGCTAGGTTGGGAATGCGTAGTGTTCTACGCGGTTTTCCAATTTGTGTTCCTGTTTTCAAAGATTATGCCTGTAGGGTACCGAGAAATTGATTGGCTTGGAGGAGTTCCGGTTCGCCCGGAGCTGGGCGCAACCTATCCGCTGGTCGTCTATAGCGGCCACCGGCTTTGTGCTGGCTCGTCGATGCGCGTGAAGTGCATGCAC
>NZ_JAELUG010000217.1 GCF_016429255.1 Rhizobium sp. ASV8
GGTCATCAGGAGCGCACCTACGATCCCGGGAAGTGCTGCCGGCAAGAGGACGCGTTTCACCGTCTCGGAGCGCGTGGCGCCGAGGCCGAGTGAGCCGTCGCGCAGCGAGCGCGGAACCGCCATGATGATATCGTCCGACAGCGACGAGACGTAGGGGATCAGCATCACGCCCATGACGAAACCGGCGGTCAGAACGCTCTGTGCCTCGATGAAGCTCGTGTAGCTTCCCGTCATCAGGCCGTTGATCTCGGCTGAAATGTCTCTGAGGAAAGGGCCGACCGTGACAAGCGCAAAGAAGCCATAAACGATTGTGGGTATACCGGCCAGCACCTCAAGCATCGGCTTGGCGATGGAGCGCACGCGTGCCGAGGCATACTCCGCCATGTAGATTGCCGCGAACAGCCCGATCGGCACGGCAAAGAGCATGGCGACAAAACCGATATAGATTGTACCCGCCAGCAGCGGGATCAAGCCGAAGGTTCCCGATGTCTGCGCGCCTGCGCCGGTGAAACGCGGATCCCAGACCGTGCCGAAGAAGAACTCACCGGCCGGTACCATGCTGAAGAAACGCGCAGCCTCCGACAGCATCGAAACGACGATCCCGAGCGTCGTCAGCACGGCGATGGAGGACGCAATGATCAGCGCCCCGAGAATGACCTGCTCGACACGATTGCGGGCGCGAAAACGAGGGGCGATGACGCGCAGACCATAGGTCGCGCATAGCAGCGACAGCAGGATCGCCGACACGCTCATGACGATCCGGCTGATTTCCCGCATGCCGTTATACTTGTTGGCGGCATCGACCATGTAACCGGTCGGGCGGATCGCCAGCGGCACGCCCTTCTGCGCCAGCAGCAATTGCAGATCGGCCGTGCCGCCGGCGACCTCCGTCAGCTCCTGACTAGTGAGAAGGCGCATGCCGTGCGCGATGCTGCGCACCATGCCGTAGCTGAGATTGAGTTCTGCGCGCGGGAGGATTTTCACCTCCTCCGGAAAGGACTTGATCACCAGGCGATCAATCACTTCCGGGCTGGCAATCGACCAGACGCAGACGAGCGCCAATGCCGGAAGGACGGCCCATATGGCGGCATAGGCACCATGATAGCCATGCCTGGAATGCATCGAGGAGGACCTGCCGTCAGCCGACAGCGCAGCAGCCCTCACCCGCCCCAGCACGAAGGCAAAGGCGCCGATGACCGACACGCATAGCAGCAGCAGTGACACACTCATACCAATTCCCCGGCCCATTCTCCGGCCAACGTCGGCACGGTCGAAGACCGCACCGACGCATAGTCCTTACGCACTCACATGATCTTTCCGTCCGCAAAGTCCTTGCGGATCTGGTCGCGTTCAGCATCCGGCGCGGGCACGAGGCCATATTCGGCCAACGGGCTATCCGGCCCGATCATCTGATCGCTGGTGAAGAAATCGACATATTCCTTGAGGCCAGGAATGACGCCCAGATGCGCCTTCTTGACGTAGAAGAACAACGGTCGCGAGACCGGATAGGTGCCGTCGGCGATCGTCCGGCCCGAGGGCACGATATCGCTGACGGTGGCGACCTTCAGCTTGTCGGCATTGTTCTGGTAGAAATACAGGCCGAAGACGCCGACGCCATGCTTGTTGGCGTTGATGCGCGCCAGGGTTTCCGGATAATCGCCGTCGATATCGACTGCCAGACCGTCTTTGCGCACGGCAATGCACTTCTTCGCCTGCTGGTCTGCATCCTTGATCGTGGCCTTGATGACGTCGAGCGCGCCGGAAGCCTTGCAGCCGGAAGCGAGAACGCGTTCCTCGAAGACCTCGCGCGTGCCGTGCTTCTCGCCCGGAATATAGGCGGCGATTTCGAAATCCGGCAGCGACGGGTTGATCTGCGACCACTTCTTGTAGGGATTGGCGACCAGCTTGCCGTCGACGACGACTTCGGCTGCGAGCGCCTTGTAGAGATCGGCTGGCACGAACTTGATATCGGGGTTGCTCTTGTCAAAGGCGAAGACGATGCCGTCATAGCCGATCTTGATCTGCTGGATATCGGCGACACCAGCGGCCTTGCAGGCGCCAATTTCGCTATCCTTGATCGGACGCGACGCATTGGCGATATCGATGGAGTCGGTGCCGACACCCTTACAGAATTCCTTGAGGCCGGCGCCCGAGCCGCCGGATTCGACGATCGGCGTCTTGAAGTTGGTGTGGGTCTCTCCGAAATTCTCGGCGACGATCTTGGCATAGGGGAATACGGTAGAAGAACCGGAAATCTGAATCTGGTCGCGGGCCACGGCAGCGCCGGCAAAAGCGGCGGATGCGACCAGCGCGAGAATAGACAATTTCAACGCGTTCATAATGAATCCTCCCTGACGGGCTAAAAGAGCACGACGGTGAACGGTACATCCACCAGTTTCAGCGCTTCTTTCTTACCGGCCAAAGCACCGCCCTTTTATGTCAGGCGAGTGAAACAATTATGACAGTCTATCCTTTTGAAATTTATGGGCTAAATCTCACCCGGAATCGGGGATTCGTAGTGAGTTTCAGAAGCGGACGGTAAAGTCGGTTCCCTTCCCAACTTCCGACTTCACGATCAGCCTTGCGCGGTGGCGCGTCAGAATGTGCTTGACGATGGCGAGCCCAAGACCGGTGCCCTTCTTCGAACGGCTGTCCTCAACGTTGACGCGATAAAAGCGCTCGGTCAGGCGAGGCACATGCTCGGCCGGTATCCCCGGCCCCTTATCGGAAATGACGACGGCGACCGCCTGGCCCGGCTCGTTCAAAAGCGAAACCTCGACAGACTTGCCTTCCTGGCCATACTTGCAGGCATTCTCGATCAGATTTTCGAAAACCTGCACCAACTCGTCGCGGTCGCCCAGCACCTCCACCTTGTCGTCGGGCATATGCAGGTTGATCGTCACGTCGAGATCGCCTGCGAGCGGCGCCAACGAGTCCCGCACATGGCCGAGCAGCGGCACGAGATCGACCTTCTGATCCGGCGCGATATGTGACTTCAGCTCCAGCCGCGATAGCGACAGAAGATCGTCGACCAGCCGGCTCATGCGCGTCGTCTGATCGAACATGATGCCGAGGAAACGCTGCTGAGCTTTCGGGTCCGATTTGGCAGGGCCTTGGATGGTCTCGATGAAGCCTCTCAGCGAAGCCAGCGGCGTGCGCAGCTCATGGCTGGCATTGGCGACGAAATCGGAGCGCATGCGATCGATGTGACGCAGTTCCGATATGTCGCGGAAGGACAGCAGGAAGAAGGTGCCGGTTTCGACTTCGGCTTGCTGCAGATCGATCGGCGCGATGCGCACGATGTAGACGCGCTCCGAGGGTAGCCGCTCTGAATGCTCGATCTGGTTTGGGGTGTTGGTCGCGATGGTCTCGCGAACCATGTCGAGCAGGCCGGGGGAGCGCAGCTTCGAGGAAATATGCGCTCCGATCGGGAAGGCACCGAAAGCCTTTTCGACCGCGGCGTTCTGCACCAGCACCGATGCCTCGCGATCGATGATCAAGACAGGCACGTCGAGCGCCGAAAGACCCGCGAAGGCAGTGTGCATCACAGCTTCCGGATCGGCTGGCACAGGCCCGGCCTGGGCTGGCACCGCAACCCGCTGGACCAGCGGCTGCCGGATCAACGCCACGATCACCGCAATGGCCCAGATCCAGAACACGACACCGGTATGGATGCCTTCAATGAGCGCAAGCGCTGCAATCAGCGTCGCCAGAATCAGGATGGCGCTCTCCTGCCGCAACCGCACCATCAACTTCCTGACAATTGACCATTCGTCTTCCAACTGCGCCCGTCCCTTCGCCTGCCATCATGGAATGCTGGATTCCGCCTCTTATCCGCGATTCATGACAGAAGTATTCGGCTCTATCCACAGAACGCTAAAACTCACAGCAATAAATGTAGCCGGCAAAAGGAGGAAAAAGCAAAGGGGTTGAAACCATTGGATAAAAGCGCCAACTTGCCGAAAGAGCATTTGCTGCGTTTCTGCGACAAGACTAGCAAAGCATCAACGACCGAGGAGCCGGGACACATGGGAGAGGAAGTCAAAAGCCGCGCTGTAGAGCTGGATATCCGCGGGACCAAGCGGCTATTCGACGTCGACGATCCCGTGTTGCCGAGCTGGATCGACGACGAGGCGCTGACCTCAGGCAACTATCCCTACAAGAAGAAGCTCAAGGAAGAAGAGTATCTGGACGAGCTGAAGAAGCTGCAGATCGAGCTCATCAAGGTGCAGTTCTGGCTGCAGGCGTCAGGCAAGCGGGTGATGGCACTGTTTGAAGGGCGCGACGCCGCCGGCAAGGGCGGCTCGATCGCGGCGACATCGGCCCATATGAACCCTCGCCTGGCCCGTGTCGTGGCGCTGACCAAGCCGACCGACCGCGAAGCAGGGCAATGGTACTTCCAGCGCTATGTCGCGCAGTTCCCGACATCAGGCGAATTCGTGCTGTTTGACCGTTCGTGGTACAACCGCGCCGGCGTCGAGCCCATCATGGGCTTCTGCACGCAGAAACAATACGAGCAGTTCCTGAAGCAGGCGCCGCAGATGGAAAAGCTGATCGTCCAGGACGGCATCCACTTCTTCAAATTCTATCTCGACATCGGCCGGGAAATGCAGCTGAAGCGCTTCCATGACCGATGCCACGATCCCCGCGCCGTGTGGAAGCTTTCCTCGATGGATATCGCCGCCCTTCCCAGATGGAAGGACTATAGCGAAAAGCGGGACCGTATGCTGAAGGATACGCATACGGACCATGCGCCATGGACCGTCGTACGCGCCAACGACAAGCGGCGCGCGCGCCTGAACCTTATCCGCCACATCCTGCTGACGCTCGACTACGAGGGCAAGGACGAGAAGGCCATCGGCGAAATCGACGACAAGATCCTGAGCATGGGGCCGGCCGGCTTCAAATAAGCACAGCGAGCACACGCGGCTGTTCTCCGGCCGCGCTTAGATAGCAAAGCGACGCTGCGCCACCCGGACTTTATTGTCCGGGCAAGACGCGGATAGCGTAGATGTTGATACCGCGCGCCTTGCCATCGATATCGCTGTTGATGATCAGTCGGCCGGAAGCCGTCGGCGCTTTCGCACCATCGAAGCGAAGCTGGAACAACGCATCCGTTTTCTGGCGGCTGGCGGTGAAGCGATGACGGCCGCAACGACCGAGCGTGCCGAAATCGCATTCTACCGTAATCTGCGTCGGCGCGTCCGATGTCGATTGCAGGGTCAACGCGACTGTCGAAGGCTTGCCGGCGACCTGCTGCAACACGCTGTCGGGTATTTCCACCGAGGCACTGCCATCCGGGCCGCTGCTGAGGGAAGTAATTCGCACCGCCGGCCCCTCATTCTCCGAGACATTTTCGGCCTTCGCCTGTGCCCCAGCCTTCACCTTCGATGCTTCCGTCGGCTTCAGAACTTCGATCCATTCCTCGGAGAAGCGGTTTTGCGGGTCGATGGTCGCCAACCCCGGATTGACCGGACCGCTATTGTCATCCTCATCGGCATTGTCGTCTTCGCTATTGTTGCCACTGAAGTCCTGCGAGTCGACATGCGCCGGCGGATTGCGGACGCTGGTATCCCTCTGTGCTGCCGACATGAAGACGCCTGACGTCTTGATCCACCAGGCGCCGACACCGAGAAAGGCGAGCAGGATGCAGAACACCAGCAGACGCGAGAAGAATTTGCGCGGTTTGCGGCGAACGGCCGCCCGTTCCGGCTTGAAGTTCATCGTTCGGGCGGAGGCCGGCGCGTTGGCAGACGGCCTGATATCGCTGTCGGCCCCAAGATGATCGGCAGGCCCGGCCCGCATATCGCCAAAATCCGCCTGCGGTCCTGCAGGCTCGACCGACACAGCTTCCGCAGGACCAGCGTCGCGGGCGAAAGGTGGATCATTATCGCGGGTTTCGCCGCGCACGCTCATGACCGGCTCGGATCGCTGCGCCGGCTGTCCGGGCGCTGGACGCGGGGCAGCAGGGGACACATGCGGAGCACCGAGCTCGGGAGACGGCGGCGTCGCTTGTGCGGGGCGGCCACGCTCCTCGACCTCGATCTCCCTTATCGTCGCCTCAAGCCGCTGACGCTGGGCCGCGACGACGTTGACGTCGGTAATGTCCTGTTTACGGAGGCCGGCTTCCAATGCCTGTCGTGCCGACTGATAGATGCGAGCCCGGATTTCCGGATTGGCGCGATCGGACCTGTCCAACGCGCTTCTGATAGCCGTTTCTAATCCGCTCACATCAGGTCCTTTACTCTCACTCGCAACATACGCGCATACTCAGCTGGCAAGGCGGCAATGGTCTTTAGCATTCGTTAACCGGATTCGGTAACGCCACGCTTGTCAATACGCAAGCCTTCGACAAGTGCGGCGAGCACTCGGGCGGGGATAAATGCCAAAGGCGACAGTTTTGCGA
>NZ_JAELUG010000218.1 GCF_016429255.1 Rhizobium sp. ASV8
GGACTGGCATCCGGCCGGCCACGGCAGCTTCGCATCGGCCCATCCCGGCAAAAAACCTTTCGAAATGGGCACGCTCTCCGGCAAGCCGCAGATGATGTGGCCCGACCACTGCGTCCAGAATACTGAAGACGCTCGCTTCCATCCGGCTCTCCACGTCGATGCCGTCGACTTCATCCAGCAGAAGGGTCAGAATCCGGCGGTCGACAGCTATTCGGCCTTCCGCGACAACGATCAGGCTGCACTCACGGGCCTGGCCGCCTATCTACGCGGCAAGGGCGTGACCGCGCTCGATCTTTGCGGACTTGCAACCGACTACTGCGTCAAATTCTCCGCAATCGACGCGGTCGAGATGCTTCCCGGCATTACAGTCCGCTTCATCGAGGACGCAAGCCGCGGAATCGATCCCGCCGGCGTCAAGGCTGCGATCGAAGAGATGCGGACGCGCGGCGTCGCCACGATCGACAGCAAGGACGCGCTTGCCTAAAATCAGGCTGGCGGAGCTAAACCTTCTCTAAGGAAAATAATGCAGACTGGCCCCGATCAATGACATACCGGGGCGTTCGAGTGCAATCGATTACCATCAACGGGCGATTTCTCAGCCAGCCATTATCCGGCGTACAACGCTTTGCACGCGAATTGACGCTGGCGCTTGACCGCAAGATCGCCGCAGGTGCGGTACCGTCTACGTTGAAGGGCGCAAGATGGCGCTTGGCGGTGCCGCGCCATACGCGCGTCGACATCGGTCTTTCCGCCATAGAAGTCGATTCTTTCGGCTCAGGCCCCGGTCATATTTGGGAACAGACATCTCTGCTTTCGCGATCGCGCGGCAGCCGGCTGATCGGCTTCGGCGGCAGCGGTCCTCTCCTGCATCGCCGCCAAATGGTGGTCATCCACGACGTGACCATCTTCCGCCACCCGCAATCCTTCAAACGCAGCTACCGCATGCTGCATGGCGCCCTCGGCACGGTGCTCACCCGCACCGCCAAGATCGGCACGGTCTCGGAGTTTTCGCGCGACGAACTTGCCTCCGTTTTCCGGGTCCCCGCAAGCGGCATCGATGTGGTCTACAATGCCGTCGATCACTTCGCCGCCATTCAACCCGATGAGGCCATCATCCAGCGGCTTGGATTACAGACCAACGGCTTCTTCCTTCTCGTCGGTACGATGAAGCCGAACAAGAATCTCGATTTCGCCATTCGCGCCTTCGAAACCCTTGGCGATGAAAACCAGAAACTCGTGGTTGTCGGCGGCACAGCTCCGACCGTGTTCGAGGCCGACGGGCCGCAGTCCAGTGACAGGCAGCTCTTTCCCGGTCGCCTCACGGATGCAGAGATCGCCGCGCTGGAACGACATGCCACGGCCTTCGTCTTTCCCAGCCTCTACGAAGGCTTCGGCATTCCGCCACTCGAAGCCATGACGCAGGGTTGCCCGGTGCTGGCCGCCGATATCCCCGCTGTCCGCGAAGCCTCGGGCGATGCTGCGCTCTACTTCGATCCCACCAGGCAGGACGAGCTTGTCGCCGCCATGCAGAGGATTGCCGCAGACGGCGCTTTGCGTGAGGATCTGCGCCGACGCGGCCACGAGAATGTCGCGCGCTTCTCCTGGAACAGCAGTGCGGAGCGTGTGCTATCCATGCTGGAGGCCCTCTGACGGATCTAACTTCGGGCTTGCGGCCGGAACATCGTGACGAAATAGCTGTGAAGACCGAGCACGCAGAACACAGCGCCACCGACAACGCCAATCGTCACCGATATCCAAAGCGAATACTCAAAGCCGGCCGTTGCGAGTACCGGCGCGGCGAGACCGATGGCGGAGAAAATGACCGGCCGCCAGATGAAGCTGAAGGGCAGCAAAGTGAGCACCTTCACCCCGATCGCCATTGCCACCAACGCACCGATCATACCGCCGAACATGAGCGCCGCATCGTCGAACGAGCCGAAATAGCCGCCAAGCAGCGCCCCGACATTCAGCAATACGCAATCGACCAAAGCCAACAGGAAAATCATCAGCAATCGGCGCTGAAGGTGCGCAGGCGTCGGCGACATGTTCAATGTCAGGGCGCGGCACACGGAAAGACCGACGACAAAAGGCGCGCCTGCAAGAAATCCGTCGCGCAAGCCAACCGAAATAACCAGATGCGCCACGGGCTGCAACAAGGCGAAAATGCCGGCCGCGGTCATCAATGTCAGGCCGGTCAGCAGCGAATAGTAATCTCCAAGCTGTTTCCTGAACGCAGGAGTTATACCATCGCGATCATGGGAGGCGACCACATCCGGATATTGAATGGCCTGCAGTGCCGAAACGATCAGCACGAACGGCCGCTGCAGCAGATCGAGCGCCAGCAATGCGCCTGCAGCCCCGCCCGCCCCTAACGCCGCCGTCAGGATCGACTTCAAGCCCAACGGCGCAAGCATACCGAGCACCGAGGCGCTGGCCGCAACGCTGCCATAAACAAAATGCTTGCGGATCAGCGCTGGCTCGAGACGCGCCGCTTCGCGCAGACTGTCGCGGGTCAGAAATATGGCCCACGAGCCGTAGGCAACATAGCCGGCGAGCAACCCTATGATCGTGCAGGTGAAGTTTGGAGTAACCATTGCTCCGGCGAGCGTACCGACGGCAAGAATGGTGGCGCGGGATCCCTGCAGTCGGGAAAAGGCGCGAAACTCCTGGCGAAAGCGCAGCATGGTGAGATGAAGATCGCTTCCGCCCTGCAAAACCGCAACAAGAGCGCCAAGCATCGCAATCTCGCGGGGAACCGAAAAGAAGATCGACGCGGATGCAGCGACCAGGCAGATCACCGCGCATACGGCAAACTCGACGGTCAGCGCCTTTCGCTCCAGTGCTTCGCTCCCGGGCGTCGAACCCGGATAGAAGCGGCTGCAGGCATGGCGGATCCATTCGAAGCAGAAGATCGCCGCAAACTGGCTGATGGTGATGAAAAGCGAGTAGGCCGCGTAATCCGCCGGCGCAAGCAAATGCGCTATTGCGATCAGCAGCCCGAATGCCACGGCCGCCTGATAGAAATATGCCGCCAATGCCACGATCTTTGCCATGCGGTCAGCTAACAGCAAAAGATTGAGAAAAGCGCTAATCCCGGGAAAGCCTTAGGAACCGAATACTAAGGGCCGCGCGCAAGCAGGTGGATGGCAGGCTTATGTGCCAAGACGCGCCGGCCACGCCAGATGGCATTTCATTCCTCGAAAATCTGCTCGATCGGCGGAGCCTGGAGCAACGGCGCCAGAGAGACGATCATCTTCCACATCATGCCTTCAACCGCATCGTGATGGATGAGCCAGGGCAATCAGGAAGCACGCACTCGCCGCGTCAAACTTATCGCTCAACGACGACAGGCTTATGGTTTGCGTCAACAGCAACCATCACGAAATGTCCCGTCGCCGTGATATGTCGCTCTCCGCTGAGAAGGTTCTCGGAGTAGAGGACCGTCTGCACCTTCATTGAGGTCCGCCCGATTTCGATGACCTCGGCGCAAACCTCGACAATCTCGCCAACGGCGATAGGGCGGGAAAAGTCGATGCGCTCCGAAGACGCCAGTACCGTCAACCTCCCGGAAAGTCTCGATGCGGCAATGAAGGCAGCCTTCGTCATGTAGGCCACCGCTTCGCCGCCAAACATTTTTCCGGCGCTATTGGCCTGATCGGGAAATACAATATCCACCATCGCCGCGCCTTCGCTTCGGGGCGGCTCGGCTTGCGATTTAAGCGGCGGCAACATCCAGTCAGACGCGCTTTGCTCCTCGGGGATCGCAACCATGTGAAAGACGCCGCGTGTGCAAACATGCCGCTCCCGGCCGGCGATGGCCTCCGCAACCATTTCCACCTCGATCGTCAGGGAACGACGCCCGGCCCTGACGGGAAGCGCTGTAAATTCGACGATATGACCGATGCGAGCCGGTTGTCTGAAATCAACCCGTTCGCAAGAGGCGGTCACGAAGGGCGCGCGGCCGTATCTTGTGGCGGCGATGAAGGCGACACGATCCATCAACGCAAGGCCTGCGCCTCCGAAAAAGGTGCCATGGTGGTTGGTATCGCCTGGAAAGACGATGTCGATCAGTGTTGTGGGAGACTGCGTGTGAACCCCGGAAGGCGTATTTGACATAAGAGCACTACCATCTCGATTGGAAGGCAGGGCAATGGAATGACGCATCGGCGCCGGGCATAGACATGCCGGTCGCAAAGCGGCACACCGGGACACCCCGCCCGTGGACGTTATCTGTAGCGGCAGGTCTCCTGGCTCACGGTTCATCACCGCCGTCCGTCTTCCCAAGGAGGCTCCCTCAGTGACATCTTGGACGACGGCTCGCCGCTTACAGTTGCGGGGGCAGCTCCGGCATTGTGACCGGATTCCCTCTTAGCTCCGGACCAAAGGTCCGCAGAACCGTTACAACGCAGCAATGTCCGATGTTCGAGAGCCGGTCAAGGCGTGGCAGGGGCCACCGCCTCATTTCCGTCTCGCCTCTTCACCCAGCCAGGCGATAACCGTCTCCAGGGCCGCCGATTTCCGGTAGCGTGGCCAGACCATATAAAAATCGGAGGGACCGCTTAGCGATCCCTCGACGATCTGTATCAGGCGCCCCTCAGCCAGCTCTCGGGCAACGAAATCCCGATTGGCAAGCACAATGCCCTGCCCGGCAATGGCAGCTTCGATGGCGTGCGACGTCTGATTGAAACTGATCCCCTTATAGGGAGCCTGCGCCGCGCCTCCGAAATGCCTGTCGATGAATTCCGGCCAGGAATTATGGGCGTCATGGAGAAGGACGTAAGCAGCAAGTTGCTCCGAGGTCGTCGGCGGCTTTCGCTCAAGCAGCAGCACCGGGCTGCAAACCGCGATGATTTCCTGCTCGAAGAGCAACTCCGTCGCCAGTCCCGGACCGAAGGGCGGTCTGCCATAGCGCACGGCAAGGTCCACCCCATCGGCCTGAAAGCCGGACATGCGCTCCGTCGCGAGAATATGAAGATCGAGATCCGGATGACGCGCTGTAAAATCCGGCAGGCGTGGGATCAGCCATTTCGATGCGAATGTCGGCGTGGTGCTGATCGTAAGCCTGACGGGCTGTGGCTTAAGATCGCCAGTCGCCTGGGCGATGATTTCAAAGGCACGCCTGATATCGGCGAAATAGCCACGCCCCTCGCCCGTCAGGACAAGACTTCGCGGCATCCGCTCGAACAACTTGACTCCGAGCTCCGCCTCCAGCCCGCGCACCTGCTGGGCCACAGCGCCTTGCGTAACACCGAGTTCCTCGGCGGCAAGCCTAAAGCTATGATGCCGCGCAGATACCTCGAACGCCTTGAGACCATTCAGAGAAGGAAGTTTACCGACTGAGCCATCCATGCGATAGTTTTTCTACTGACAAATAAGAGCGTAACTGCTTCGCCCACGCGCAGGAAAGATGATATTTCATCGGTAAATTTGAGGCAAGAAACTCTATCCGAACGAGATGAAAGAGGAACCGAAAATGTCGATAGAAAAAGTGGCTGTTATCACAGCGGGCGGCAGCGGCATGGGTGCGGAGAGCGCCAGACGCCTTGCTGCCGATGGTTTCAAGGTAGCCATTCTCTCCTCCTCCGGAAAAGGAGAAGCGCTGGCACAAGAGCTTGGCGGCATCGGCATCACGGGCTCGAACCAGTCGAATGACGACCTCAAGCGACTGGTCGACACGACCATGGAGAAATGGGGACGGATCGACGTGCTCGTCAACAGCGCCGGCCACGGCCCCCGCGCTCAGATCCTTGAGATCACCGACGAGCAATGGCACACCGGCCTCGACGTCTATCTGATGAACGTCATCCGTCCGACGCGCCTCGTCGCCCCCATCATGCAGAAGCAGAAGTCCGGCGCGATCGTCAACATCTCCACCGCCTGGGCGTTCGAACCCTCGGCAATGTTCCCGACCTCGGCAGTCTTCCGCGCGGGACTTGCTTCCTACACCAAGATTTTCGCCGACACCTATGCCGCAGACAATGTGCGCATGAACAACGTCCTGCCCGGCTGGATCGATAGCCTTCCGGCAACCGAGGAGCGCCGCGACAGCGTGCCGATGCAGCGCTACGGCACCAGCGCCGAAATCGCCGCCACCGTCGCCTTCCTCGCCTCGGATGGCGCCGGCTATATCACCGGCCAGAACCTCAAGGTCGACGGCGGCTTGACCCGCTCGGTGTAACCTCGGCGAAAAACAACACCATTTCGCATTCGCTCTCCCGGGTCTCGCCTCGGAGAGCGATTTCATTTGGGGTATGCTTTGGGAAGCGAGGCTATATCC
>NZ_JAELUG010000219.1 GCF_016429255.1 Rhizobium sp. ASV8
GCCAGAAGCTGCCCGACGTGATCGACGATCAGCTGCTGTTTCTCAATCGCTCGCTCGATATCGCCGTCGCTGCCGGCGTCGGCAGGCAGCATATCGTGCTCGACCCCGGGTTTGGTTTTGCCAAGGAGAGCGCCGAGGAAAACCTGGAGCTGATGGCGCGGTTCAATGCGCTGCTTCGGTTCGAGCTGCCTCTTCTGGTCGGTACTTCGCGCAAGCGATTTGTCGGTACGGTCACCGGGCGTGATGCGGGGGATCGAGATGCGGGGACGGCGGCGACAAGCGCGATATTGCGTTTGCAAGGAGCTGCCCTATTCCGCGTGCATAATGTCGCAATCAACAGAGACGCGCTGGCGGTTGCAGATGCTATCCTCAGGACGCGCGCGAGACTTAAAGCATGATCCCGAAACATGATAGGGAACGGTTTTCGGACGCCGTCGTGCCTGTTCGAAACGGAGGGACGCCATGAGCGCTGTAACATATACTATTACTCTGCAGAATTGCGCATTCTTTGCCCGCCACGGCGTGCATGACGAGGAGGAATTCCTCGGACAGCGTTTCTTCGTCGATGCCGAACTCGACGTCGATGCCGGCGATGCCCTGGAGCGCGATTCGATCGACGATACCGTCAACTACGGCATCGCATTCAGTGTCATCGAGGAGATCGTCACCGGTCGCCGGCGCTATCTGATCGAGGCGCTGGCGCTTGATGTTGCCAAGGAACTGTGCCGGCGTTTTCCCAGCATTCGCCGCGCAAAGATCACTGTGCGCAAGCCCAATGCCCCGGTTCCCGGCGTTCTAGATTACGTACAGGTGAGCGTTGAGCACTTTGCCTGAAGGTACTGCGGTGCGTACGACGCTCGGCTTGGGCGGCAATCTGGACAATCCGGTGCGAGCGATGGCGCTTGCCTTGCGCGCGCTCGATGCGCGTGACGACTGCCAGGTGGTTTCGGTGTCGCGGCTCTACCGCACGCCGCCCTGGGGCAAGACGGATCAATCCTTCTTCTACAACTCCTGCGCAGCCGTCGAAACGACGCTTGCTCCGGAGGAACTGCTCGACGTGTGTCTCGACATAGAGCGTGAGATGAAGCGCGTCCGGATCGAGCGCTGGGGGCCACGGACAATCGATATCGATATCCTGACCTATGGTGCGCTGGAACAGACGGAGCCGCTGCTGACCATTCCGCATCCGCGGATGACCGAGCGCGGTTTCGTGCTGATGCCGCTTGCGGATTTCGCCGGCAACTTCACCGTGAAGGGGCGCGCTATCAAGGACTGGCTGCGGGACGCCGATATCGAAGGGATCGAGATTGCCGACGAGAGCCGGGATTGGTGGCTTTCCGCCTGAGGTGAGATGAAACAAGAAAGGCCGGCAGTTATGCCGGCCTTCGAATATCTGACTATGCGCCCGAATTTACTGGATCGATCCCACAGCAATCGGATCGACATCGGCGCGCTTCAGGGTGACGCCGATGACGGGCACCATCTGTTCGCCGACCTTGACCGAGATCGTAACGTTCATCGACTTGCTGTCGGAAACGCGGGCGATCATGGCGCCATTCAGTTTCTGCCTGATAAGGCCGAGAACCACCGTGCCATCGTTGACAGTGCCGGAGGTAACATCGAGACCCTTGCCGGCTGCGCCATCGAGGAACTTTCCGGAATAGGAGCCGCCGCTCTGCGTGATCTCCGCCGACATCGGCTGTTGGAAGACGCCGACGCGGCAGGTGCCGTCGAGCTTCACGCCAGCGCTGCTACCATCGAGCGGTTTGCCCGTAAGGCTGCAGGTGAACTTCGTGCCCTTATACTTGCCGGCGACGATTTCGCCGGGACCATTCCACGAGCCGGCAACCGACTGGAAAAATGCCTTGTCGCGGGGGGCCGCTTCGGCAGAATTCACCCAAACCATCGTGGAGAGGGTCGCGGCGGCGAGGCTGCTTGCAAGAAGAAATTGACGCGAAAACATGGACATTCCCTACCGAGGCGGAACCGTAAAACTGGTACTCACTTTTGCCTGAGAATGGTTAATGCTTGGTTTCTTGCGCCCTACGGAGCCGGGATTGCAGGCGTTTACGTTGTGGAACGTCCAGTGACGTTCGGTGTGAGGTCGCCGGCGAAGTCGGCAATGCCGGGCCGTTTGAGCGCCTTGAAGGCGAGCGGCCTGCAGAGATCCATTGCAGCTATTCCGATTCTTGCCGTCATCATGCCGTTGACGACCCCTTCGCCGAGCCGGGCCGAGAGCTTGGATGCCAGCCCATGGCCGATCAGTTGCTGAACGATGCTGTCGCCGACTGCGATCGATCCGGTAACGGCCAGGTGCGCGAGCACATCACGCATCAGCCTGACCATCCCGAGCGTGCCTGGCCTTCCGCCATAGAGTTCCGCCATGGCTCGGACGAGTTTCGCCGCCTCGAAGAGAACATAGAGAATATCGACGAGGGCACGCGGGCTGATGGCTGTCACCACAGAGACGCGCTTTGACGCGCCGAGGATGAGCGCCCTGGCGCGCCGGTCTAGCGGGCCGAGAAGCTCGCGCTCCGCCAGATCGATCAATTGCGGCGCGTCGATGATGTCGTCCTCTGCAGCCTTCAGCGTGGCGCGGCCCCTGGCGGTTTCCGGATTGGCTTCAAGAATGACGCAGAGGCGCTTCACCAATACCTTGGCCCGTGCCGGTCGCGTCTCCACCACGGCAGCCTCTGCCTCCGCCTTTATGGTTTGTACGGCGGCAAGCCGCATCATGCCTGCCGTTTCCCTGACGACGATGGCGAGTACGGCGAGAATGCCAATCGCAACGACTGCAAGGGCGGTGTAGCCCAACCAATCGGCGCGACTGAACAGATTGCGGATGAGCTGATCCGTCCAGAGGCCAAAGGCAAGCGAAATGAGAATGCCGAGCGCGCTGAGTGCCACCTTGCCGAAGGAAAAGCCGCGGCGACGAGGTGTGGCCGCGGCGCTGCCGGCAAATGCCGGGTCCAGGGCAGGGTTGATGAAAGGATCTTCCTCGTCCGGCGTAAGCACGATCTCTGTATCGAAGCTCTGAGGCTTGCGGCGCACGGCTTCAGGGCCGGCCTTTGAATTCGTCTCGCTCGGGTCGAGCGCGAAGGCTGCCGGGCGGCGGGCGGTCCCGCCGGGTTCGTTTGCGGTCGGCTTCGTCATGCGAGACGGTCTCCGAACAGGAACTGCATGGCGCGATCGAGGCGGATATGCGGCACCGACAGTTTGATGCCGCCATTGGCTTCGTCCAGCTCTGGTGGACGGAAGCGCACGACGTTCACCTCCGGCAAGTGGACCTTCGCCCCATCCGATTCAAGGGCTTCGAACAACCAATGCGGACTAACGGGAAGGTCGCCAGGGAAGACGGCCGTCTTGCGGTTGCCGTCGAACGTCTCGCCGGCAATCGTTTCATTGTCCATAGGCGTGCCGACAATGACCGGAAGCGTCTCTCCGTCCCGCGTGACCGTCGCCTCGCGAGTGGCACGCACGGAGGCTATCGCCATGACTTCGATGCCGGCGCCTGCCATGCCGATCCGCTCGATGGCGCGTTCGACCAGGCGGCGGGTCAGCGCCTCCAGCCGGTCGTGGCTCTCGTGATGCAGATGGTCCGCTTTGGTGGCAGCCACCAGCACGCGATCGATGCGTCGGCCAAGCAGCGAGGAAAGCAGTGAATTGTTGCCGGGACGAAAGCAGGCAAGCACGTCCGTCAGCGCGCGCTCGAGATCCTGCACCGCTTCGGGGCCGCGATTGATCGCCTGCAACGCATCGACAAGGACGATCTGGCGGTCGAGACGGGCGAAGTGTTCGCGAAAGAAGGGTTTGACCACCACCGACTTGTAAGCCTCGTAGCGGCGTTCCATCATCGCCCAGAGCGAGCCTTTCGGCGCTGCGCCTTCTGCCGGAAGTTTCAGCGGTGCGAAGGTGAGGGCAGGCGAGCCATCGAGATCGCCGGGCAGCAGGAAGCGGCCGGGCGGCAGCGTCGAGAGCGAACGCTCGTCGGATTTGCAGGCTTTCAGATAATCTGCAAAGGCAGTGGCAAGATCCCGCGCCGCCATTTCATCGGCTGGTGCGGCGATATCGGCTTCTATCGTTGTCGCCAACCAGTGACGCGATAGTTCGGCGCGGATGCCGGTATTCGCCAGGGCGAGGGTTTCCTCGCTGAACGTGCGGAAATCCTTGCCAAGCAGCGGCAGGTCGAGCAGCCATTCGCCGGGATAGTCAACGATGTCGATGGAAAGCCGACCGGGGGAAAACAGCCGGTTCCAGCCGCTGGCGCTTTGATAATCGAGTGTGATGCGCAGTTCGGAGATTGCACGAGTCGAATCGGGCCAGATGCGCTCCTTCACCAGAGCACGGATATGGTCCTCGTATTGAAAGCGCGGCACGGCATCGTCAGGTTGGGGCTCGAGCCGAACAGCGGAAACACGGCCGGATTGCACGGGCTCGAACAGCGGCAGGCGCCCGCCGTTCAGCAGATTGTGTACCAGCGACGAGATGAAGACGGTCTTGCCGGACCGGGACAGGCCGGTCACCCCCAGTCGAATCGTCGGGTTGACCAGCCCGGCGGCGCGGTCCGCGAGATTGTCGAAGGCGATGAGGGCGTCGTCGGTGAAGGAGGTCAGGCTTGGCGGCAAGGCGGGATCCCTGGGTGACAGCGTGACCGTGAATATAGGAAGCAAAGCTTGCGCAGAAAAGATGAGCGGCTGACGATGCTGTGTGGGGTTGGTGTATGGCGGCGTCCCAGTGTCGGTCGACTCCCTATTCGGTGATGAAATCCGTCAGCGACCAGCCGGATGCTGTCGCATCGACGACAGCAAGGCCGGCTGTCGGAAAGCCATGCGGAAGCACGCGCCCCAGCGCCGCGTCGCCGATCAGGGCCGCCAGCGTCTGCTCGATGATCGGATTATGCGCCACCAGCATCACGGACTGTCGATCGGTCTGCGAGGCAATAAGCGCAAGGTAGATATCGAGCGTTCCGTTGTAGATCGCATCGACGAAGCGGAATTCGGTGGAGGGGCTGACGACTCGTCGCATAGCCTCGGCAGTCTGGCAGCAACGAAGCGCGGTCGAGGAAATGATCAGGTCCGGCCTGTAGTCTTTTTCAGCGGCCTCGTCGGCAACGATTTCGGCGGCAGCGTAGCCATTGTCGTTCAGGGGTCGATCGAAATCTTTCTGCCCGGGTACGGCGCGCTGAGCTTCGGCATGACGCAGGAGATAGATCCTAGATGGCGGCGGCAAGATGCTGGTCATGATGAAATTCCGGAGCTCGATTTCGACAATCAGGTAGCGTCTCTTCGCCCATGCCGTCAACCGCCGCGAGATCGGCCGAATCGCGGCCCGACACATGGTTTCGCCAAGGTTCTGAAAATGCCGATTTTCTGATGAAGCCAATATATGATGAAAAAATATACACTTAGCCGAAATTTATGACAAATTTAAAAATCGGTTGACAGCGTCTATTTGGCTTGAATCGGCACTAGCGGTTGGGATATACACCCCGCCATAAGAGATGTTCTTCAGGAGAATCGCGTTGAGTGAGAAGATCGATCTTAGTAACTACGTGCCCTCGGAAGACGAGGAGTTCATGAACCTAAATCAGCGAGCTTACTTCAGAGCGAAGCTGATAGCCTGGAAAAACGATATCCTAAGAGAAGCGCGCGAAACCCTGGACCACCTGGCAGAAGAAAGCGCAAACCATCCCGATCTCGCCGATCGGGCCTCCTCAGAAACGGACAGAGCCATCGAACTTCGGGCTCGAGACCGCCAGCGTAAACTTATTTCTAAAATCGATGCCGCCTTGCAGCGTATTGAAGACGGCACTTACGGCTACTGTGAAGAAACCGGCGAACCGATCGGCCTCAAGCGTCTCGACGCGCGTCCGATCGCCACTTTGTCGATCGAAGCGCAGGAACGTCATGAGCGCCGCGAGAAAGTTTATCGCGACGAATAATGAGACGGTCGGTTTCGACCGGAACTAAAAAAAGGCACGGCGGGAAGTTCGCCGTGCCTTTTTTGATTCCGAGGTATTGCCGGCCTCGTGCTATTTGTCGCGGCTGACGCTCATTTCGCCAAAGATGCGGGCGACTTCCTTCTGAAGGGCGCTGTCC
>NZ_JAELUG010000021.1 GCF_016429255.1 Rhizobium sp. ASV8
ATGAAGCAGATCCAGGCATCGGTGACCGACCGGCTGCGCAAGGACCCGGATGTGACCGGCGTGGTGGCCGTCATCGGCGCCAGCGCCAGCAACCTGACGCTCAATACGGGCAATCTCAGCCTGGTGCTGAAGCCGCGCAGCGAGCGTAACGTCTCCGCCGATCAGATCATCGAACGGATGCGCGACGAGGTCGCCGGCATGCCGGGCATCCACGTGACCTTCCAGAGCGTGCGCGACATTTCGATCAGTACGCGGGCCAGCCGCGCGCCCTATCAATATACGTTGACAGGCACGGACACGAATACGGTGGTCGACTGGTCGCAGAAGCTTGCCAAGCGGCTGCAGGAAAGCCCGAAGCTCATGGATGTCGCCTCCGAGGTCGAGATGGGCGGCGGCCGCATCTTCGTCGATGTCGATCGCGAGACGGCCTCGCGGCTCGGCGTATCGATGCAGGCTGTGAACGATACGCTGAACGATGCGTTCGGTCAGCGCCAGATCGCCACCATCTACGGACAGGCCAACCAGTATCGCGTCATCCTGGAGGCGGCGCCGCAATATCAATCTGATCCGAAGTCGCTCGACAAGCTCTATGTCGCCGGCGCCAGCGACACGCAGGTGCCGCTCAACGCTTTCACGTCGGCAACCTTCACGACCGCGCCGCTGGTCATCAGTCATGACGAGCAGTTCCCGGCCGTGACGATCAGCTTCGATCTCGCCAAGGGCGCTTCCCTGAGCGACGCGGTGGCCGAGATCAAAGCGGCGGAGCAGGACATCGGCGTGCCCGACAACATTCAGCGCAAATACTCGGGCGATGCGGAAGAGTTTGCCTCCTCGCTCGCCGGGGAGCCCTGGCTGATCCTTGCTGCCGTGGTGACGATCTACATCGTGCTCGGCCTGCTCTACGAAAGCGCCGTCCATCCGGTGACGATCCTGTCGACGCTGCCTTCGGCCGGCGTCGGGGCGTTGCTGGCGCTGATGCTGTTCGGACAAGATCTGTCCATCATCGCCTTGATCGGCATTGTGCTCCTGATGGGTATTGTCAAGAAGAACGCGATCATGATGATCGACTTCGCGCTGGAGGCCGAGCGCAAGGAAGGCCTGGAGCCGCGCGAAGCCATCCTGAAAGCCTCGATCCTGCGTTTCCGGCCGATCATGATGACGACGCTGGCCGCCCTCTTCGGTGCCCTGCCACTTGCGCTGGCGCAGGGCACGGGCGCTGAGCTGCGCATCCCGCTTGGCATCACCATCATCGGCGGCCTCGTGCTGTCGCAACTCCTGACGCTCTACACGACGCCGGTGATCTATCTGGCCTTCGAGCGCCTGCGCGCTCGCGTCGTCGGCCGTACGAGCGGAATGCCCAGTCCCGAGATGAACGAAATGGCGGGTGGCGAGACATGAACATCTCCGAGCCGTTCGTCAAACGCCCGGTCGGGACGACGCTTCTGGCGATCGGATTGATGATCCTCGGCTTCGTCGCCTATCGCTTCCTGCCGGTCGCGAGCCTGCCGACCGTCGACCTGCCGACGATCGTCGTTTCCGCCAGTCGCCCCGGCGCCGATCCGGCCAGCATGGCGGCGAGCGTCGCGGCGCCGCTGGAGCGGCATCTCGGAACCATTGCCGGCGTCACCCAGCTGACCTCCGTCAGTTCGCTCGGCTCAAGCACCATTATCGTGCAATTCGATCTTTCGCGCAGCGTCGATGGCGCGGCGCAGGATGTGCAAGCGGCGCTGAACGCTGCAGCGACGGACCTGCCGGGCGATCTGCCGACATTGCCGGCTTTCCGTAAGATCAACCCCGCCGCGGCACCCGTGCTGATTCTGGCCCTGACATCGGACAATGTGGCGCCGAGCGCTATCTATGACGCGGCCGATACGGTGGTCGTTCAGCGTATCTCGCAGGTGGATGGCGTCGGCGGCGTAACGGTCAGCGGCGCCGATCAGCCAGCGGTTCGCGTCAGGCTCAACCCGGACCGTCTCTCGGCCATGGGGCTGTCGCTCGATGCCGTCCGAACGGCGATCGTCAACGCCAGCGTGCTTGGTCCCGTCGGTTCGCTGGATGGCAGCGGAGGGGCCTTCTCCATTGCCGTGAATGGGCAATTGCGGACGCCGGAAGCTTACGGCAGGATCGTCATACAGAGCGGTGACGGTACGGCCGTCCGGCTCTCCGATATCGCGACAGTCGAGCCTGGCGTGCGCAACAGCCGCTCCGATGCCTGGTTCGACGGCAAGCCGGCCGTGCTGCTCAACATCACCAAGGAGGCGGATGCGAACGTCATTGCGACGGTCGATGGCGTCAAGCAGCTGATCCCGGAACTGCAGCGGCTCATCCCCGCCGGCGTCAAGATCGATGTGCTGTCCGACCGGACCACGACGATCCACGCCAGCGTCAACGACATGCAGTGGACGCTGCTTGCTACGATCTGCCTGGTCATGGCCGTGGTCTTCGTTTTCCTGCGGCGTGCGACCCCGACTTTTGCCGCCGGCGTTACGGTGCCGTTGTCATTGGCCGGAACGCTCGCCGCGATGTGGCTCTTCGGATTGTCCATCGACAATCTCTCTCTCATGGCGCTCGCCGTCTCGGTGGGCTTCGTCGTCGACGATGCCATCGTCATGATCGAGAACATCTATGCCAATCTGGAAACCGGCATGAAGCCGATGAAGGCGGCGCTCGAAGGTGCCAAGCAGATCGGCTTCACGGTCGTTTCCATCAGCCTGTCCTTGCTCGCCGCCTTCATACCACTGTTCTTCATGGGCGGCATTGTCGGCCGGTTCTTTCAGACGTTTTCGCTGACGCTCGGATTTACCATCGTCGTGTCGACGCTGGTGTCGCTGACGCTCACGCCGATGATCTGCGGCCATCGGCTCCGTCCGCACGATATCGATGCCAAGCCCGGTCGGTTTGGCCGCATCGTCGAGGGCACGCTTAATGCAATGATCGATTTTTACGGCCGAACCTTGAAAGCGATGCTGCATCATCGCTTTCTGTCGGTGCTCGTCATCATCGCCTGCGTCGTCATGTCGGCCTATCTCTACGTCAAGGTGCCGAAGGGCTTCATTCCGCAAGACGATACTGGCTTCATCCAGGGCGGAACGCAGGCTGCGACCGATATCTCCTATCCGGCCATGGTCAAGTTGCAGCAGCAGGCGGCTGACATCGTCGCTCAGGATCCGGCTGTGTCCGGCCTTGGCTCCTCCGTGGGCGGCGGCGGCTTTTCCAGCTCCGTCAACCGCGGACAGCTCTACATCTCGCTCAAGCCGGAATCGGAACGGGCGCCGACTGCCGAGATCATCGACAGGCTCCGCAAGCAGCTCATGGCTGTCCCGGGGGTCAGCACATTCCTGTTCTCGCCGGGCGACATTCGCGCCGGTGCGCGCCAGTCGCAATCGCAGTATCAGTTCACGGTCTGGGGCGCGAACTACGACGAGCTGGTGGAATGGGCGCCGAAGGTGATGGAGCGGTTACAGGCCGTTCCGGGCCTGACCGATGTTGCAACCGACAGGCAGCCCAACGGCTTGCAAGCGACTGTAAATATTGACCGAAGCCTGGCCTCGCAACTCGGCGTCAGCATCCAATCCATCGACGCCGCGCTGAACAACGCCTTCGCGCAGCGTCAGGTCTCGACGATCTACACCCAGCGCAATCAGTATCGCGTTGTGCTGGAAGCGGATCCGAACTATGCGCTCGACCCGCACGACATCTCCAAGCTCTACGTGCCGGCCTCAGGCGGCAGGCAGGTGCCGCTCAGCGCCGTCGCCTCCATCGACCGGACGCTCGCGCCGTTGGTGGTCAATCACCAGGGGCAATATCCGTCCGTCACCATCTCCTACAATCTGGCGCTCAACACACCGCTGCAAGTGGCCAACGACGCCATCCAGAAGGCGGTGCTCGACATGCATCTGCCGGATACGCTGCATGCGGATTTCGCCGGCGATGCGGCGAGCGTCACGCAGTCATCGGGCAGTCAGCCGCTGCTGCTTCTGGCCGCGTTGCTGACGGTCTACATCGTTCTCGGCATTCTCTACGAGAGCCTGGCGCATCCGCTGACGATCATCTCGACGTTGCCATCAGCCGGCCTCGGCGCGCTGCTGGCGCTTGTTATCAGCGGCACCGAGCTGACCATTATCGCCTTCATCGGCATCATCCTGTTGATCGGCATCGTCAAGAAGAACGGCATCATGATGGTGGACTTCGCCTTGCAGGGCGAGCGCACGCTCGGCTTGCCGCCCGAGGAGGCGATCTATCAGGCGTGTCTCAAGCGTTTCCGCCCGATCCTGATGACGACGCTGGCGGCACTGATGGGCGCCATCCCGCTGATCGTTGCAACCGGTCCCGGCTCCGAATTGCGCCGTCCGCTCGGTATCACCATCGTTGGCGGCCTGGTCGTCTCGCAGATACTGACGCTTTATACCACGCCGATCATCTATCTGATGCTCGCCAAGCTGCACGCAAAATGGTCACCGAAGCCGCAGCAGCCTGCGGCCCCTGCCGCTTCACCATCCAGCTAAAGCGTTCGCCTTTTCCTGGAATGCCCGATCGCTCAATCTCTTTGCGCTCACGCAATCCTTGACGGAGAGCCGCCGCGCCCTTTCCCGGATGCGGTCCAACCGGACTGCGGGCGCGGATGACAAGGACGTCCCGCAGCTGGAATTCTGCAATTGGTTCCTTGTCTTTCGTTTCGTTGAAGGCAAACGAAGCTCATGCTCGCTGATGAAAAGGACCGTTCCGGAGCCGGTTCTGAGATCTGTGCCGACTTGCAAGGGGGGCACAAGCATTGTTGCGATAGCCTGTCTTCTGAACTGCAAGTACGCATCAATAGAAAAAGGGCTCCGGCGGTGTCGCAGGAGCCCTTTTGCTTGAGTGGTCGGTATCTGGGTCGACGCCCGCTTCCCGAGTCGGAGGCGGGCCAGGTCGCCCGCTAGTGTGCGGTGTCCGTGGCCGGTGTGTCGCCGGGCGGTGTCGTTACCGTCGTTTTCACTCCGCCCTTGAAGATGCGGCGCACCGAGACGAAGAGCAGCGGGATGAAGAACACGCCGAGCACGGTCGCCGAAATCATGCCACCCATGACGCCGATACCGATCGAGTTCTGGCTGCCCGATCCCGCACCGTTGGCGATGGCCAACGGCATGACGCCGAGGATGAAAGCGAGCGAGGTCATCAGGATCGGTCGCAGACGCTGCCTGGACGCCTCGAGCGTCGCGTCGATCAGGCTCTTGCCCTGGTTCTGCTGCTCGATGGCGAATTCGACGATCAGAATGGCGTTCTTGGCCGCCAGACCGATTGTCGTCAGCAGGCCGACCTTGAAGTAGACGTCGTTCGACTGCCCGAACAGGGTGGCTGCCAGAAGCGCGCCGAAGATGCCGATCGGAACCGACAGCATGACGGCGAGCGGGATCGACCAGCTCTCATAGAGGGCTGCGAGTGCCAGGAAGACGACCAGGATCGAGATGGCGTAGAGCTGGGTTGCCTGATTGCCGGAGAGCTTTTCCTGGGCGGACAGGCTCGTCCATTCATGGCTGAAGCCGGGCGGCAGGGTGGCCATGATCTTGTCGATCTCGTTCATGGCATCGCCCGATGAGACGCCCGGTGCTGCTGCACCCTGGATTTCGACGGCCGACGAGCCGTTATAGCGCTCCAGACGCGGCGAACCATAGGTCCAGTCACCGCTCGAGAAGGCGGAGAACGGCACCATATCGCCGCTGGAGTTGCGCACGTACCAGCGGCCGAAGTCCTCCGGCTGCATGCGGAAGTTCTTGTCGGCCTGAACGTAGACAGGCTTGACGCGGCCGCGATCGATGAAGTCGTTGACATAGGTTCCGCCCCAGGCGGTCGACAGGGTCGAGTCGATATCAGACAGGGTGATATTGAGTGCGCTCGCCTTTTCCTGGTCGATATTGACGGAATATTGAGGCGTATCTTCCTGTCCGTTCGGACGGGTGCCGAAGAGCTTGGGGTTCTTGGAGGCTGCGCCGAGCAGCTGATTGCGAGCGGCAATCAACGCTGCGTGGCCGGCGCCATTGATATCCTTGATGAAGAAGTCGAAGCCGCTCGAACTGCCGAAGCCCGGGATTGCCGGTGGCGCCAGCGCAAAGACGCTGCCGTCTTTGATCTTGGAGAACGCCCCCATGGCGCGACCGGCGATAGCCTGTGCCTTCGACTGCGGCGTCTTGCGCAGATCGAAATCCTTCAAACGGACGAAGACGATACCGACGTTCTGGCCCTGGCCGCTGAAGCCGAAGCCCGCCACGGCGAACACGCCGTCGACATAGTCCTTCTCGTTGTTGCGATAGTAGTTCTGAACCTGATCGAGCACCGTCCAGGTGCGTGATTCCGTCGCGCCTGGAGGCAGCTGGATCGCCGTCAGCAGGATGCCCTGGTCTTCGTCCGGCAGGAACGAGCTCGGCAGGCGATTGAACAGATAGGCGACAGCGCCACCGATCAGTACGAACACCAGCAGGAAAACGATGCTGAGCTTGATCATGCCGTGCACGCCGCGCTGATAGCCATGCGTGGCGCGCTCGAAACCGCGGTTGAACCAGCCGAAGACGCCCTTTTCCTTCGCGCCATGCTTGGGCTTCTTCAGAAGCGTGGCGCAAAGTGCCGGCGTCAGGATCAAGGCAACGATCACGGACAGTACCATCGCCGAGACGATCGTCACCGAGAACTGGCGATAGATGATGCCGACCGAACCGGAGAAGAAGGCCATCGGGATGAACACGGCCGACAGGACCGTGGCGATACCGATCAAGGCGCCGGTGATTTCCTGCATCGATTTGATCGTCGCCTCGCGTGGCGATAACCCTTCTTCCTCCATCACGCGTTCGACGTTTTCGACCACGACGATGGCGTCATCCACGAGTAGGCCGATGGCGAGCACCATGCCGAACATAGTCAATGTATTGATCGAATAGCCGAACAGCGACAACACTCCGAAGGTGCCGAGCAGGACGACAGGGACGGCGAGCGTCGGGATCAATGTGGCGCGGATGTTCTGCAGGAAGACGAACATGACGATGAAGACGAGCACGATGGCTTCGAACAGCGTCTTGACCACGTCCTCGATCGAGAGCTTCACGAACGGCGTCGTATCATAGGGATAGACGATTTCGACATTCGGCGGCAGGGTCTGGCTCAGATTGCCGATGACCGATCTTACCGATTCTGCCGTGCTGATGGCGTTGGCGCCGGATGCAAGCATCACGGCGAGACCGGCGGAGGGGTGACCGTTATAGGTGCTCGACGTCGTGTAGGACGAGGCCCCGAGCTCGACGGTGGCAACATCGTTGATGCGCACCAGCGAGCCGTCGGGCTGGCTTTTCAGAATGATGTTTTCGAACTGCTCCGGCGTCTGCAGGCGGCTCTTGGCCGTCACGGTCGCGTTGAGCTGCTGGCCCTTGCGCTGCGGCAGGGCGCCGAGCTGGCCGGCCGAAACCTGCGAGTTCTGCGCCTGGATCGCGGCGGTGACGTCGCTCACCATCAGCTGGTATTTGGCCAGCTTGTCCGGGTTGACCCAGATGCGCATCGCATAACCAGCGCCGAAGATCTGGGTGTTGCCGACGCCGTCGATGCGCTTCAGCGTATCGTTGAGCGTGCTGGAAACATAGTCTGCGAGGTCGTTGGAGCTGAGCTTGTTGTCGGTGGAGACGAAGCCGACGACCATGAGGAAGTTCGAGGTCGACTTCGAAACGACGATACCTGTCGACTGAACGGTCTGCGGCAGCTGCGCGGTAACGAGCTGCAGCTTGTTCTGCACCTGCATCTGCGCGACGTCGGGGTCTGCCTTGTTGTTGAAGGTTACCGAAATCGAGGCCTGGCCCGTCGAGGTTGAGGTCGACGTCATGTAGTCGAGGTTGTCGATACCGGTCATGCCCTGCTCGATGACCTTTGTCACCGAGTTCTCGACTGTTGCGGCGTCAGCGCCGGGGTAGGTGGCGCTGATGCTGACCGTGGTCGGTGCGATCTGCGGATACTGCGAGATCGACAGCGTCAAAATGGACAGCGCACCTGCCAGCATGATGACAATGGCGATGACCCAGGCAAAGATCGGCCGGTCGATGAAAAAACGAGACATCGTCTAATCTCACTTCTGGGCGCCGGAGGCGGCCTTGATATCGGTCTTTTCCAATTCGGCATGCTCCGTGGATTTGGCTTCCGCGGCGGCTGCCTGCTTCACTTCGCCGGTTGCGTCGTCGATGGTGACGGGAGAGACCGTGACTTCCTGGCCGTCACGGACGCGCTGGCTGCCTTCGACGATGACGCGGTCGCCATCCTTGATGCCTTCATTGACGAGCCAGCTGTTGCCGATGCTGCGCTGCACCTTGATGACGCGCTGCTGGATCTTGTTGTCGGCGGTCACGAACATGGCCGTCGGCTCGCCCTTGGTGTTGCGGAAAACGGCGCGCTGGGGCACGAGGAAGCTGTTTTCGGCTATGCCTTCCTGAATGGTGGCGCGTACGTACATGCCTGGCAGCAGGATGCGATCGGGATTGGGGAAGGTGGCGCGCACTGTGATCGTGCCGACCGTTTCGGCAACCGAGGATTCGGCAAATTCCAGCGTGCCGGTTTCCTTGTACTGGCTGCCGTCTTCGAGCGTCAGGTGAACCGAGACGTTGTCGCCGCTGGTCTTCAGCCGGCCGTCGGCAACCGCACGACGGAACTCGAGCAGATTGGTGCTCGATTGCGTGACGTCGACATTGATCGGATCAAGCTTGCGGATCGTGGTCAGCGCCGTCGTCTGGGCGGCGGTCACGAGTGCTCCGACGGTGACGGTGGAGGCGTCGACGCGACCGCTGATCGGCGCGCGCATCTTGGTGTAGTCGAGATTGATGCGCGCCGTTTCAAGGGCCGCCTTCGCGGACGCCACGTCGGCATTCGCCTGCGCCAAAGTGGAAATCGCATCGTCCAGATTCTGCTTGCTGACGGCGTCCTGCTGGGTGAGGCTCTTGTAACGGTCCACCTTCGACTGGGCGCTCGGCACAGCGCCCTGCGCCTTCTGCAGGGCTGCCGCGGCGCTGTCGTAGGACGCTTGGTAGGAGGCCGGGTCGATTTCATAGAGGACGTCGCCCTCCTTGACCTCGCTGCCCTCCTTGAAATTACGGTTGCGGATGATGCCGCCGACCTGCGGTCGCACTTCTGCGACGAGGTAAGCGCTAGTGCGCCCAGGCAGCTCGGCAGTGATGGCGACCGATTGCGGGTGCAGCGCCATGGCGCTGACGTCGATCTTTACGACGGGTGCATTGTTCTGGGCGGCCTTCTGGTCATTGCAGCCGGCCAAAAGCGTCATGGCGGCAACACCCGCGGCGATCAGCGCCGTGCGGGTGGACAGAAGGCGAGTGGATACCGTGGGAGATACGGATGCAGAGGTGGAAGAGGCAAGCTTTCGCACGTTGCTATTTCCTGTTGCCTTATTTACAGTACGGGGTCGTACGGAAAATATTTGTATTACTTGAAATGTCAATCGCATTCGGTCGTCGAGGTTAAGATGGAGGTACTGACAAAAGAGCGGGGAGGCAAGGCGGATCAGGCCGCGATACGCCGCCCACGTGGCCGCCCAAAAACTGTCAGCGACGACGCGCGGCGGGCCGAAATCGTCAAGGCGGCACGCGACACATTCTACGAGTTGGGTTACGGCGGTACGACGATGGATCTCGTCGCTGCGCGCTGCAAGATCTCGAAACAGACCCTTTATCGTCTGTTTCCCGGCAAGACGGATCTTTTCATGGCGATTATCGCCGAGCATCGCGCATCCATGCTGGCCTTGCCGCGTGACCCGAACGAGAATCTGCCGCTCGACGAGGCGCTTGAGCAGATTTTCATGATCGACATCGATGAAGCCAGGGAGCGCGAGCGCGAAGCCTTCGTGCATCTCGCCATAAGCGAATCCCGGCAATATCCGGAGGTCGCGATGCTGCTGCATACCTATGGGGCAAAACAGTCGCAGCAGATGCTCGCCGACTGGCTGGACCAGCAATGTCAGCGCGGTTTGATCGAGATTGGCGATATCCCAAGCGGCGCGCGCATGCTGATGACGATGATTTTCGGTGCGATGACCTCTAAGCCCGGCCACCCCAATGATTGGCCGGATCGGGAAACACGCTTGCGGCACTTGCGGCAGTGCATCGCAATTTTCGTGGCTGGCGTGCAGCCGCGCGCGAATGGCCGATAGTCAACCCCCGGGTATTTCCGCCTTTCCTCGAATGGCGAGCGCGCTCCATCAATTGTTTCTCCAGGCGCCGCGGGCTGACAGCCGCCATGCCCCTTTCGGGAAACCTTATGTCTTTCGATTTCCCTGATGCATTTCTCTTGCTTCCGCGAGGATGCCGATAGAGTGCCCCAACCATATCGGCATTTTACACGTTGCCCTTAGAGCCTGATATGGCTCCGTCAATGTGCCACGGCCATATTCGCCGCATCTGCGCCCTCTTCCAGCAAGGATGATTGCAGGCCGTTCGCATACATTTCCTGCAGCACCGCCCCCAGTGCCAGATCCAGGCACCAGACCGGAAACTCCGCATTGAGGTTTTTCGCGCTCTGACGCGCATAAGTGATAAGCCGAGCGATCGATGCCAGTTCCTTGAGAGAGTCCGGATCCTGGTTTGTTGCTCCGATCGGAAATATTGCTGTCATGCTACACCCTCTATTGCCCCGATTCCGGGCAGACGAACCGCATCCAGCCCAGAATATAAGTAAATCATAACGAGTGTTTCGCGGCTTGGCGCGTGACATAAAGCGTGACACTATTTTTGATTGTGGAAGAAGTGCGAACCGCAATCCAAGAGACGTGAGAGGAGGGAGTTTGATGCCGGTTCGGCAGGTAAAATACCTCTTTCGCGATCGATGACGGTGCATGACGCCGAGGCTGAAAGAACAAAGGCGTGCATCGGGCCGATGCACGCCTTTGTTCTGTTCTATTCGGTCACCCGAACCTCAGCTGTGAAGGCTGATCGAGGTATCGCTTGCTCGCGCCGTATGGCCGGTCTGCGGTTCGGACGCACTCGCCAGGGATTTGACCAGCGTCAGCACGGATTGGCGGATGCCCGGATCGGTGATCTTCATGAAGGCCTTGTTGAGGTTCAGACCTTCCTTGGAAGTCAGGAACTCCGACAGATCTTCGAGACCGTTGATCGTACCCAGGCCGTCGGTGTTCAGCGGCTGGTTGCTGTCCTGTTGGAAGAAGAACGCAACCGGAATGGCGAGAACACCAGCAATGGCCTGCAGCCGGCTGGCGCCGATGCGGTTGCTGCCCTTTTCGTATTTCTGCACCTGTTGGAAGGTGACACCGATCTGTTCGGCGAGCCGCTCCTGGCTCATGCCGAGCATTAACCGCCGTGTGCGCACACGGGAGCCGACGTAAGCGTCGATCGGATTCGGTACTTTTGCACTCACTGCGCAATCTCCTTATCAGTATAGGGGGCCCCGGTGGACGCCACCTTACCTACGACACAATAGAGTAAGCGGCATGTGCGTAACCTGCCCGCAAAATGTGTGTTAAATATGAGTAAAGTTCAACCAAAAGTCTTTTTTCTGTAAGGCCTTGTGTCAAGGCGGGTGAATAAACGGCAGAAAAGCCGATTCGCGTCAATGTGGATTGAAGACGGAAGACGGCTTGCAATTGTAGACCGGGCAAAGCGGATTGTCCCTGGTGGGAACATAGGCGCGTACCGCATAGTCGGAGGCGTCGCATTGAGCGCTGTCGGACACATAACGATCATAAAGGACCAGACGGTTGCTGCGGGCGGGGTAGCGCAAAATCACGGCGCGCTCGCTGGCTATGAGCTGCTGCACGGCGGCACAGTCCTTGCCCGGCGACTCATAGCGTGAGATCGCCGCCGCTGGCGCGGCAGTCATGAGCGTCGTCAAAATGAGAGCCGCGGCTGCCGTTCTCATTGGTCGTCCTCTTGATGAAAGCGATAGGTCTTAGATAGTCGCCAGAGGGGAATTGCCAAGGTCGGCCGATGCCTCTCGTTGTAAAGTGATCCGGCTCTGCAATGCGATGGCGATAGCGATAGCGATCATCGATGCTATCGGGCTCTCTACTCCGGAATGGCTGCGAGAACCCCTTTCAGCTCAATGAAAGGTTGGATGTGCATGTCTTTCCCGCTTCACCTGGAAGCGCGTGCCGTGCCGCGTTCAGCCGACACGGGCACATCAATGGAGAGGAGGACTTCATGCGTGCATCAGGCATTCTCAAATATTCAGTGGCTCTTTCCCTCGCGGTGACTGCCGTAACGTTTGCGGCGACGGCCGCTCGGGCTGCCGACAAGATCTCGATCATGGTGGGCGGTTATGAAAAGCAGATCTACCTGCCGGCCAAGCTTGCCGAAGCGCTCGGCTACTTCAAGGACGAGGGTTTGAACGTCGAGCTTCTCAACGAGCCGGCCGGCGTCGATGCAGAGAACGAGATGCTTGCCGGCGCGGTGCAGGGCGTCGTTGGCTTCTACGACCATTGCATCGATCTTCAGGGCAAGGGCAAATTCGTCGAATCCGTCGTGCAGTTCAGTCAGGCGCCGGGTGAGGTGGAGCTGGTGTCGGCCAAGCATCCGGAAATCAAGTCGGCCGCCGATTTCAAGGGCAGGAGCCTTGGCGTTACCGGCCTCGGTTCTTCTACCAACTTCCTGACGCAGTATCTGGCGGTCAAGGCCGGTCTGAAGCTCGGGGACTTTACCTCCGTTCCCGTCGGCGCCGGTCAGACCTTTATCGCCGCCATGCAGCAGGACGCGATCCAGGCCGGCATGACGACGGAACCGACTGTTTCGCATCTCTTGAAGACCGGGGAAGCGAAGGTTCTGATCGACATGCGCACGATGGCCGGAACAAGAGCCGCCTTGGGCGGTACCTATCCAGCAGCGTCGCTCTATATGCAGGAGTCCTGGATCAAGGATCACAAGGCGGAAGTGCAGAAGCTGGCGAACGCCTTCGTCAAGACGCTGCATTTCATCAACACGCACTCGGCTGCCGAAATTGCCGACAAGATGCCGAAGGATTTCTATGTCGGCGACAAGGAAGGTTATGTGAAGGCGCTCGAAAACGGCAAGGCGATGTTCACGCCTGACGGTGTGATGCCCGAAGACGGTCCGAAGACCGTTCTTGCCGTGCTCTCCGAATTCTCCAAGAATGTTCAGGGCAAGTCGATCGATCTGTCGAAGACCTACACGACCGAGTTCGTGAAGGCGGCCAAGTAGCTCCAGTATCGCTTCCGGTTTTGACCGGATGCTTCGAGGCCTCATCTCCGTGCCCGAAGTAGAAGACAGCGCAGGCGGCCATAATTGTGCCGCCGGCCCCACTGAAATAAAATTGCAATGCCGCCTTACAGGGATTGTGTGCTGAAAGCTGACTGAAAGGTTGCCCACGTTAGGTTCGCCGAGCTTCGTGGAGGAAGCACATTTTTGCAGCGTCGTGTGGCGCAGCTATTCAATCTGGAGGAGACATTGATGCGTCCATCGCGCAGCCTTTTTCATACCGTAGCCCTTTCCCTCGTCATCTCAGCTGCCTCGCTTGCAGCCACGGCCGCCAATGCCGCCGACAAGATTTCCATCATGGTGGGCGGCTACGAAAAGCAGATCTATCTGCCGGCCAAGCTTGCCGAATCCCTCGGTTACTTCAAGGATGAAGGCCTCGAGGTCGAGCTCCTCAACGAATCCGCTGGCGTCGACGCTGAAAACCAGTTGCTGGCAGGCGCCGTCCAGGGCGTCGTCGGCTTCTACGACCACTGTGTCGACCTGCAGGCCAAAGGCAAGTTCATCAAGTCGGTCGTGCAGTTCAGTCAGGCGCCTGGCGAAGTCGAGCTGGTGTCGTCCAAATATCCTGACATCAAGTCCTTCGCCGATCTGAAGGGCAAGCGCGCCGGCGTCACCGGCCTCGGCTCGTCCACCAACTTCCTGACGCTCTACATGGCATCGAAGGCCGGCCTGTCGCCCGCCGACATCACGCCGGTTCCAGTCGGTGCCGGCCAGACTTTCATTGCCGCCATGCAGCAGGACGCCATTCAGGTGGGCATGACCACCGAGCCGACGATTTCTCGCCTATTGAAAACGGGCGAAGCCAAGGTTCTCGTCGATCTGCGCACGCTTAAGGGCACCGAGGAAGCGCTCGGCGGTACCTATCCCGCCGCTTCGCTCTATATGGATGCCGCATGGGTCGACGCTCATAAGGATGAAGTTCAGAAGCTTGCAAACGCCTTCGTGAAGACGCTGCGCTTCATCAACACGCACTCCGCCGCCGAAATCGCCGAAAAGATGCCGAAGGATTTCTACGTCGGCGACAAGGAGGGCTACATCAAGGCTCTCGACGCCGGCAAGGAAATGTTCACGCCCGATGGCGTGATGCCGGAAGATGGTCCGAAGACCGTTCTCGCCGTGCTCTCGCAGTTCTCCAAGAACGTCAAGGGCAAAACGATCGACCTGTCGAAGACCTACACGACGGAATTCGTCAAGAACGTCAAGTAAGCAGTCATAATGCCGCTTCCGGCCAGTTTTCAGGCAAGTTCCGGAAGCGGCAGTTCAAGAGACTTTGCAGTTCACTGGGCTTTGCGTGCACGCCCTAAAGGCACGCGTCAGGATCAGCACCATGCAACAGGATGAACGCCGCACCCCGGCGATCGAGCTCATCAATGTCAGCCGCCGTTTCGTATCCCCGACCGGCAAGTCGCTGACCGCACTGCGCGATTTCAACATGACCGTCGAGCGCGGCGAATTCGTTGCCGTTGTCGGACCGACGGGCTGCGGCAAGTCGACGACGCTCAACCTCGTCACCGGTCTTGCCAAGCCGAGCGCCGGCGAAGTCCGCCTGATGGGCGGCCCGGTCAACGGCATCGACCCGCGCGTCGGTTTCGCTTTCCAGACGGATGCGCTCTTCCCGTGGAAAAACGTCATCGAAAATGTGATGGCCGGCCCGCTGTTCCGCGGCAAGTCGAAGGCTGAGGCCGAAAAGAGCGCCAAGGACTGGCTCGCTCGCGTTGGCCTCACGAAATTCCTGCATCACTATCCGCATCAGCTCTCAGGCGGCATGCGCAAGCGCGTGTCGCTGGCGCAGACCTTCATCAACGAGCCGGAAATCCTGCTGATGGACGAGCCCTTCTCGGCGCTCGACGTGCAGACCCGCACGGTCATGCATGAAGAGTTGTTGAAGCTCTGGGCCGAACGCCAGGCCTCTGTGGTTTTCGTGACGCACGATCTCGAAGAGGCGGTCGCTCTTGCCGACAAGGTCTATGTGCTCACAGCCGGCCCGGCGACGGTGAAATCGGTCTACACGATCGACCTGCCGCGCCCGCGTGTGGTCTCAGAGATCCGCTACGAGCAGAATTTCATCGATTATTGCAAGACGATCTGGGACGACCTCCGCGAAGAAGTCGAAACCAGCTATCGCCGTGCCGCGGAAGCGGCATAAGGGGAGGATTGATCATGGCAAACACAGCTCTTGAAGCAGGCAACGCCCCGATCTTTCGCGCCGGCACCTCGGACGCGGAAATCGAAGCCGCAGCACTGAAGGCGATGACACGGCGCAAATATGTCGTGCTGTTCTGGCAGGTCGCCATTCTCGCCGCCATCCTTGGTCTCTGGCAGATCGCCTCGGACCTGCACTGGATCGACCCCTTCTTCTATTCCAGCCCTTACGGCATCGCGATGCGCATGTGGGAGTGGATCACCGAGGGCACCGAAAGCGGCTCGCTCTGGTATCATCTCGGCGTCACCATGGAAGAAGCGTTGATCGGCTTCGTCATCGGCTCCGTGGCCGGCGTGCTTGTCGGCGTCGCTCTTGGGCGCAACAAGCTGGCTTCCGATATCCTGTCGATCTACATCAAGGCGATCAACTCGATCCCGCGCGTCGTTCTCGCACCGA
The DNA here is from genome assembly GCF_016429255.1 of Rhizobium sp. ASV8. Classification (GTDB taxonomy): domain Bacteria; phylum Pseudomonadota; class Alphaproteobacteria; order Rhizobiales; family Rhizobiaceae; genus Rhizobium. The sequence goes on from NZ_JAELUG010000021.1 coordinate 15,835, forward strand.
TCTTCGTGATGATCATGGGTCTGGGCCTGCCTTCCAAGGTGGCGCTTGCCTTCATCATGGTGTTCTTCGTCGTATTCGCCAACGCCTTTCAGGGCGTGCGGGAAGCCGATCGCAACATGATCGCCAATGCCCGCATTCTCGGCGCGTCCAACTGGCAGGTCACCCGCAACGTCATCCTGCCATCGGCGATGAGCTGGATCTTCGCCAGCCTGCACGTCTCGTTCTCCTTCGCCATCATCGGTGCGATCGTCGGCGAGTTTGTCGGTTCGTTGGCCGGTATCGGTTATCTCATCTCCATCGCCAAGGGCACCTATGACGCGGCCGGCCTCTATGCTGCGATCATTCTGGTGATGATCGTGACGCTCGGCGCCGAATACGTGATGACACTCATCGAGAACCACATCACCCGCTGGCGTCCGCAGCAGAGCCTCGATACGCACTAAGCCGTCAATTACTGGTACCTCCCAAGGCCAGGGGCCGGGCATCTTGCCCGGCCCTTTTTTGTCAGTGAGAAGGCGGGGGCCACCCTCGCCCTTCGAGGCTTCGCTCCTCAGGGTGAGGGTGGAGCGAGTGCTGCAGCTCATGACGGAGTCAATATCCGGCTTTGCACGGAGGGTTAGCCCTCATGGTGAGGCGCGCAGGCCATGAGGCCGAAGCCTCGAACCACGAGGGCGGGTGATGGAGAACCACTCTCAAACAGCCGGCAGTCGCACGCGGACCACTAGGCCGCCGTCGGCCGCGTCGCCAAGGGCAACCGAGCCGCCGGCGCCGTCGACGACTTCGCGGACGATGGCAAGCCCCAGGCCGCTGCCTTCCGGCTCGGTGCCCATGATGCGGTAGAAGCGTTCAAACACCTGGGTGCGCTCGGCTTCCGGAATGCCCGGCCCGTTATCTTCCACCCAGAGCAGTGCGGTGTCGCCTTCTCGCCCGATGCCGACCGTCACCCGCCCGCCGGCCTGCGTATAGCGCAGGGCATTGTCGACGAGATTGACCACCATCTCGCGCAGCATCGTGCCGTCGCCCTCGACATGCACCGGTGTTTCGTCCGCTTCCAGCCCGAGGTCGATATTTCGGCGCAGCGCTTCCTCCGCCAGGATCTGCAGCACCTGCCGGGCCGTTTCCGCGAGATCGATCGTGTCGTTTCGCGGCCGGCGGCTGCCGGGCTCGGCGCGGGAGAGTGTCAGGAGCTGGCTCGCTAGCCGCGTCACATGCCGGGTGCTGGAGCGCAGAGCGGCGAGCGCCTCGTCGCGGCTGCGATCATCCGTTTCGCGTGCGGCCACGCTTGCCTGCGTCGAGATGAGGGCAAGCGGCGTGCGCAGCTGATGGGCGGCGTTGGAGACGAAGCGGCGTTGCGCCGCCATCTGGTTCTGCACGCGTTCCATGTGATCGTTGAGGGCGTGGACCAAGGGGCGCAGTTCGCTCTGTACCATGTCCGGTTCAAGCGGATCCAGCCGCTCGCGGCCGCGTTCGCGGACGGCGTCGCGCAACCGCAGCACCGGTGACAGGCCACGCTGCAGGCCGAGGATGGTGACGAGGCCGGCGATCAGCACCAGCACGAGCTGCTTGGTAAAATCCGAGAGCCACAGCCTACGCCGCATCGCGTACTGGCTGTGATGGGTGACGGCGACCGTAACGGAAATGGTGCTGTCCTGACCAAGCCCCACGATCGGATGATCCAGCATCATCAGCCGCATCCCGTCGGTGCGAAACGTCATATCCTCGCCGGTTTGCTGCCGCTTCGGTCGCGGCAGACCCGGATAGCCGGCTATGAGGTTCCCCCAGGCGGTCACCACCTGATAGAAGACGCGATCGCCATAGCCCGTATCAAACATTTCCAGTGCAGACGGCGGAATGTCGAGCTGGACATTGCCGTTGGGATCGACATGCACGGCCTCGGCAATGACGCGGGCTGAGGCGAGCAGCATGCGGTCGGTGACGAGCTTGGCGGTGACATCGGCCGAGCGAAAGCTGAGATAGAGATTGACGCAGATCGCCCCGATCAATGTCAGCACCACCCAGGCGAACAATTGGGCGCGCAGACTGCTCGTCAATGCCCGAATAGTTCGGCTGAGATGCCCTTTTGCCGGGGGAGCGTCCTCATTGCGCATAGCGAAGGAGGTAACCCAGGCCGCGCAGCGTCGCGATCTGCACGGTGCTGCCTTCGAGCTTTTTGCGAACGCGATGGACGTAGATTTCGATGGCGCTGGTATCGGCAAGATCGTCGAAGCCGAAGATGCTCTCCGAGAGGGTCGTCTTGGTGACGGTCGTTCCGGCCTTCATGATGAGGTGCTCGAGCACGGCATGTTCGCGTGGGGTCAGCGACAGCGCTTCGCCGCCAAGGTAGAATTGCCTGGTTCCGCCATCGAACAGCAAGTCGCCGACAGCGATCTCGGGAGCGGCGCGGTCGTGGCCGCGGCGTACGGCTGCACGTATGCGCGCCTCGAGTTCCGCAATCTCGAAAGGCTTGGCGAGGTAGTCGTCGGCGCCGCTGTCAAGGCCGGCCACCCGGCCGTCGAGGCTGGCATTGGCCGTCAGGATGATGACCGGCACCTTGTTGCCGCTCTGGCGCAGGCGTTTCAGCACCGTCAGCCCGTCCATTTTCGGCAGTGAGAGGTCCAGAATGACAACAGCATAGGCTGCGACCTTCAGCATGTGCTCTGCATCCTCGCCGTCATAGGCGATATCGACGACATACTGCGCCTGACGCAGCGCCTTGCCGAGCCAGGACGCCAGTTCGCGGTTGTCTTCGACGATCAGGAGCCTCATGGACTAACTATACAACAACGGCCTGAGATGGCGAGTATTGCGGGCGATGATTGCAGTCGAGATTCAAGCCTTTCCAAGCCTCAATCCCATCTCCTTCACCTCCTGCAGATAGATCCTGCGCGCATTGGGCGGGGTCAGATTGTGATCTGCCTCGGCAATGAGCGTGAGACGTATCCCCGGGAAATGCTTCAGGCCGGAGGCATCTTGTCCGAAATGTTCATGGAGATGATCGAGACCGATGTCGTGGGCGCTATAGATCAGCGACATGTCGACCCGGCGTTTGGAGAGCGTGCGGAAGCCATTGATGACTGGCCCTTGCGTGCCGGCGAGGAAAGGCAGCACGCCGAGCAGCCTGCGGGCCGAACGCGCCGCACGACGGCTCAGCACTGTAGCAAGGTTGCGCAGGGCGCTTTTCGCGTCGATCTGCCCGCCAATCAGCCGCTTCAGCGTTTCCAGTTGCAGGAATTTCCGCCCGTAGGTTTCGAGGGATCGTGGCGCGAAGCGCAGGGCTTCATCGACCGATCGGCTTTCGTCCCAGGAGAAGCTGTAGGGATTGGCCGTCACGAGGCCATGGCATCTGGCATCGTGCACCGCGGCCTGGAAGGCCAGATAACCGCCGCTGCAGCGGCCGACGACAAAGGCCGGGAGAAGCTTGCGGGTTTCCAGCAAGTCGAGCGCTTCGGCGACGTCGTGCTGCTGCTCCCGTGAATAGAGCACCTGCTCCGGTGCATCTGGAAGCGGCGGGCTATCCCCGACATTGGCGGTGTCGAAGCGCAGCGAAGCAATGCCGTCGCAGGCAAGCGCGCGGGCCATGATGACAGACATGCGCCCCCAGCCGGCATTCCTGTCATAGGCGGTGGTCAGCAGCAGCGCCGTAGCGCCTGTCCGTTTGCCCTCGGGCTCGCAGAGAATGCCGAAGAGGCGATGGTCTCTGCCGAAACGCAGCGGCGTCTCGGCAAAGCCGTCACCGACGAGAGGTGCGACGCTCGCTGCCTCGAAGCCGACCGACGCTACGGCATGGGCTTGGCCGGCGATCGATCCTGTCCATGCCACGACCGCGCGGCCGGTCTCCGCCGGCATCACGGCGATAGTCGGGTTGGACACCAGCTCGTCGTAGCCTTCATATTCAGCCTGATCGACATGCGGAGCCAGTGCTTTGACATGACAGGCAAAGTCCGCGTCGCCGGGCCGATTAGGCCGCGTCAGCACCAGGCAGTTCGGCGTTGCGAGCCCGGCAAGGTTCATAAGATTGAGTTTCTTGACGGCGTCGGCGACAGTGTCCGGCATTCGCAGGCCGGCAACGGTAACGCCTTCCGTCTGCCGTTGCGTTTCAGAAAGCCCCATGCTCTCGTCGATCATCTTCGACCAGATTGCCAATTCGCGCAAATGCGCCCGCCCCGAGATGACGGGTGCGAGAAAGGCAATGCCGTCGATATTGGAAAGCCGTTCCGCCAGCGGAGCGGCGAGGGTGCTGCCGAGGCCCTGGCTGATGAGGATCAGCCGTTCGCAGCCGGAGAGCGACTTCAACTTTGTCGCGGCGGCAAACGCCGTGTCTTCCCATGGCGACAAACCTTCGCCGCCATCCAGGACATCAAGAGCATCGCCAGTGCCGGCATAGTCGAAACGCAGGCTGGCTATGCCGATATCAGCGAGATCTTCCGCGAGAATCCGCCAGAACTTGCGGACGCACATTTCTTCGAAGCCCCAAGGGCTGAGAAACAGCACCGCCGTGCCTGTCGATGGCTTGGCGGCGGCCATGAACAGCCCGACCGTTCCGGCGAAGGTGACGGGCATTGCTGCCGATCTTATCTTTCTCGCTTCATTTCGATCTCCGGCGGCTCCCCAACCAGCCATTAACTTCTCCTCACATTCGGCGCGGCGCCAGCAACGCCAGAGCATGAATAGCAATCGGATGTGCCCGGGCGGGCAGTCGTGCCGCAATTCTCTGGAGGACGTCAATGTCCTCGGCCGGCACGGCTTTCAACAACCTGAGAGCGATGCCATAGGCGAGGGCACCTGCAATGACGGCGCCCACCAGCCCTGCAATACCCGGCAGGGCTTGAACGAAGCTGTAGGCGGCTGCGGCGCAAAAGATGGCTGCAATCGTCACCTTGGCGAGGTTGATCAGCATTCCGCGCGTCGATCCCTCGAACTCCATGCGTCGCACCATCAGCAGGCAGATGGCGGTGAAGGCGAGAAAGCGCACCAGCGCTGCGCCTTCGCCACCATAGAAGGGCACGGCGATAAAGCAGCCAGCGACCATGACCACGCTTCCGACGAGGCCGATAATGGTGCGCTCACGCACGCGATCGAGTGAATAGAGATATTGCGTGCAGATCTGCATGACGACGTAGGGTGCCGCGGTCAGTGATAGCAGCGCCACCATGCTGCCGCTCGGCTCAAAGGGCTTGCCGAAGATCGTCACGACCAGCTCGGGAGCGATGGCGGCAAGGCCGAAGCTCATCGGCAGGGTGATGTAGGCCAAGCTACGCGCCACGCCGGCAAAAACATGCACCGGCAGCTTGTCGGAAGCGCGGGCATGCATCTGCTCGGAATAATAGGGCAGCAGGCTGCCGCTCAGCTGCACCGGAAGCTGCAGTGCCAGATTGGCGAGCGACAGGCCGACGGCATAGAAGCCGACAGCTTCGATGCCCCAGTAATGTTGCAGGAACAACAGCTCGATGCGGTTTAGGAAGATCGAGCTGTTGATGAGCTCGACGGAAAGAACAAGCGAGGAGCTGACGAGCGAGGCGAGCCCGACGCCACAGCTGTTTTTGCGGGCGATGGCGATCCTGAGTGTTGCGAAGAACATCGGCAGCTGGCCGATCGCGTAGCCGGCAAGGGCGCCGCTCACGCCATAGAAGATCGCGCCGATGAGTACGGTTACGAGCTGCAACCCCGAGCTCATCAGGGTGAGGCGCAGGAATACGCCGAGCTGCTGCTCGCCGATCAGGTAATTCTTGCTATAGGCACCGAGCGACTGAAGGACGAAGAAGACGCCGGTGATGGCAACGACCGCGGATGCGTCGCCGGCCCAATGCAATCGCTCCGTATCCCAATAATAGGCGGTATAGCCAACGAGCAGGACTACCGTGGCAAGAATCGTCGGCTGCAGGAGATAGGCGGCAAAGCCCAGCCGCTCCTCCGTCGAATAGCCTCTTCCCTTCAATTGCGGCAGGAGGCGCAGCAAGGTAACGCCGGCGCCGAGCTCGGCAACGAGCGCTCCCGTCGTCGTCAGCCACAGTGAGAAGGCGATGATACCGTTGGCTTCCGGGCCGAGCAGGCGCGCGGCGATGATCGAACATGCAAAGCCGGTCGCGAGCAGGCTCAAACCCGCCACTGCGTTCAATACCGAATTTGCCATGATGCTCTTCGTCATGAAGATGACCGTCCCTCAATTCGCCGAAACTCAATGCACATGTCGGCTCTTCGTGGAGATAGCGTCAGCTTTATTTCATATGCCTTAATATTTAGGGTTTAATGCTGCACCAAGTTCACTTTTTACTTCGGCTAATATTCGCTCCTCTGATGTTGGCCGCATCGGACTTGCCCGGAGGGTTCCGTTGTTCAGCCTCATCGTCTGCACGGTCGATCGCTTCGACCAGCTCGAGCGCCTGTTTCGCTCGCTGGTCGATCAACGCCATCGCGATTTCGAGGTGATCGTTGTCGACCAGAATGTCGATGATCGTCTCCATACCCTCATCGAATGTTTCGTGGCTCAATTCACCATCCGGCACATCCGGTCGCCAAAAGGACTTTCGCGGGCACGCAACAATGGCATTGCGGTCGCCAAGGGCGACTATGTCTGTTTTCCGGATGACGATTGCTGGTACGAGCCTGATACGCTCGTCATCGCCGAGACGTTGTTCATCAATCATCCGGAGCTTGCGATCGTCACCGGCCGGACGCTGGATGCAGAAGGGATATCCTCCGTCAGTCCGACCGGCGAGGTGGAGCTCGCATTGACCCGTTGGAACTATCTCAAGTGCGGCAACTCGAACGGGATCTTCGTGCGCGGTGCTGCGCTTGCCGAAATTGGCGGTTTCGATGAAAATCTTGGCGTCGGCTCGCACTCCCCCTTTCAGAGCGGCGAAGAGGCAGATTTTCTGTTGCGGGCTCTGGCCGTCGGCAAGCGGGTGAGGTTCTTCCCGAACCTGATCGTTCATCACGACCGGGTCACAACGGATTATGGTCCGCGACAGGTCGAGCGGGCGCGCAAATACGGGCGGGGCTTCGGTGCGCTCATTCGCAAGCAAGCCTTTCCGTTGCCTTATGTGGCGTATCGGTTGCTTCGGCCCCTTATCGGCTGGCTTTTGGCTCTGGTCCGTTTCAATCTTGATGCCGCGCGTTACAGGCGCGCCTGGCTCGTGGGGATCCTGGAAGGTTATGCGGCCTGGCCACGCTGGCGCAGCAACTGAGGCGGCGTGCCTTTCGGCGTCAGCGTTTCGGCATAGACATCCATATAGCGTTGCGCCACCTCGTCCCAGGCATAGGCTCGGGCATCGCGCAGCAATTCCTGCCGCAGGGTGAGGTCGTCGGCCTGAAGGCGTTCGAAAGCTGCGGTCAGGCTATCGGCCGCTGCGTGCGGATCGGAGAAATCCGAGAGCATCAGGGCCGGATGGGTTTCGGCCATCGCCTTGTAGGCTTCGTTGGTGTTCAGAACGGGCAGGAGACCAGCGCTCATCGCCTCGATCGCCACCAGGCCGAAGCCTTCATATTCCGACGCGGATGCAAAAAGCGATGCGCGGGCGATGATGTTGCGGATCGAGCATTCGTCGATCGACACATGCAAGGAGACGTTCCGCTCCAGGCCACGAACGGCGATTTCCCTTTCGAGCGTCGGCCGGTCGAGATCCGAGACTGCGCCGATGATATCGAGATGCCAGTCGGTGTGGCGGGCAGCCAGCACCTTCATGACGTCGAGCATACGATCGAGCCGCTTGTTGACCGAGAACCGGCCGATGGTGACGATGCGGCGACGTGCCTCCAGGGCAGCGCAATTGGCGAATTTGGTCACATCGGCGCCGTTTTCGATAAGACGGACGCGGCTTTTGGCGATCTTGGAAAAGAGCTTGGCGTCGGACTGGCTGCAACAGATGACGGAGTTGTAGCCGAGTGCCGAAAGCCTTGTCGCCGTGTTGAACCAGATCTTCTTGATCGCAGCGTATTTGGATGTGTGGAAGAAGCCGCCATGCGTCGTGGCAACCATGGGACGGCCGTGCATGAGCTTGCCCCAGGCGAGCGCGTCGAAGAAGAAATCGACGGCATGGACATGCACAAGGTCTGCGTCGGCGATATGACGGAAAGCCTGCGGCGCTAACGGATAGCGGGTGGAGCCTGACCAGGGAATGCGGACGATTTCAATCCCGTCGATGGTTTCGTTGGCCGGCAATTCACGGCCGGGATCGGAGAACAGGCTGTTGCAGGTGACGACGCGCACGCGATAACCACGGGCGATCAGCTGCCGGCAGAGATTGGCAACGACATCTTCCAGGCCACCCTTGTTCGGCAGAAACTGGCGCACGACATGCACGATCAGCGGCGCGGCCTGCCTGTTCGCCTGATTATCCGCAACAGCCGATGTCATCGATCCACCCTCGACCCCTATGCCACGCGAAGCGCCGGCAGCCCGACGCTGCAGCGCGCCGCTTGTTGATCAGTCGGCAAAGCAGATCACCCGGGCGGTTAAAAAGGGCTTAATCGCGGGTGGGGGCCACGCTGTTTCGGGCAAGAGGGTTAATGACGGAGCAGATGCTGGAGAGCAGTGCGCTGGCGAGGTGAGGTGACAGGGCGATTCGCATCGCCCCTCACCTCATCCTTTCAGAACGCTCGGAAGGTCAGAGTTGTTAGCGATCGGATGATGCCGGGGATATTGGCGATGTGGTCGTTGATGAACTTGCCGATATCCTGCTCCTCGGCGATGTAGACTTTCATCAGCAGGTCGTATTCGCCGCTGGTGGAATAGAGTTCCGACACCAGCTCCGTCTGATAGATTGCGTCGGCGACCTCATAGGTTTTACCGGGGGCGCATTGGAGCTGAACGAAAATGGGCTTCATGAGATTGTCCTGGTTCTTTCGGCGGCCGAAACGGCGGCCAGCGTTTCCCTATAATGCTCGAAAGCGCCGTGGCCACGCAAGTTTTTCTCCAGAGCCGGATGATTTTAGGTCTGTTCGATCTAAAATCTGAATCCGCTCCGGAACCAAGGAGCTGGAGCATGATATCGTTCAAAAGCCGCCCACACTTTTCGGCATCATGCTCCGCTTACCGGATGTCGTTCTTGCCGCTTTCGCAACCGGAAACGGAACGCTACAGTGGCTGAATTGTCTCCGTCGATTGGACCGATTTCATGCTGAATGACCCCCGCTCTCACGGTCTCTGGGAAAAAACCGCGCCGCAACCGCCGGTGACGAAGCCGCTATCCGGTCAGGTTTCGGCCGATGTCGTCGTGGTCGGCGGTGGCTATACCGGCTTGTCGTCGGCGCTTCATCTTGCCGAAGCGGGCAGCAGCGTCGTGTTGCTGGAGGCAAACGAAATCGGCTTCGGCGGGGCCGGGCGCAATGTCGGTCTCATCAATGCCGGCATGTGGGTGATGCCGGACGATCTGCCCGGCGAGCTTGGCGCCGTTCATGGCGAACGGCTCCTCGATCTTCTCGGCAATGCGCCGCGACTGGTTATGGAGCTGATCGACAAGCATGGCATCGCCTGCGAGCTCGAGCGCGAGGGCACGTTGCACTGCGCCGTCGGACAGGAGGGGTTGAAGGAGATCGAAGAGCGGGCGCGCCAGTGGAGCAAGCGCGGTGCGCCGGTGACGGTGCTCGATGCGAAAGAGACGGAGCGCCGCATCGGCAGCTCCGCCTATGCCGGGGCCCTGCTCGACATGCGTGCCGGCACGCTGCAGCCGCTTGCCTATGCGCGCGGCCTTGCCCATGCCGTCACCAAGGCCGGCGTTGCCATTCACACCAGCAGCCGCGTCACGGCAACGGAAAAGAGCAGCACGAAATGGCTTGTAACGACAGACGGCGGCAAGGTCAGCGCCAATTGGATCGTCGTCGCGACGGATGCATACAGCACAGGCCCTTGGGAGCAGGTGCGAAACGAGCAGGTGCATCTGCCCTATTTCAATTTCGCCACCGTGCCCCTTGGCGACAATCTTAGAAAGTCCGTGCTGCCCGGCCGCGAAGGTGCCTGGGATACCAAGGAAATCCTGTCGTCTTTCCGCATGGATCAGGCTGGCCGGCTGGTGTTCGGCAGTGTCGGGGCGCTGCGCAACACCGGCCTTTCGGTGCACAAGAACTGGGCGCGGCGATCGCTGAGGAAACTCTTCCCGCAACTCGGCGACATTCCCTTCGAATGCGAGTGGTACGGCAAGATCGGCATGACCGACAACGCGCTGCCACGCTTTCACAGGTTTGCGCCGAATGTCGTCGGCTTTTCCGGCTACAATGGCCGCGGCATCGCGCCAGGAACTGTCTTCGGCAAGGTGCTAGCCGGTCACGTCCTTGGACATGTCCCCGAATCCGATTTGCCGCTGCCGGTGACTGATGTCATCGAGCCGAGTTTCAGGACAGTGAAAGAGATGTGGTACGAGGCCGGCGCCCAGGCCGCGCATTTCGTCGGCGCCAGGGTTTAAAAGAACGCGCCACCGCCACGGGAAGGGCAAGTTGCCGATGACGATGCGGCGCAAATGGAATGGCCGGCGCCTTGCTGCATTGCGATAAGGAGAGTGAAGGCGTAGAAAGCCTCTGCTCTCCTTCTTTTTAAGGTTTCACATCATGCACCTGTCGCTCCTCGAAGCCGAAACGCTGGTCGTGGAGGCGCTGCGGCGCAACAGGGTGAGTGCGCAGAATGCCCGCTCCGTGGCAGTGGCATTGGTGGCGGCAGAGGCTGCCGGGCAGGAAGGCCATGGCCTGCGCCGCGTGCTCGCCTATGCGGGGCAGGCCAACGCCGGTAAGGCCGATGGTTTCGCCGTGCCGGAGAAGAACAGGCCGTTTCCCTCCGTGCTGCGTATCGATGCCGGCAATGGCTATGCCTATCCGGCGCTCGATCTTGCCGTTGCCGAGCTTCCGGGTATCGCCCGCGAGCAGGGGATTGCGCTTGCAGCCATCAATCGCTCCCACCATGCCGGTGTCATGGGCCTGACCGTGGAGCGCTTTGCCGATCTGGGACTGGTGGCACTGATGGTTGCCAACGCGCCGGCAGCCATGGCGCCTTGGGGCGGCAGGAGGCCGGTTTTCGGCACAAATCCCATCGCCTTTGCTGCGCCGCTTCTCGGCGAGGATCCTATCGTCATCGATCTCGCGCTCTCGAAGGTGGCGCGCGGCAAGGTGATGGCAGCGCGGCAGCAGGGCGCTCCCATTCCTGCGGATTGGGCTTTCGACCGTGAGGGAAGGCCGACCACCAGCGCCGAAGAGGCGCTTGAGGGCACTATGGCTCCCTCCGGCGATGCCAAGGGCGCCGCCCTTGCTCTCATGGTCGAAATTCTCGCGGCTGGCCTCACCGGCGCCAACTACGCCTTCGAAGCCTCTTCGCTCTTCGACGATAAGGGAGCGCCGCCGGCGCTCGGCCATACAATCATAGCCATCAATCCCGCCGCAACGAGCACCGCCGATACCGCGCATCGGCTGGCCCGGCTTGCAGATGAGATCACCCGAGATCCCGATGTCCGCCTGCCCGGTCGGCGCGGTCAGACGTTACGGCGTCTTGCCCTGGCCGAGGGCATCACCGTCGAGGATGAGGTGATCGAGGCGATCAGGCGGCTTTGAAGTGCTGGAGAGATGATGGGGGGAGCGATGTTTTGCCGTGTTGCTAGATATGGCCCCAGATCCCAGCCCTCTCCCCGCGGGGAGAGGGTTATGGTGAGGGGATAAGTGCGAGCACCGAGACCGGCTGGTGATCTTCAAATCACGCGACAGCTGGCTTTTCGTTCAGCCAGCCACCGGTAAAGCCCGCGCGTTCAAGGCCGGTGCGAAGGATCGGCGACTGGCGCATCAGGTTCCAGATCATGCCCGTGCGGGCATTTTCAATCATCATGACCAGCAAGCCCTGGTCGAGCGCGACCGAGCGGTCGTCCACCCAGCCTTCGACGCCAGGACCTTTGACGCTCGGATTGAAACCGCCGGGGAAGCGGCCGTCGAGCAGCAGGTTGGGATAGTTCGAAAGCAGCGCCTTCGTGCCGTCGAGCGCGGCCTGACGGTCGAAGGGTAGGCAGGACAGCGGGCCCCATGGCGCGATCGTGCCGTCATCGGGTCCGAGCGGTGCGCCACGGGCGGCATAACCTAGAAGCTTCGGAGCATAACGCAGACTATGTTTCGTACCCGTCTGATTGGGACCATCGCAGGCCGAGAGGCCCCATATATCCTTCCCGTAACCGGCGAAATGGTTCGGATTGCGGTCCGTATAGTCACGCTGGACTGATATTGCCGTCTGCGTATTGCGGAAATAATCAACACCCTTTTCGGCAACGTGCTTGTCGCGGATATCGCGGAAGTCGATCCAGGCGTGGGAGAACAGATGGATGAACAGCGGCCCGGCATACAGATAGGGCGTTTCCTGGAACATCATCCACGTATAGGTCGAGGCGAACGCATCGTAGCTTGACGGTGGGATCGGGTGCGTCGGCGAGCCGAGCGCCAGAACATAGAGGAAGATCGCCTCGTCATAGCCCTGATAGCGCCAGCGCAGGAAACCGCTTCCCGGCTTCCAGCCCATGCTGATCGTTGGTCCCCTGTTCAGAGCCCAATGCCAATCGCAGCGTTCGTAGAGGAATTTCGCCTGTTTGCGAATATCCTGCTCGGTCTGGCTATTGCCGGTGAAATAGGCTGCCGCCGTCAATACGCCGATCAGAAACAGACCGCTGTCGATGGTTGAAAGCTCGCTGTTCCAGGCGCGCTTGCCGGTCTCCATGTAGAGAAAGTGGTAGTAGAAGCCGCGATGGCCGGTGGCGCCGCGCTCGGTGCCCTGCTGGCTGTCGGCGAGGAAATCGAGCGTGGTCAGCACGCGCTTGGCGGCGTCGGCCCGACTGATCCATCCGCGTTCCACCGCAACCGGATAGCTCGACAGTGCGAAGCCGACTGCGGCGATGCTGCAATGGCTCGTCTTGATCGATGTATCGGCCACCAGTCCGTTTTCCGGATTGGTATGAAGCATGAAATATTCGAACGCGGACCGTTGCAAGCGATCGATCAGTGCGTCGTCGGTTTCGTTTACCTGCTGCAGCATCGTCTATCCGTCTCCTCGGCGCTCCCATTTCCTGCTGAACATGGGAGCTTGGATAGTTGCAAATCAAACATGGTTAACAATGCCACATATTTATGGAGGATTGTTTAAGATCAGGGTCTTATGCACCGTTCATAATCAGATCTTGCCATCGATCCCGCGAGTTCAGCAGGTGTTTGGCCCCTTAGAGGTCACTCGTTCCCGGTGCGCGCGTCGCATGAAAGCGGGTGATTCGATTTGGTCCCCGGCCTATTTCAATGCGGCTTCCATTCTCAGCTTCAGTCTTGTGAGGGTTCTGTCGAATATGGCGTCGTCGCAAAGGGCTCTGGCGAGCGTCAATGCACCCTGGATACCGATAACGGCGTCCTCTGCCAGTGCCTTCGCTTCGCCGTCGCGCAGTCCGGCTTTGATCAAAGATCCGGCAAGCGCGTCAATCCAGCGCTGGAAATAGCCCTGAATCACGCTTGGGAAACGGTCTCGGGTGTCGTCAAGGGCGAAAGCTCCGATCAGGCAGATGCGGCGGCCGGAACGGAAGTAGCCTTCCGCCGTCTCCCACATGCGGGAAATGGCGACGCTCGGCTCCTCCTCTTCGAGCGGTCTGAACATTTCCGTCACGAACCAGCCGTCGATATGAGCCATGATCTCCGCTGCCATCTCTTCCTTGCCACCGGGAAAGAAGTGATAGAGGCTGCCTTTGGACAGTTTCGTGCGGGCGGTAATCTCGCTCATCGATGCCCCCTCATAGCCGAGCTCGCGAAAGACCTCGGCGACAAGGGCAATGGCATCGGCTTTTTCGAAGACGGTGCGCACCATCTCAGAGGCCGAGTTCCGAAAGGCCGGGATGATCGTCCGGTCGGCGGCCGAGCGGCCAATGGAACTTCCGGTCTTCTTCCCTGATCGGCATGTCGTTGATGGAGGCGAAACGGCGCTGCATCAGGCCGTCAGTATCGAATTCCCAGTTTTCGTTGCCGTAAGAGCGGAACCAATGGCCGCTGTCGTCGTGCCATTCATAGGCAAAGCGCACGGCGATACGGTTGCCGTCGAAGACCCAGAGTTCCTTGATCAGCCGGTAATCGAGTTCCCTTGCCCATTTGCGTGTCAGGAATTCGACGATTTCCTTGCGACCGCGCGGGAATTCTGCGCGGTTCCGCCATTGGCTGTCTTCCGTATAGACCATGGAGACGCGCTCGGGGTCCCGGCTGTTCCAGCCGTCTTCCGCCATGCGGACTTTGGCGATCGCGGTTTCAAGAGTGAATGGCGGGGCAAGAGGGGTCTGCATGATACGCTCCTTCTAAACCAATTAGTTTTTAATAGACCGATCGGTTTAGAAAGTCAAGCGGCGTGATTGGAGCTGGCGTGCCGGTTCAGCGTGCGAACTTCCTGGCGCCTGCGACGCAGCCGACGACGGCGATCGTCACGACGAGCATGGACCAGCTGACGCTTTCCTTGAGCAATGCAGCAGCAAGCGCAAAGCCGAAGAAGGGCTGGAGGAACTGCAGCTGGCCGACGGCTGCGATGCCGCCTTGGGCGAGGCCGCGATACCAGAAGACGAAACCGATCAGCATGCTGAAGAGCGAAACATAGCCAAGGCCGATCCAGGCGGGGCCGCCGATGCCGACGATGCTGTGCGGCATGGTGACGAAGCAGAGCGCGATCGTAACCGGCAGGGACAGGACGAGCGCCCAGCAGATGACCTGCCAGCCGCCGAGCCGGCGCGACAGAACCGCTCCTTCGGCATAGCCGAGACCGCAGATAAGGACGGCCGCCAGCATCAGGAGATCGCCGACCGGCGACGCCGATACGCCTTGTCCGAGCGCATAGCCGCTGACGAGCGCACTGCCGATGGCGGAAAAGATCCAGAAGGCCGGACGCGGACGTTCGCCGCCGCGCAAGACGCCGAAGATGGCTGTGGCGAGCGGCAACAATCCGATGAAGACGATGGAATGTGCCGAGGTTACATGCTTGAGCGCCAGCGCCGTCAGCAAAGGAAAGCCGATCACGCAACCGAGCGATACGATCACCAAGGGCACGATATCGCTGCGCACGGGCCGCTTTTCGCGAAAGAGGAGTAGCAGCCCCAGACCCAGCAGGCCGGCGATGACCGCGCGGACAACGGTCAGAAACAGCGGGTCGAAGTCCATGACGGCCACGCGCGTCGCCGGCAGTGATCCGCTGAAGATCACCACCCCGATCAGTCCATAGACCCATCCTGCCGTCGCCTTGTCCATTTATATGCTCCTTCTTGCTCCCTCGCGGTATCGGCGAGTTCGTCTGGTCAAACCAGAGACAGTGCAGTACAATTCATGCGAACTGTTATGGATATGGATGCAGTACGAATGGGTAATCTGTCGGCAACAGAGACTCTTGGCGGCACCCGCATCGAAGGGGTAATGGCGGCGATTTCGGATCGAATCGCGGCGCGCAGCCTGGTGCCGGGGGCGCGGCTTCCCTCCGTAAGAAGCTTCGCCAAGACGATGCAGGTATCGGTCTCTACCGTGGTCGAGGCCTATGAACGGCTTGCTGGCGAAGGCGTGATCCGGTCCCGGCCGGGCTCGGGTTTCTATGTGTGTGGCCCGTTGCCGCCGCTCCTGCTGTCTGAGGCCGACGCGAACTCGGATCGCAATGTCGATCCGCTGTGGATCTCGCGTCAGTCGCTCGAGGTGGGCGACGATGTCTTGAAGCCCGGCTGCGGTTGGCTTCCGCCCTCCTGGCTGCCGCAGGCGGCGCTGCGGCGCGCGATGCGGACACTGGCGCGTGGGGATGTCGGGGCGCTTGCCAATTACGGGACGCCGCTCGGTCTGCCGCCGCTGCGGCAGCTTCTGGCCAGGCGTCTCGGCGATCACGGCATTACCGTGCCGCCGGATCAGATTCTGCTGACGGAGTCCGGTACGCAGGCGATCGATCTGCTGTGTCGCTTCCTGCTTGAGCCGGGCGATACCGTGCTGGTCGACGACCCCTGTTATTTCAATTTTCATGCGCTGCTGCGCGCGCATCGGGCCAACGTGGTCACCGTACCCTTTACGCCGACGGGGCCGGATGTCGATCTGTTCGGCCAGGCGCTCGAGCGGCACAAGCCTCGGCTCTACATCACCAACTCGGCCATTCACAATCCGACGGGCGCCGTGCTCTCGCCCGTGACGGCGCATCGCCTGCTGAAACTGGCGGATGCCTCCGATCTCATCATCATCGAGGATGATATCTTCGCCGATCTCGAGGATGTCGCGGCCCCACGCCTTGCTGCCTATGACGGGCTCGACCGGGTGATCCATATCGGCAGTTTTTCAAAGACGCTCTCCGCCTCGGTGCGATGCGGCTTCATCGCGGCGCGGCGGGATTGGATCGACGGGCTCGTCGATCTCAAGGTCGCAAGCAGCTTCAGCTGCGGACAATTATCGGCCGAGCTCGTTTATCACGCATTGAAGGATGGCAGCTATCGCAAGCATGTGGAGGCATTGCGCGTCCGACTTGCCAAGACCATGAGCGACGTGACGGCGCGGCTGGAGGCGATCGGCATCATTCCATGGTTGAAGCCGCAAGCGGGCATGTTCCTTTGGTGCCGGCTTCCCGAAGGGACGAATGCAGCCGATGTCGCCCGGGCGTGCGTTGCCGAAGGCATTGTCCTTGCCCCGGGCAATGTTTTCAGCATGGCCGACAATGCCGGCAGCTTCATGCGTTTCAACGTTGCGCAATCGACCGACGCGCGGATATTCAGCGCCTTGGAAGCATCCATGCGGAGGTTGCGTCAGTAGCCGCCGGGAGGCCGAATGTGGATCGTGGCACCCGTGTTTCGAGATCAAAGAGGCCGATGCTCTTGCCATACGGAAATGATCCGTCATAGCTTTGCCACAAGGCCACGCCAATTGCGGCCGCATCTGCTAGAACCGGATAATTCTAGGCCCGTTCGACCTAAAATCTGAATTCGTTCTAGAATCAAACAAGTAGAGCATGACGGCGTCCGAAAACCGTTTACACTTTTCGGCATCATGCCCTACAGAATTTTCGGCTAAATGGGGTCGAGCGTGCGCGTTTTGCTTGTTGAAGACGACAATATCCTTGGGTCCTCGCTGAAGAAGGCCCTGGAGAAGCACGCCTATGGTGTCGACTGGATGCGCGATGGCGAGTCTGGCCTGGAAGCTGCCGAGCATTCGCATTTCGCGGCGATCGTCCTGGACATCAATCTTCCGCGGCTCGGCGGCATGGAGGTTTTGAGGCACATCCGGCAGCGCGGCAATTCTGTGCCGGTTCTGTTGCTGACGGCACTCGATTCCGTGCGGCAGAAGGTCGAGGGTCTTGACGAGGGCGCGGATGACTACCTGGTCAAGCCGTTCGATCTCGATGAATTGCTGGCCCGCCTGCGTGCGCTCATCCGCCGACGCGACGGCCGCACCGAAAGCGTCATCCGCTGTGGCGACGTGGAGGTCGATCCTTCCGCCATGGTTGCGCGAAAGGGCAGCACGCCGGTGCACACGACGGCCAAGGAGTTCCATCTCCTGAAGCTGCTGATGGAGCGCAGCGGTCGCTACGTGACCAAGAACGATATTGAATATGCACTCTACGACGCCGAAAACACCGTCGAGAGCAACACGATCGAAGTGACGATCTACAATCTCAGAAAGAAGCTCGGCACGGATTTCATCAAATCGATCCGCGGCGTAGGCTACATGATCGAGCGATGAACAACTCCACGCTCACCCGCAAGCTGTTTCTGCGCATTGCGCCCGTTGTCGTTGTGACGATCGTTGTGATCGGCGCCTTCGCCTTCAATAGCGCGACGCGTGAGATTAACAATATCTACGACGCCCAACTCATCGACGATGCCAACGTCATCTGGAGCCTGCTGCGCCACCCGCTCGAAAAGACGCCCGGGCATGCCGCGAAGCAGATCGACGACATCGACTTCAACATGGACAATCAGCTGGCCTTTAACGAGGACGCCGACGACTATGCCGATGCGCATATGTTTCGCGCCTGGGTCGACGGCAAGATCCGCTTCTACAGCAGCACGGCCTTTCTGTCCGACGTGCCGCAGCAGAAGGTGGGGTTCACGACACTGACCTATGGCGGTGAGGATTGGCGCATCTATTCGCTGCCCATTCCGAACACGACCATCGTGATCGAGCTTGGCGAAAAGATCGAGCTGCGCGAGACCCTCGTTTCCAACATTCTCCTCAATCTCTTCTTCCCGCTGCTGATCCTCGTACCGGTCATCGGCTTTCTGATCTGGCTCGGCATCAATAGCGGCCTGCGCACCATCCACGGGCTGGTGCGGCAGATCCGCACCCGCTCGCCGGACGATCTCTCGGCCATCCCGGTCGATAGCCTGCCGCGCGATCTCCTGCCGCTCGGCCGCTCGATCAACCAGCTGCTGGAGAAGCTTGGTCGCTCGCTGACGCTGGAGCGACGCTTTTCAGACCTTGCCGCGCATCAGCTGCGCACGCCGCAGGCCAGCGTGAAGCTGCTCCTGCAGATGCTTGGCAACAGCGAAAACGAGCACGAGCGGCAGGCAATCATTGCCGACCTCGTGGCGAGCAACAACAATGCCACTTATCTCATCGAGCAGCTTCTGCGGCTGGCAAGGGTGAGCCATCATCCCCTTAATCCGACCTCGGTGACGCTTCATCATCTGGTGGCGTCGGTGCTTGCCGAATTCGGCAAGATCATCACCAGCCGCGAACTCGACGTCGCGCTCGAAGGCGACGAAGAGGTTCAAGTCAAGACAGACGAATCCCTCATGCGCATGATGGTCAGCAACCTGCTGGACAATGCCATCAAATATACACCCGTCGGCGGGAAGATCAGGGTTGTGATTTCTTCGGACGATGGCGTCGGGCAGATCTCGATCAGCGACAGCGGGCCCGGTATTCCGCTTCAGGAGCGCGAGGCGGTGTTCCAGCGATTCTATCGGCTCAACACGCTTCATACCGAAGGCGCCGGGCTTGGTCTCGCGATTGTCGCCGATACCGCGGACCGGCTTTCAGCGACCGTCGAGCTTTCCACGCCACGGTGGAGCAAAGGCCTGCAAGTAGACCTGAGATTGCTCGCGGGCTGAAAATCAACTTCCCATCGTTTTTCATTTTCGCTTCATTTTCCCCTCATGCCCGGCTCATCCAAGGTTGTTAGACGCAACTTGGGATAAGGCGAAAGGGTATTTCATGCAGGTGTTTTGCGATTTTGATGGAACCATATCCATCGAAGACGCGACGGATATGGTGTTGACACGTTTCGCCGGTTCCGAGTGGGAAGATATCGAGCAGCTGTGGAAGCAGGGCCAGATCGGTTCGGGCGAATGTATGCGCCGGCAGATCGCTCTTATTCAGGCAAGCAGGGCGGAGCTTGACCAGTTTCTCGACACGGTGTCGATCGATCCGGGCTTCGAAGGCTTCCTCTCTTATTGCCGCAGCGGCGAATTGCCCGTGACCGTCGTCAGCGACGGCGTCGATTACTTCATCCGCCGGATCCTGGCGCGTCACGGCATCAACAGCTTGCCGATCGTTGCCAACGTGCTCACCTGCAGCGTTACCCAGGGCCGTGAGGCCTATTCGCTGTTCCCGCCGTTTCAGGCGACGGGCTGCGTGTCCGGCGCCGGCGTCTGCAAATGTCGCGTTGTCGATAGCAACGACCTTCAGGTCTATATCGGCGACGGGCGAAGCGATTTTTGCGTTTCCGACAAGGTCGACCTCGTGTTCGCGAAGGCCAAGCTTGTTGATTACTGCGAAGAAAACGACATCCCCTATGTCGGTTTCGAAGACTTTTCCGATCTGCTTCCAAAGATGGAAGCCGTTCTCCCGAGCGTCGAGCGACGCTCCCGTGCGCTGCCGCATTTCAAGACAGCGTGAATTTGACCGAGAGGCATTGAATGAAAACGAACATAGCCGAAGCCTTCAGCGGCGCGACCGAGTCCGTCCGCTCCGAAGAAGAATTGCGCGCGCTTGAGGAAGCCTATTGCTCCCATGGCGATACGGTTCACTATACTGACAAGCCGAAATTCTTCGAAGGATGCGAAGGCTCCTTCGTGTATGATCGCACGGGAACGCCGTTCCTCGATCTGCAGATGTGGTATTCCGCCGTCAATTTCGGCTACCGCAACGAGCGTCTGAATGCTGCCGCTCATCGGCAGCTCGACGTGTTGCCACAGGTCGCCTCGCAGTACCTGCACCGCGAGAAGGTCGAGCTTGCTGCGATGATCGCCCGGGATGCCGAGAGCAAGTTCGGCTACAAGGGCCGCGTTCACTTCAACGTCGGCGGCTCGCAGGCCGTCGAGGATTCGCTGAAGCTGGTGCGTAACTACACCGGCGGCAAGAGCCTGATGTTCGCCTTCGAAGGCGGCTATCACGGCCGCACGCTCGGCGCTTCGGCGATCACCTCGAGCTACCGCTACCGCCGCCGCTACGGCCACTTCGGCGACCGCGCGCAGTTCGTCGAGTTCCCCTACTACTTCCGCGGCCCCAAGGGCATGTCGAAGGAAGAGTACGGTCATTACTGCGTCCAGAAGTTCGCCCGCCTGTTCGAGAGCGAATATAACGGCGTCTGGGATCCGAAGGCCGGCAAGTCCGAATATGCCGCTTTCTACATCGAGCCGATCCAGGGTACCGGCGGCTATGTCATCCCGCCGATGAACTTCTTCGTCGAACTGAAGAAGGTGCTCGACGATCACGGCATCCTGCTCGTCGTCGACGAAATCCAGATGGGCGTCTATCGTACCGGCAAGCTCTGGTCGATCGAGCATTTCGGCGTTTCGCCGGATGCGCTGGTGTTCGGTAAGGCCATCACCAACGGTCTCAACCCGCTTTCCGGCGTCTGGGCCCGTGAAGAGCTGATCAATCCGACCATCTTCCCGCCCGGCTCCACGCATTCGACCTTCGCCAGCAACCCGATGGGTACTGCCGTTGCGCTCGAAACGATGAAGATGCTGGAAGAAGAAGATTTCGGCGCCGCCATCATGGAAAAGGGCGCGCACTTCCTCGACGGCCTGCAGCAGCTGCAGAAGCGCCACGCCATCGTTGGCGAAGTCGATGGTCTCGGCCTCGCACTGCGCATGGAAATCTGCGAGGAAGACAGCTACACGCCTAGCAAGGCGACGATGGACTGGATGTGCGACGAAGGCATGAAGGGCGATCTTCAGGTCGGCGGCAAGACCTACGGCCTCGTGCTCGACGTCGGCGGCTACCACAAGAACGTCATTACCTTCGCGCCGAACCTGCTCATCACTCGCGAAGAGATCGATCTGGCGCTTGCCCTGCTCGATCAGCTTCTGACGCGCGCTGCCCGGAGATAAGACGGTGCAACTCCTGCTTCTTCATCTCGATGACGCATTGGAGTTGCAGCCGGATTTCGTGCGCGCCTGCAAATTTGCCGGCGCGCACCAGTATTTCGACAAGAACGCGGGGCGTACGGTTCGGCTCTGGGGCAAGCAGAATGCCCTTGCCGAACTCGGTCGCGAAATCGTCAAGAATACGCCAGCAACCGGCAAGGATCCCCAGCTCTGCTTCATGGGTTCCGGCGACTTCCATCACATTACCGCATTGCTTCTCGAGGGCGCACTGGAACGGAATCCCGGTCCGGCGACGCTGATCCATTTCGACAACCATCCGGATTGGGTCACCTTCGACGGCGGCATGCACTGCGGCTCGTGGGTCAACAGCGCCCTTGCCAATTCGAACATCCAGAAGGTCATCACGATCGGCGTCTGCAGCCACGATCTTCGCAGTCCCGAGCGCAAGGGTGCCAATCTGCACTGGCTCGGTGAAGGCAAGCTGGAGCTTTACCCCTATGAACATCCGCCGAGCCGCGTCGTCGCCGATTACGGCAATGGCGCCAGCTATCGGCAGGAAAAAGGTGCGTTGCACTGGAAGTCGATCTCGGAGATCGGCGAGGAGAATTTCATCGACCGCATGCTCAGCCGCATTCGCACGGAAGCGGTTTATGTGACGATCGACAAGGATGTGCTGGCCGCTGACGACGCCGTGACGAACTGGGATCAGGGCCGCATGCGGCTGCCCTATCTGCTGGCTCTGATCAGCGAAATCGGCAGCCGTCATCGAATCATCGGCGCGGATGTCATAGGCGATTATTCTGTTCCGAGTTATGCTGGCGGTCTGCGGACCCAGTTCATGAAGCGAGCTGAGATCTTCATCGACCAGCCTCGTGTCCGGCAGGGGGCCGAAACGACCAGAAACATCAACAGCGCCGCCAATCACGCGCTGCTTGAGGTGCTGGCGGAGTATATGGAATGAGCGGCATCCTGACACTTCCCATGCTCGGGCTGATCCTCTTCTGCATTTTGGCGGAGACGGCTCGCGAGGTCTGCTTCAAGCAGTCCGCCAACGAGCATGCTCTGCTTTCGGCGATGGCCAAGCCGGTCACCTGGCTCGGCATCGTTTTTTGGGCCGTGGAGCTGTTTGCCTGGACTGCGGTTCTGGAGCATGTTCCCCTCACCATCGCATTTCCCCTCATGGCGCTGAGCTACGTTGTGATCGTATTCGCCGGCGCCATTATTTTTAAAGAAACCATCAACCTGCGCCACGCGACGGGCGTGTTTCTCGTGACCGCCGGCGTGGCCTGCGTGGGAGTTACCGGATTATGAAAATCTTTGCGCACACCAAATGGGATGTGGCGCCGGTTCTTGCTGCCGTTGCGCATCTCGCTTTCGACGTTTATCTGATCGTCGGCTTCGAAAGCCGCCCTTTGTGGGTTTCGGTCATCCTCGGCAGCCTTTATGCCGTGTCGATTTCCTGGAACATCAACAGCATATCGCACAACTTCATCCATACGCCCTATTTCAAGCCGCGCTGGATGAACTACGGCTTCAGCTTGCTGGAATCCGCCGCGATCGGTTTCTCGCAGACCTATTATCACTGGGTGCATATGCGCCATCATTCCGGCAACAGCGACCGGCCGGACGAAAAGGGCGACACCATCGACCTGCTGTCGATCTATCGCCATGGTCATGACGGCAAGCCGGAGAACGTTTGGTCCTATACGTTCCTGAGCTTCTTCCGCGACAGCCTCGGCGACATTCACAAGGCCATTGCCCGCAATCGTCCGTTCGACGCGGCCTGGGGCCGGTTCGAACTGTTCTTCTTCCTGGCTCTTGCCGCCGCCGCACTTCTTTACGACTGGAAGGCCGTGCTGTTCTTCGTACCGTTCTACTATCTCGGCAACTGCCTGTCGTCGCTGAATGGTTACTACGAGCATCTGCATGGCGATCCCGACGAGCCGATCGCCTGGGGCGTTTCGAGCCACAAGCCGTTCTACAACTGGCTCTGGTTCGGCAATGGCTATCATGCAGAGCATCATTACCGCCCCCGTACACATTGGACGAAGCTCCCTCAGCTGCACGAGCAGATCAAGGACGAGCAGGAAAAGGCCGGCACGCATGTCATCAGCACCTGCCATGCCCTTGGCTTCATGGCCAAGGAGAACCGGCAGTCGGAGCTCTCACATGAAAGCTGATGAGTTGAGCTTCCATATGGAAGGCTCAAATGGAAAAGGCATTCTTCTCGTGCATGGGCTGACGGGTGCGCCAGCCGAAATGAAGCTGATTGCCCGCCATCTCAACCGTCGAGGCTACAGCATTTATGCGCCTCTTCTGGCGGGTCACGGCGTCGATGCGAAAACATTGCGCGGCACCCGCTGGGAGGACTGGCTAGAAAGCGTCGTCGAAGGGGCAGCCTTGCTGGCGACGAGGACCCAGGAGGTCTTCGCCGCCGGTATCTGCGTTGGCGGGAAGCTGGCGATGCTTGCCGCCGAGCAGCAGCCGCGCACCATTGGTGCAGCGGCGATCTATTCGCCTTGTTTCCGGTATGACGGCTGGGACGTTCCCTTCTACTATCCGCTGCTCTCGTCGCAGATCGGTTGGCTTTCGCGCGTGCCCTTCCTCGATCGTCTGAATTTCAGCGAGACGAACTCGCTCGGGATCAAGGACGAACGGATGCGGCGGCTGATCGAGGGCATGGCAAGCGAGGGCGTTCTGGAAAAATTCCCCGGCAAGGGCCTGGTCGAAATGCACCGACTGGGCAAAACCCTGAAGGGTATCCTGCCGAAGATGCAGACGCCGACGCTGATCCTGCATGCCGAGGACGACGACCTCGCCAGCCCGAAACACGCCCGCTATATTTCAGATCACATCGGCAGCCCGCATGAGCTGAAGTGGATCAAGGACAGCTATCACATGATCCATGTCGACCGACAGCACCGTCAGGTGGCCGATTTTACCGCGGAATTCTTCGAGGCGCGCCATGTCGCAGCCGCAGCTTAAGCTCGTGCCCAAACCAGCCGGCAATCCAGTAACGGAAGCTCATTCCAGCATCCGCTCGATCGGCCGTGACGCATGGAATGCCTGCTTCCAAGGCCAGGTCGAGGACTATGATTGCCTGCTTGCCATCGAGGAAGCTGGTATCGAGGGTTTCGAGTGGCGTTATATCACCGTCGTCGAAGACGGGCGCATCAGTGCTGCCATGCCGGCCTTCCTTTGCCTTTATGCGCTTGACACGACGCTCGAAGAAGGCGGCTTGCGCCGGGCCGTCCGCCGTGTGCAGGGCATTTTCCCGAAGTTCCTGAAACTGCGCCTTGCCTGTCTCGGCTCGCCTTGCACCGAGACGGGAGCGATCGGCTTCCACCCCGATGTTCCGCAGGAGCGCCGCAGCGCGCTGTTTGCGGAGCTTGTCACCTTCTTCGAACGCTTTGCGGCGAAAGAAGGCTGCTCGCTGGTCGGACTGAAGGACATTCCTGAGCCGACATCCGCCGAGTTCGGAACCGTGCTGTCCACCCGCGGCTATGCCTCGATCGGCGGTTTGCCGACGGCCTGGCTCGACGTCGACTTCAAGACGATCGACGAGTATCTCGCACGGCTCTCTTCCGGCACCCGCAAGGACATGCGCCGCAAGATGAAGTCCTTCGAGCAGGTGAAGGTCGAGATCAGAACCGATTTCGGCGAGTTCCTGCCGCAGGTCATGGCGCTCTACCACGATACGCGCAATCGCAGCGACTGGCAGTTCGAGGAGCTTACTCCGGAATATTTCCAGGGAATTCTCGATCGTATGAGCGGGCGCTCCTACTGCGCCTTCTACTTCGCTGAAGAAACATTGCTGGCCGCCAATCTCATCGTGCATGACGACCGTGTCGCCATCGACAAGTTCTTCTGCATGGATGGCGAAAAGGGCCGACCCTATAACCTCTACTTCCTCAGCTGGTTCACCAATCTGCGCTATTGCCTGGATCATGGCATAAGCCGGTACCAGAGCGGCCAGGCCTATTATGAAAACAAGGTGCGCCTCGGCAGCAAGCTGACGGCGAATGCGATGTTCTTCCGCCATCGCAACCCTGTGCTCCAGGGGCTGCTGCGACTGGTGTCGCCGCTGTTCTCCACAGATGAGGCGGATGCGTAATGTCGATGCGTCTTTCCTGGCTGGCCGTGCCGGTGCTCAACACCTTGTTCCAGTTTTTCATCAAGCTCGGTGCGGAGGAACTGGGGCATGGCGACGTCGAGGCATGGCTGTGGCAGGCGCTCTCCTCCTACTGGATATTGGCGGCGATCGCCGTCGAAGTCGTTACGTTCTTCATCTGGATGAATGTGCTGGCCGAGCTTGATCTCAGCCGCGCCTTCCCGCTTTCGGGGATCAGCTATGTGCTGATCATCGCAACCGGCTGGTTCGTCTTCGACGAAAAGGTGGTGGCGCTGCAATTGGTCGGTAGCGGCTTGATTCTTGCGGGCGTCTGGCTGATCGCAGGCGCCAGTGTCGAAAAGAACGGCGATCATGGCGATGCGGAGGAGAGCCATGGCGAGACAAAAAGAGACCAAAACGATTGGGACGCCAAGCGCGATGAACTGCGCACGGGGACTGGCAAGGATAGGTAATGACCAACGTGCAGCAAGCTGACAACAGCTCGAAGGGTATTTTCTCCAGCCTTGTCGACTGGTGCGTGAAGCGCGCGCTGTCGTCCATTGTCACGCGCGGCGCGCTGACGGTGACGACGGCAAGCGGCCGCGTTCTGACGTTCGGCGACGGCACCGGGCAGCCCGTTCGCGTCCGCTTCACCGACGACCGGGCCGAATGGATCCTCCTGATCGACGCCGATGGGCGGCTTGGGGAGCTCTACATGGACGGCCGGTTTATCGTGGAGCAGGGCACGCTCTATGATTTCGTGGCGATGATGCTGCGCGAGGCGCAGAACAGCACGCATCCTCTGATCGCCCGTATCATCGACGATATCAGAACCCGGCTGCGGATCTTTCGCCACCGCAACATGCCGGGTCGCTCGAAGGCCAATGTCGCCCATCACTACGATCTGAACGGCCAGCTCTACGAGCTTTTCCTCGATCCGGACCGGCAATATTCCTGCGCCTATTTCGAACATGCCGGCCAGTCCCTGGACGACGCGCAGATCGCAAAGAAGAGGCATCTTGCCGCCAAGCTCCTGATCGAACCCAAGCACCGAATTCTCGACATCGGCTGCGGCTGGGGCGGCCTGGCGCTGCATATGGCCGAGCATGCACCCGGCGGCCAGGTTCTCGGCGTCACGCTCTCCGAGGAGCAGCATGAATATGCCACCAGGCGCGTGACCGAAAAGGCGGGCGGGACGCCGGCAAAGGTTGAGTTCGCGCTCAGGGATTATCGCAGCCTGACCGGCCGCTTCGACCGGATCGTTTCGGTCGGGATGTTCGAGCACGTCGGCCTTGCCTCCTATCGTACCTTCTTCCGCAAATGCGCGGAGTTGCTCGAGGATGACGGCGTGATGGTGCTTCACACCATCGGCTGCTCCGCGACGCCAGGCTTCACGACGCCGTGGCTCGACAAGTACATCTTCCCGGGCGGCTATATTCCGGCGCTTTCGGAAATCGTTCCCGAAATCGAGGCGGCAGGGCTCGCAATCACCGATGTCGAGATATTGCGGCTGCATTATGCGATGACGCTCGAACACTGGCGCGAGCGTTTCATGGCGCGCTGGGACGAGGTCGCCAAGCTTTATGACGAACGCTTCTGCCGCATGTGGGAGTACTATCTGTCGACGGCGGAAGCCGCGTTTCGTTACGAGGATCTCGTCGTCTTTCAGATCCAGATCGCCAAGCGCAACGACATTATTCCGCTGACGCGAAACTACATCGGCGATCACGAAGCGCGCAATGGCTCAAAAATTGATGTTGAAGGTTCGGTTGAGCGTAAAGCCGATAATGTTTTGGTTGGGTGACCCGAAGCGCGAGGTAATCGGGCTATCGGCGGCGTCGCCCACCAGACGGTTATACTTTCCATAGACCTGCACACTCCATTCGGGCGAGAACGTGTAGGTCGCAGCGACCGTAACGCCGACAGATTTCAAGCCGCCACCGGCGTTGAAGGCGCTGACGCGGCCGTTTCTTGCCGCAAGGGCCGGCGAGATGCCGAAGTTGCTGCGCATATAGGTGCCGTTTGCCAGCGACAGTCGCGGCCCCGCCGATAGCAGCCACTTGTCTCCGACAGGTTGGAACCAGTCGAGCGAGAGATCGCCGACAAGGCCGTCGCCGCCCCAAAGGGACTGGCGCACTTCCGTGCGGAATCTGAGCTGATTGTCCCTAAACCAATATTGCGCGAAACCGCCGGCATCGAAGTCCCAATGCACCCTGCGCTGGCTCTCCAGCTGCAGATTATCGAGATTGAGACGATCGTCCCTCAAGCCGACCACTGGCCCGATTTCGAGGCCGTGGAAATCGAAGAGGCCATAGTCGAAATTGTCGTCGGGTGCACTGTATTCCGGGGTCTCGCCAAGGCGATGGATATCGAAGGATGGCAAGGCACCGAAGCTATAGTGCTTCGATCCCTCGTAGGTCGGGCCATACTCCACCGTGGCGCCCAGCGTTACCACCCATGTGTCCGAGGTGGCTTTCTGGGAGCCTGAGGTCGTGGATGATGCGGGAAGCGCAACGGCAGCGGATGCCGCCAGCAGGCTCAATCCGGCCGTCGCCAGCAACCGGGCGGCGAAAGATGTCCCAACACTTAACACTCTGACAATACCCGGTCCCTGATCGCCCTTGCTGCACCAATAGCACAGCTCGAGGTTCCCAAAATAGAGAAAATTTGAGAAGCATACTGTAAGGTTGACTTATTAATCGAGCGTCTTGCTCCGCCTGTGGAAAGCCGGGAGTGGCGTCTACCTGGTTTCATAGGCCGCCGCCCATAAAGGGGAGGCGATTCCGCGAGCCGGTTTTCGCCATGCCTGTGTCCAACCGGCCGAAGGCGTCCTCGACGAGATTCGGCAGGTGCTTGGCAATCTGCATAGGAAAGGCTCTCTGCGGTCCTCGGAGGCGATGAAACTTGACGGCGCTACTGCGTTCGTTTGGCGGCATCCGGGATGCTCTCCCTCTTGAGCAAATGGTGCCCTGCTGACGACGATGATCGCAAAGGGTCAGCGTGAGAATAAAGGCGCAATATTTCACGAACCTGAAATCTCGCGAAAAACGCGATCCGATTAGCGGCTTTTTGCGGTTGGATTGCATGAATTCCATCACTAGATAGCGATGGTCCTCATTTCGGACAGAACTGCGGGCGACGACAGATCGCTCCGAGTATGGAAACGGTAACAGCAAGATAGGGTAGGCAGGCGACAGGGTATGAACGATCAGGGATCTCGCGACACGGGCATAATTGGACGGCTGGGCCGCTACGAGCCATTGCTGCTCCTAATGTTCGCCGCCCTTTCCGGTGGAATCCTGTTGTTCGTCTACCTGACGGGCGAGGTGCTCGAGGGAAGTACGAAGGGCTTCGATGAAGCGATATTGCTGGCCCTGCGCCAGCCGGGCGATCTGTCGGTTCCGATAGGGCCGGGCTGGCTAACCCATGCCGTCAAGGACATTACAAGCCTCGGTGGAACGACCGTGTTGGCAATGATGACGGTGCTGGTAACGATCTACCTGCTGCTGGATCGACGCCGTGCGATCGCCATCTTCGTGCTGGTCTCCGTGCTTGGCGGATGGGCGCTGAGCGCCGTGTTGAAGCTAAGCGTGGCGCGCCCGAGACCGGATATCGTGCCGCACCTGGTCGAGGTCAACGATCTGAGCTTTCCGAGCGGCCACGCAATGGTTTCGGCCGTGACCTATCTGACGCTGGCTGCCCTGATTTCCGGCACGCGTCCTCATCGGTCGACACGGATTTTCATCATCGCGGTCGGCATTCTGCTGACTTTGTTGATCGGTATGAGCCGCCTCTATCTCGGCGTGCATTATCCGACCGACGTGCTTGGAGGCTGGTGTGCCGGGGCGACCTGGGCGCTCGCCTGCTGGATCGTCGCTCGCCGCTTCGTAGCGCCCTCACGGCGCGCGGATGGCTCAATACGCACGGATCTGCCGCCATTGGCGTGAGAGGGCGTCAGAGCGCCTCAAGGCTGTGGATTGGGGTCAGCACTGGACTTCCAGCCGCGTCGCCACCAGCAGCGAATAGTCCGTGCCCTGCGGGTCGCTGAAGAACATGCTGGTCAGTGCCGCCTGATTCTCCGCCATGACTTCCTTGGGGTTGGGTCTGATGACCTTGCGCTTGCAGCGCCCCATATTCGCGCCCGAAGCGGTCATGTCGTTGTCCGTGGCGAAATCGACGGCCGTGTAGAGCGTCTTGTCATAGATCCCGAAGATCGTATTTCCCTTGAGGAAGGTCTTCTGCTCGGGTTTCAGCGAAAAGGTGAGGATCAGCGAGCCGTCCTTGTAATCGGCCTGGATGGCATCGGGCTTGGCCATCGGTACCGCTTTGCCGTTGCTGGTCACGTTCGTATAGTAGCCGTACTGCGCAAGCGAATCCCTGACCGTCTTGCCGACCGCCTTGAGCTCGCTCGGCGTGAGCGTCGGATTGCCGGCCTTGTCGAAATCCATGACCACCGACGAAGAAAAGACCTCGTCGAAGCTCCAGACGTTGCGAAGCTCGCTGATAGAGCCGTCCGGCGCCGCTACGACCTCGAACTTTGCGTCGATGAAGATATGCGGATGGGCAAGCACGGGCCCGGGCAGAAGCGACAACATCGCAATCAACAGGGGCGTCTTTCTTTTCATGCAAGCAATACCGCGTTTTGTCCGTCAGCCTGAGCCGCAGACCTGAACGTCAATTGAGACTGATTTGAGACCTGAAGAACTTCCGCAACCATCGATCATTCCGATTCGCAGAATGCGAGACATCGCGGCTTGCGGTAACTCGGCTCATCGAGCCGAAAACGACGAAAGGCCGTTACCGGCCTAGTCGTCAATACATGCTTCTGAGAAAATTGGAGCGGGCGAAGGGATTCGAACCCTCGACCCCAACCTTGGCAAGGTTGTGCTCTACCCCTGAGCTACACCCGCTCATTCCCGTCGCGATCCGGGGTAGTGTGTTGGACCGCTGGGCGTCGTCTTGCGGCGACGGGCGCTATATGGCCTAACCGTTTTTCAAATGCAACAGGGAAATGACGAGATAGCCAAGAAAAATTTCAGCTTTTTTGCCGTGGCCTTCGAAAAGCCCGGAAACGTCGGCCTTTCGCGTCTGAAAGATTGCAATGAAATTATCGGCGACGTATCAGGAGCAGATCATTTATGCCGTGAGATGCCATGACAGAGACAAGCCCGAAAACACGAGACGATCTTTTCCGATTCCTTGATGGGCTTGGCATTGGCCACAGCACCAAGGATCACGCGCCGGTCTTCACCGTTGCCGAATCGGTGTCGCTGCGCGACGAGATTCCCGGCGGCCACACGAAGAACCTGTTCGTGAAGGACAAGAAGGACAATTTCTTCCTCCTGACTGTCGAAGAGAACGCGACGGTCGATCTGAAGACCGTGCACACGCTGATCGGCGCGGCCAGCAAGGTTTCTTTCGGAAAACCGGAAAAGCTGATGGAATATCTCGGTGTTATTCCAGGCTCGGTCACGGCATTCGGCGCGATCAACGATATCGGCAAGAACGTCACCTTCATTCTCGATGCCGAGCTGATGGCGCATGATATCGTCAATTGCCATCCTCTATCGAACGACGCGACCACCTCGATTGCCAGCGCCGATCTGCTGCGCTTCATGGAGGCGACGGGACATGCGCCGCTAGTCTTGAAAGTAACGGCGTAAGGTACGATTTTAGCGCTGAGATTATCGCGAGCGGGATGTCTTCGGATGGTCCCGTCGCTTTGACGACTTCATAGAGCGTGCAACTATCCGGACCTGATGGGTTCGTAGAGGTACATGCTTTTCACAGGATCATGGATGCCGGCAGGCGGGAGACACTTATGAGCGGTCCGAACAATCCCTATAACGCTTCCTTTGGCGGGCAGATGTCGGCCTCGGCATCTTTTGGCGCTGCGCCTGTGGCATCCGGCGCCTCGCCGATCAAGGACACGACGACGGCAGGTTTCACCAAGGATGTCATCGAGGAATCGCGCAACCAGCCCGTACTCGTCGATTTCTGGGCGCCCTGGTGCGGTCCCTGCAAGCAGCTGACGCCTGTTCTGGAAAAGGTCGTCACGGAAGCCCAGGGTCGGGTCAAGCTGGTGAAGATGAATATCGACGATCATCCGTCGATCGCCGGCCAGCTCGGCATCCAGTCGATCCCGGCCGTCATCGCCTTCGTCAACGGCCGCCCGGCCGATGGTTTCATGGGTGCGGTTCCGGAAAGCCAGATCCGTCAGTTCATCGATCGCCTCGGCGGTCCGGCCGGCGGCGCTGACGATCAGGCCGCCGAAATCGCCGCCGTTCTGGAAGAGGCTGGTGGCCTGCTTGCCGCCGGCGACGTCAATGGCGCTGCCGAACTCTTCGGCGCCGTGCTGCAGGCCGATCCGGAGAACGCCAAGGCGCTCGCCGGCATGGCGGAATGCATGATTGCCGCCGGCCAGAGCCAGCGTGCCCGCGAAGCTCTTACGGACCTACCGGAAACGCTTGCCAACGATGCCGGCATCCAGGCCGTGGTCAAGAAGCTCGACCAGATCGAGGAAGCCCGCAAGCTCGGCGATCCCGTCGCGATCGAGCATGAGCTCGCGACCAACCCCGACAATCACGAGCAGCGGGTTAAGCTCGCCAAGATCCGCAATGTCGAAGGCAAACGTGACGAGGCGGCCGAACATCTGCTTCTCATCATGCGCAAGGATCGTGGTTTCGACGATGATGGCGCTCGCCGCCAGCTGCTCGAATTTTTCGATGTCTGGGGCCCGAAGGATCCTGCGACGATTGCCGCCCGCCGCAAGCTTTCGTCGATCCTGTTTTCCTGAACAGGCAGAGACGGCGCTGCCCTTCCTGCTCTCGAGCGCCTTGAGGCGGCCGAGAGGGAAGGGGATGGCATTTTGCTGCAAAATACTCTTGTGTTTTCGGCAGACGAGCCCACATTGTCGGGTGCGCGGCGCGAGATGGGCAACGGCCGCGACTGGATGTCGTTCCTGCGCGCCCACTGCGGCGCGCGGCGCAGTGATCTAGCGGGATGGAAACATGCAAGTAGGTAATGCCAGATATCTGAAGCCAAGCGATCTGCCTGAAACCGCCGCCGTCTTTCCTTTGTCCGGTGCTTTGCTGCTGCCCGGCGCGCAATTGCCGCTCAATATTTTCGAACCGCGCTATCTCGCCATGTTCGACGCGGCCATTACCGGCAACCGTTTGATCGGCATGGTGCAACCAGCGCTTGGAGAGCCGGCGGACTCACCCAATCTCTCCCATGTCGGCTGCCTCGGTCGTATCACCTCGATCTCCGAAACCGGCGACGGCCGCTATATTACGGCGCTGACGGGCATCTGCCGTTTTCGGCTGATGGACGAAGTCACCGGTCATCAGCAACCTTACCGTACGTTCCGCATCACGCCGTTCATCTCCGACCTCAAGTCGCACCACGAGGAAGGCACCGTCGATCGCGCGGCGCTGCTTGCGGCCTTCCGCAGTTATCTCGATGCCAATAAGCTGGAGGCGGATTGGGAGAGCGTCGAACGGGCCGACAATATGATGCTGGTCAATTCGCTGTCGATGATGGCGCCCTTCGAGCCTGCCGAGAAGCAGGCGCTTCTCGAAGCTCACGATCTGAAGACACGAGCGGAAACCTTCATCGCCATCATCAAGATCGTGCTCGCCGGCTCCGGCGATACCGGATCGATCCTGCAATAGAGCATCTTCGCTTTTCTTCGAAATGCGGAGATGCTCTATCTCTTTGTTGTCACGCAATTCCGGACGGAAAACCGCTCTGCACTTTTCCGAGATTGCTCTAGGAGTTTGTCCATGGATGTCACGGTCAGCAAGGTCGATCCGAAACTACTCGATCTGCTCGTCTGCCCGCTCACCAAGGGGCGGCTGAGCTACGATCGGGAAAAGAACGAGCTGATTTCGGAAAAAGCGCGCCTTGCCTATCCGATCCGCGACGGCATTCCGATCATGCTGATTTCGGAAGCGCGCCGCATCGAGGATTGAGATCCTTTCAGGATCAGGGCGCTGAATTTCATCGGGCCTGCCAGGTTTGGATCCGCTACGACACCGCACCGGCAGCGTTCAATCCGGCATTCTCGAACCCAGATCCCGATCATGCGCCGTTCCCTCGAGCAGGTGAGTCAGCTCGTCCACCAGGCTGATGCGATTTCCGCGAAACTGATAGTAGGCGATCACCTTGAGACGAATGCGCTCGCCGGTGATCTTCACTGCTTCGGCGATGTGCACCGTGGCCGCCGAAACGCCGTCTGTTACCACATGCTCAAAGTTGACGTTGCTTGAGGCAAGGTCGGCCTGAAGCGCTCGGCTGTGGTGAAGGAAGCCCTGGTAATCGAGCTGCTTTCCGTCGACCCGTTGGATGTAATCGGGTGTCAGCAACTCGGCGAATTTTTCCGGTTTGGTAGCCGGATCGGTGAAGGCGGCAAACATGCGGTGGAGCAGTTCATGAACTTCGCCTTGTGTCATCACAGCTTTGGTCGTCATCATTATCTCCATTGTGTTTTCAGATTGGGAATGCCTTTCATCTAGCCCGACGGCTTTTGCCTTGCTAACGTATCGATGCCAATCAATACGGCTTTGAGGCCATGTACGATTTCCTTATCGATCCCCTACGCCTCGATTCGACGGCGGAACCGGTCATCCTGGTCAGTCGCCGCCAACAGGCTGAAATTCGGCGCACGGAGCGACACAGCCATGCGCGAGGTCAATTGCTCGGCACGGTGCGAGGAGTGGTTACCATCGGTACGGATCATGGCCGCTGGCTCATACCACCCGTCAACGCGGTATGGCTTCCGCCGCACATCGAGCATGATTTCGTCTCGCACGGCGCTTTTCACGGCTGGAGCGTCTATGTTGCAGAAGCCGCGTGTGCCGCCTTGCCGAATACCCCGCGGGTGATCCGCCTCTCTGGTTTGCTGAATGAGGCCGTGGCGCGAGCCGCGAGTTGGCAGGAGGGGCCATTTTCCCAAGCGCAGTGGCGGATTGCGGGCGTCATTCTGGATGAGATCGCCGTGATACCGGGAGAAGCCCTTGACCTACCCATGCCCGCTGATCCCCGCCTGCAAAGAATTGCCCGCGTCATCTCGGATACACCAGCGGAACGACGGCGCTTGGAGGATTGGGCTGTTTGGGCCGGCATCGCGCCGCGCACGCTGAGCAGGCGGTTCGTGCTGGAGACCGGCCTTACATTCAGCTCCTGGCGCCAGCGGGCACTATTGCTGCGATCTCTGGAAATGCTGGCAGCCGGAAACTCCGTAACTACGGTCGCCTTTGACCTTGGTTACGAAACGGTCAGCGCTTTTATCGAACTGTTTCGCGCGCATTTCGGCACGACACCAGCGCTGTATTTCAAGCATTCGGCCTGATTGGCCCCTTGCCCGAGATCAAATGCGCTTGCTCCGGCGCGTTCAGATCGCTTCACCAGCCAGCAGGCGCGGATTGTCCTTGGCGGTGGTCCCGGCGGCCTGGCCGATGAAGAAGGATTTGAGGCTGGGCAGGCGGTCGACGATACCGAGGCCGAAATCGCGGGCGATGCGCAGCGGCGTGTTGTCGTTGGAGAACAGCCGGTTGAGTACATCGGTAGTCACCCCCATGCGGAAGGTGTCGAAGCGGCGCCAGGTCTGGTAGCGCTCAAGGATATTGATCGAGCCGATATCGAGGCCGAGGCGATCGGC
Source organism: Rhizobium sp. ASV8 (assembly GCF_016429255.1). Taxonomy (GTDB): domain Bacteria; phylum Pseudomonadota; class Alphaproteobacteria; order Rhizobiales; family Rhizobiaceae; genus Rhizobium. The sequence goes on from NZ_JAELUG010000021.1 coordinate 50,861, forward strand.
TTCGACAATGGTTTCGGCGAGCGCCGCCACATCCTTGAAGCCGAGATTGAGGCCCTGGCCGGAGATCGGGTGGATGCCGTGGGCGGCATCGCCCGCCAGCGCAAAGCGCGGTGCAACAAAGGCGCGGGCAAGCGTCAGACCAAGAGGGAAGGCGCGGCGATCGCCGACTGTGCGCAGCGTGCCGAGCTTGTGGCCAAAGCGGCGTTCCAGCTCCTCTTCGAAGATGAGGTCGTCGGAGGCGACCAGTCGTTCGGCATCGGAGGTACGCTCCGTCCAGACAAGCGAGGAGCGGTTGTTCTTCAGCGGCAGGATGGCGAAGGGACCGGAGGGCAGGAAATGCTCCTCCGCGCAGCCCTCGTGCGGCCGCTCGTGCTCGACGGTGACGACGATGCCGGACTGACCGTAGTCCCAGTTGACCGTCTTGATGCCGGCCATATCGCGCAGTTTGGAGCGGACGCCGTCGCAGGCAACCAGAAGCTTCGTCTCCAGTGTGCTGCCATCCGAAAGGGTGAGCGTGGTCTTGCTGTCATCGGTCACGAAGCCGGTGGCGCTGAGCCCGTGGCGTATGGTGACGCCCAGGCGCTCGCAGGCGCCGCGCAATGCGCCGACCATGGTGACGTTCTGCACCATATGGGCGAAGGGCTGGCCTTCGGCCACCTCGCCGTCAAAGGTGAGAAAGACCGGCCGCACGGGATCGCTGGTGCGCGAATCGGTGACGATCATGCGCGTGATCGGCTCGGCCTCCGGCGCGATCTCGTTCCAGACGCCGAGAACCTCCAGCATCTTGGACGCGGCGGCAATGATCGCCGACGCCCGCATATCCTTCTTCCATACGGATTCCGGAGCGGCCTCCACGACCATGACGTCGAGATGCGGAGCTGCCTGCTTGACTGCGACCGCTGCGGCAAGACCCACGTATCCGCCACCCACTACCAGCATGTCCAACATAGCGCTTCCCTGTGTCTTACTGTCACTTCCTGCTCTATATAGATCATCCTGTTCACGGTTCCTACCATCGGAGTTCAAGCAAAATGTCGCGAGAGACGGAAAAGCCCACCCCCATGGAAACCGTGCTGGCGACGCTCGATCTGGAAACGATCGAGATGAACCTGTTTCGCGGCAACAGCCCGCAGGTGGGCTGGCAGCGCGTATTCGGCGGCCAGGTTATCGGTCAGGCGCTGATGGCGGCGCAGCGGACGGTTGAGGGCGATCGTTTCGCGCATTCGCTGCATGCCTATTTCATGCTGCCGGGCGATCCTTCGGTGCCGATCCTCTATCAGGTGGATCGGCTGCGCGACGGATCCAGCTTCAACACGCGGCGCGTGCTGGCGATCCAGCACGGCAAGGCGATCTTCGCCCTGACGGCCTCATTCCAGGTCGATGAACCCGGCTTCGAGCATCAGGGAGACATGCCTGATGTGCCGATGCCAGAGGCGTTGATGGATGAAGAGCAGATCAAGGCGCGCTACATCGTTCATGCGCCTGAGAATGTGCGTCGCTACTGGGCCGGCAGGCGAGCAATCGAGATCCGCCCCGTCTCGATCGAGAGCTATTTTTCCCGCTCTCAGCCGAGCCAGAAGCAGAATATATGGGTGCGCCTGACCGGGCCTGTCCCGGATGATCGGCTCTATCAGAAGGCGGTGCTCGCTTATCTCTCGGACATGACCCTACTCGACGTTGCCCTTAATGCACATGGCACATCGGTCCTCGACCCGAGCATACAGGTGGCGAGTCTTGACCACGCCATGTGGTTTCATCGTCCGTTCAAACTCGACGACTGGCTGCTCTACAGCCAGGAAAGCCCCAGCGCTTCCGGCGCGCGCGGTTTCACCCGCGGCAGCCTGTTTACGCGATCCGGTGTCCTGATTGCGTCGGTGGCGCAGGAGGGCCTGATTCGCAAGAAGGCAAATGATTAAATAAGGTGCAAACCCATAAAGATGCACTTTATTTGTGCTATTGCGTTGCCGCTGAGCGCCAACTTATTAGGCTTCGGCAATAAATCCGTTTAATTTCAATAATTTAAGACGGTGCTCCGAATCTGGCACGCCCTTTGAATGTCTATCTCCAGTCGCTGCTGAAACTTTCGTCGGCGGCAAGGAGAGTCGGCTCCATGCCGAGGCTAAACAAAGGATGGGAAACCAGATGAAAATTGTGATGGCCATTATCAAGCCGTTCAAGCTCGATGAGGTCCGCGAGGCCCTTACCGCTGTCGGCATTCAGGGCCTGACTGTTACCGAAGTGAAAGGCTACGGGCGCCAGAAGGGGCACACCGAGATCTATCGCGGCACGGAATATGCCGTCAGCTTCCTGCCGAAGCTGAAGATCGAGGTCGCGGTCGCGTCCGAGATCGTCGACAAGGCCGTCGAGGCCATCGCGTCTGCCGCCAAGACCGGCCAGATCGGCGACGGCAAGATCTTTGTCTACTCGATCGACCATGCCGTGCGCATCCGTACGGGCGAAACCGATTCTGAAGCTCTGTAAAACACGGCTGATCAGGGAGTTATTTGCATGTCAATTTCCAAGCTTTCCTCCGCCCTGACACGGGTCGGCATGCTTTCTGCGGCGGTGCTCGCGCCGGCGATCGCTTTCGCGCAGGATGCAGCTCCGGCTGCCGCTGCGGCTGCGGCAACCGCCGCTGCGCCGGTGCCGGACAAGGGCGATACCGCCTTCATGTTCATCTCCACCATTCTCGTGCTGTTCATGCTCGTGCCGGGCCTTGCCCTGTTCTATGGCGGTCTCGTCCGCTCCAAGAACATGCTCTCGGTCCTGATGCAGTGCACCATGATCGGCGCCGTGGTGATGCTCCTTTGGGTTCTCTATGGCTATTCCTTCGCGTTCGGCGGCGGCACCAGCCCCTATTGGGGCGGTACGGCCAAGATGTTCCTTTCGGGCGTCTCGACCGCGACAACCGCTCCGACCTTCTCCAAGGGCGTCGTCATCCCTGAATTCATCTTCATGCTGTTCCAGATGACCTTTGCCGCCATCACGCCGGCTCTGATCATCGGCGCCTTCGCCGAACGCATCAAGTTCGGCGCTGCCATCCTCTTCTGCGCACTGTGGGCGACCTTCGTCTACTTCCCGATCGCCCATATGGTCTGGGATTCCAACGGCATGCTCTTCAAGATGGGCGCTCTCGATTTCGCTGGCGGCACGGTCGTTCACATCAATGCCGGTATCGCTGGCTTCGTCGGCGCGCTGCTCGTCGGCAAGCGCATCGGCTTCGGCAAGGACATGATGGCCCCGCACTCCATGACGCTGACCATGGTCGGCGCTTCCATGCTCTGGGTCGGTTGGTTCGGCTTCAATGCCGGTTCGAACCTCGAAGCCTCCGGCGGTGCGATGCTCGCGACCGTCAACACCTTCGTCGCAACCGCAGCTGCCATCATCTCCTGGTCGCTGGTCGAAACCTTTACCCGCGGCAAAGCCTCCATGCTCGGCGGCGCTTCGGGCATGGTCGCCGGCCTCGTCGCCATCACGCCTGCCGCTGGTATCGCCGGTCCGATGGGCGCGATTATCATGGGCCTGATCGTCTCGCCGCTCTGCTACTTCTTCGTTTCCGTGGTGAAGAACAAGTTCGGCTACGACGATACGGCTGACGTCTTCGGCGTACACTGCATCGGCGGCATCTTCGGCGCTATCGCAACCGGCATCTTCGCCAGCGCCTCGCTCGGCGGCGTCGGCTATGCCGATGGCGTCACCATGGGCAGCCAGGTGATGGTGCAGTTGACCGCCGTCGTCACCACCATCCTGTGGTGCGGTATCGGCTCGGCGATCCTCTACAAGATCGTCGACGTCATCATCGGCCTGCGCGTGGTTCCGGAAGCCGAGCGCGAAGGTCTCGACCTCGCCTCGCATGGCGAAGCCGCCTACCACAATTCCTGATCGGAGCTTGCGATGCCGGTACCAGAAGCCGGCATCGCTGAACGTCCCGTCGCAGCCCGCTTCATCGCAAGCGGGTTGCTTTTGGCCCGAACCTCGGTTCGGGCCCTTTTTGTTTATGCACTGCCATTTGCCTGCAAATGACTGTCATCCGAGAGCTTGAGGCGCATGGTTAATATGCCATTAACCCTCCTCTGATTAGGTAGGGCTAACCTGCCGGCGAGTGGGCATAGACCGATTCGCTTGCGCTTTCGACACGGAACGGGGCTGGATATCATGGGCAGAAGCAATTCGGCGGCGTTGAGCGGTCGCCCCGACCGCTTATCGCTATCGAGTGTGGTTTGGCGTCAGGTCAAGGGTCTGGCCGGCTTCGCATTGCTGTTCCTGTTAGCGCTCGCCGTTGCGGCGCTGGCGACGTGGAACGTCATGGACCCCAGCTATTCCTACGCCACAGGCAATGCTCCGACGAACCTGCTCGGTTTTCCCGGTGCCGCATTTGCCGACATCATGATGCAAGCCCTTGGCCTGACGTCCCTGGTCGCAATGCTGCCCGTTGCCGCCTGGGCCTTCGCCTTCATCTCCAATCGCAAGCTCAACCGCGTACCGTCTCGTCTCGGCGCGTGGCTCGGCGGCTGCATCGTCGCGGCCGGTTCCATGGCCTGCTTCCCAGCGCCGCCGACCTGGCCGATCCCGAACGGTATCGGCGGGGTTATCGGCGATATCCTGCTGCGTTTTCCCGCGCTCTTCATCGGCACCTATCCAAGCGGCGTCGTTGCTATCGTCATAGGTTCCGTGCTTGCCGTTCCCGCGATCTGGCTCATGCTCTTCGGCGCTGGCGTCATCGGAGAGGGCCCCGTCGAAGACGAAGAGGATGAAGAAGAGTACGAGGAAACACGCAGCCGCGCGCGCCGTGTCGGCGATGAAGACGAAGATGACGACCGCGGCAGCTTCCTGAGCAACTTCATGGCCTTCGGTGCTGTCATGCACGCCTGGTACAATACGCAGGCCCGCCTTCGCCGCCTGTTCGGCATGGGGCCGCGCAAGCGCCGCGACCATGCATTCGATGCCCCTTACGATTTCAATGACGACGAATTCGGCACCTTGAATGAGCCGGCTCGAGCCAAGGCGCCGATGGCCCGCGTCGAACCGTCGCTCGAAGGCTCGGCTGCGCGTCGCGTCGTGTCCGCGCCCTCCATCAGCCTCGGCGACGATGAGGACGATGATTCGGCCTATGACCGAGATCCGCCGCGGCCTGCCGGCATTCTGCCCGACGACGAGGATGACGATGAATGGCCGTTGCGTCCTGCCTCGCCGAAGGCGGCAGCCGGCCAGCGTGTCGTTCCCCCCGCATCGCGTCCGAAGCCGGGCGCGCGGGCGGAGCGCGAAGCGCAGACCTCCTTCATTCGGCCCTACGGCTTCCAGCTTCCAGCCGTACATCTGCTCGCCGAACCGAAGGCCGTCACCCGCGATGCAACGCTCTCGGCCGACGCGCTGGAGCAGAATGCCCGCATGCTCGAAGGCGTGCTGGAAGATTTCGGCGTCAAGGGCGAGATCATCCATGTTCGTCCCGGCCCGGTCGTCACGCTTTACGAGCTGGAGCCGGCGCCCGGCATCAAGTCTTCCCGCGTCATCGGTCTTGCCGACGATATCGCCCGCTCGATGAGCGCGATTGCTGCCCGCGTCGCAGTCGTTCCCGGCCGCAATGCCATCGGTATCGAGCTGCCGAATTCCACACGCGAGACCGTCTATCTGCGCGAACTCGTCGCCAGCCGCGATTTCGAGTCGTCGAAAGCCAAGCTGGCCATGGCGCTCGGCAAGACGATCGGCGGCGAGCCGGTCATTGCCGACCTCGCCAAGATGCCGCATCTACTTGTCGCCGGCACCACCGGCTCGGGCAAGTCCGTCGCCATCAACACCATGATCCTGTCGTTGCTCTATCGCATGACGCCGGAGCAGTGCCGTCTGATCATGATCGATCCGAAGATGCTGGAACTCTCCGTCTATGACGGTATCCCGCACCTGCTGTCGCCTGTCGTTACCGATCCGAAGAAGGCCGTCGTCGCGCTCAAATGGACCGTCCGCGAGATGGAAGAGCGCTACAAGAAGATGTCGAAGATCGGCGTGCGCAATATCGACGGCTTCAACACGCGCGTCGAACAGGCCGTCGCCAAGGGCGAAGCGATCAGCCGTACGGTGCAGACCGGCTTCGACCGCCACACCGGCGAGGCGATCTACGAGACGGAAGAATTCGACCTGAAGCCGATGCCCTATATCGTCGTCATCATCGACGAAATGGCCGATCTGATGATGGTCGCAGGCAAGGATATCGAAGGCGCGGTGCAGCGCCTGGCGCAGATGGCGCGTGCAGCCGGCATCCATGTCATCATGGCGACCCAGCGCCCCTCGGTCGATGTCATCACCGGCACGATCAAGGCAAACTTCCCGACGCGCATCTCCTTCCAGGTGACGTCAAAGATCGACAGCCGCACCATTCTCGGCGAACAGGGCGCCGAGCAGCTGCTCGGCATGGGTGACATGCTCTACATGGCCGGAGGCGGCCGCATCCAACGCGTGCACGGTCCTTTCGTCGCTGATGGCGAAGTCGAGGATATCGTTGCCTATCTGAAGACCCAGGGCGCGCCGCAATATCTCGATGCCATCACCATCGACGAGGATGAGGACGAAGACGGCCACGGGCCGGCCGGCACCTCCAACCTCTCCGAATCGGACGACCCTTACGATCAGGCCGTTGCCATCGTGCTGCGCGACGGCAAGGCTTCGACCTCCTACATCCAGCGCCGGCTCGGCATCGGTTACAATCGGGCCGCTTCGCTGATCGAGCGCATGGAGCAGGAAGGCGTGATCGGCCCAGCCAACCATGCAGGCAAGCGCGAAATTCTCGTTCCCACCGAGGCGGATATTCTGGATCGCTGAGGCGATCCACTTTCCGTGTCACCTATCCCCGCCTATGTTCGTAACTGCGCCTATGATCAGGCAAATTTGATCGCGGCCCCTCAGGGGCTCTGAGCCGCCGCGCCATGAAGACGCCGATTTTGCGCGCCATGGACGAAGCATGAAGGAGAATTCGATGAAAAAGTTTGATGCGCAGCCGTCCACCCGACTTTCCCTGAGCCGCCGACATTTTCTCGGCGCCGTGGTCGCGGTCGGTGCGGCAAGCGCTCTGCCGGTTTCGGCCCTCGCGCAGGCGCAGGCCGCCGCCGTCAATCCCAGCATTGCGCAAGCCATCGCCGATCACTTCTCGTCCATCAAGTCGATGAAGGGAGGCTTTCTGCAGATCGGGCCGCGCGGCGACCAGATGAGCGGCACGTTTTTCATCCTGCGCCCGGGCAAGATGCGCTTCAACTACGATCCACCGTCCCGCATGCGCGTAATTTGCGACGGAAACAACGTGCAGGTCCTCAACGATCAGACGCAGACGAGAAACATGTATCAGCTGTCGAAGACACCGCTGAGCCTGCTGCTTGCCAACAAGATCGACCTTTCTGCCGACATGGTGAGGGATGTCGACTCGAAGCCGGATCTCACCAAGATCACGCTCGGCAATCGCACCGTTTTCGGCGATTCGACCATCACGATGATCTTCGATTCGAAGACCTACGACCTGCGTCAGTGGACGGTGATCGATCCGCAGGGCAAGACGACCGACGTCATCATCAACAACGTCAAGACCAACATCGCCTTCGACGACAGCGTTTTCCGCATCGATTACACGCGTTGACACAAGCACCGACCGGTATCTCCGGCCCCAGAGCCTTTCCGTTTTTCTTCGAATCGCGGAGAGGCTCTCTCTTTTTGTCGTCCGCAATTCCGAACGGAAAACCGCTTCGTGCTTATCCTCGAATGACTCCGGGGCTGGAGACGTGCCGGAATGACCTTTTCTTTCCGCTGCAGCCGGTCTAAAGCCTTACGCTCACGACGGGAAAGGCTTGGGCATGGGATTTTCGATTGCGACGTGGAACATCAATTCGGTGCGGCTGCGCATGCCCATCGTCGAACAGTTCGTCATGCAGGCTCGGCCCGACATTCTCTGTCTGCAGGAAACCAAGGTTCCGAACGAGCTTTTCCCCTATGCGCCGCTAAAGGCGCTCGGCTACGAGCACATCATCATCCACGGCCAGAAGGGTTATCACGGCGTGGCGATCGCCTCGCGTTTTCCCCTGACCGAAGATCACCGCCAGGATTACTGCAATGTCGGTGACAGCAGGCACATCTCCGCGATCTTCGAGCGCGGTGGTCGCCGTATCCGCCTGCACAATTTCTACGTTCCGGCTGGTGGCGATGAGCCGGATCGCACTATCAATCCGAAATTCGGCCATAAGCTCGACTTCATCGAGGAGATGAAGAAGCTGCATGCCAATGCCGAGCAGAACACGTCTGCAATCCTCGTCGGCGATCTCAACATCGCGCCGCTGGAACACGATGTCTGGTCGCACAAGCAGCTGCTGAAGATCGTCAGCCATACGCCGATCGAGACCGACGGGCTGATCGAGGTGATGAAGCGCGGCGCCTGGCTCGACCTGATGCGCCAGCAGGTGCCTGCCAGTGAGAAGCTCTATACGTGGTGGAGCTATCGCGCCAAGGATTGGGAAGCAGCCGATCGCGGCCGCCGTCTCGACCATATCTGGTCGTCATCGGATCTTGGTCCGCACCTCCAGCGAATCGAGATTCTGAAGGCAGCGCGCGGCTGGGATCGCCCGTCCGATCACGTGCCGGTCGTGGCGCATTTCGATCTCTAATCTCTAGGAAGATCTAGTCGAAGGCCCTTGATCGCAAGCCCTCAGGAAAAACGGCCGAGAAGCGCGGCCGTCTGCCTGGCAAGGGCCGCAAAGTTTTCGCGAATGCGATTCTGGATCAGCAGGCCGGCGTCGGGGTATTCTTCGATCAGCCGGTGGAAGAGGGCGCGCGTGATGCGGATGACATCAGACTCCTCGGCGGCGACGGCCGTATATTTCCGCTCCACCAGCGTCACCAGGGCAAGTTCGGAGAGCATTGTGCCGGCCTGCACCACGGCTTCCACCTGCCTTTGCCCCGAGGTGTCGACGGTGCTGAGCTCGAAACTGCCGCGCGTGACGACATAAGCGCATTCGGCCGGCGATTTCTCCCGAAACAGGGTCTGCCCTTCGGACACGCGACGGCGATCGGCGCCGAAGGCGATCAGCCGCAACGGTTCATCGCCCATGCCGTGGAAGAGCGGCAGTTGCGACAGCAGGCGGATATCGTCGTTCAGTGCCATGTCTGTGGCCTATGGAATGATCTTGTAGCCACCGTTTTCCGTCACCAGAATTTCGGCATTGGATGGATCGCGCTCGATCTTCTGGCGAAGGCGATAGACGTGGGTCTCGAGCGTGTGGGTGGTCACGCCGGAATTATAGCCCCAGACTTCTTCGAGCAGGATATCGCGGGTCACGACCTTCTGGTCGGCGCGATAGAGATAGCGGATGATTGCCGCTTCCTTTTCGGTAAGGCGGATCTTCTGGCCGTCTTCGGTGGTCAGAAGCTTCTGGCTCGGCTTGAAGAGATAGCGTCCGACAGTGAAGGTCGCGTCCTCGCTCTGCTCGTGCTGGCGCAATTGGGCGCGGATGCGGGCAAGCAGCACGGCGAAGCGGAAGGGCTTCGTCACATAATCGTTGGCGCCGGCTTCCAGGCCGAGAATGGTGTCCGAATCCGTATCATGGCCCGTCAACATGATGATCGGCGCCTTGAAGCCGTTCTTGCGCAGCAGCTTCACGGCTTCGCGGCCATCCATGTCAGGCAACCCGACATCCATGATGAGGAGGTCGACAGGCACGGTGCGAGCGGTCTGCACACCCTTTCCAGCCGTCACTTCCTGCAGGACGTTGAATTCCTCGTAGAGCGATAATTGCTCGACCAGCATCTCGCGCAGGTCGTTGTCATCGTCCACCAGGAGAATGGTGCGTGCGGTCATGCCGTTCGGATCCTCGTTCTAATCCCTCCTAAGTCCTACGCCAAATTGCATTTTTAGCAAGTCGAGACGCAGCCTAGGCTTGGTGGTTTGCTTGAAACTGCTATGATTTCAAATGAAATCACGCGCAAAGCAAAAACATGTGAGCGAAATGGAAAAGGCAAGGGTGGGCTCATCCGGGTTGCTTTCGCATGTGCTGTGTCTGCTACGCCGGGTAACCGTTATCGCCTTGCTCGTTTAAAGTCCTCGATCGTTCCTGCCTTGGAATTGCGATGACAGCGAGTGTCGGCGATGCGACGGGCAACTGTTCTGCAGCAAAAGGCCGACCGTTCACGTTGCCTCAATTATCGCCTGGGGTTAAAATCCGGAACCTTTCCATTATATAGGTCTTCTACCGGCGCGCCCGCGCGGGCTTGGCCCAAATTGTTTCTTTCAAAATTTAAATCACGCCTTCACTCCATTCCCTATCGATCACCTGGAGACTTACCGTGACTACGCAAACGACAATTACGTTCAACGACGGCAATTCCATTCCACAGGTTGGCCTCGGTGTCTGGCAGACGCCGGAAAACGTCGCGCCGATGGCCGTCAGCACCGCTTTGAAAGCCGGCTATCGCCATGTCGATACCGCAGCCATCTATGCCAACGAAGATGGCGTCGGCGAAGGTATCCGCCAGTCGGGCGTTGCCCGGAAGGATATCTTCCTGACCACCAAGCTGTGGAACGAGGCGCAAGGCTTCGATTCCACTCTCAAGGCCTTCGACGAAAGCCTGAAGCGGCTGGGAACCGACTATATCGATCTTTATCTCATCCACTGGCCGTCGCCGCATCGCGACCGTTACCTCGATACCTGGAAAGCCTTTGTGCGCCTGAAGGAAGAGGGCCGTGCCCGCTCGATCGGCGTCTCCAACTTCGCCAAGGAGCATCTCGACCGCATCATCGGCGAGACGGGCGTCACGCCCGTCCTGAACCAGATCGAGCTGCATCCGACCTTCCAGCAGAAGGCTCTGCGTGAAGTGCACGACAAGCTCGGCATCAAGACGCAGTCCTGGAGCCCGCTCGGCCAGGGCAAGCTTCTGGAAAATGCCACGATCGGCAAGGTCGCGGCCAAGCACGGCCGCACGCCGGCGCAGGTCATTATTCGCTGGCACATCGACAACGGCCTGATCGTCATCCCGAAGTCGGTAACGCCGAGCCGTATCGAGGAAAACCTCAAGGTTTTCGACTTCAAGCTCGACAGCGACGATCTGGCCGAAATCGCCAAGCTCGATTCGGCCAGCGGCCGTATCGGCCCGGATCCGATGACGGCGACGTTCTGATATCTGGCTCGCGCGAATAATCTGAAATTTCAAAGGAAGGCCCGGTGCAATCGCATCGGGCCTTCTTCTTTTCAGCGCATCTCCCGGTGTGTTGGGTCATCCGTATCGCCATGGCGGGCCGCCAAGCGTCTTGCGAGAAACTCGACGACGGCGCGCACGCCCGGCAATTGGCCGCGGCGGTGGGTGGTGAGGATCGTGGTGGTGACGCTGCCGGCCGTCCAGCCTGGCAAGACCCGAACGATCTGACCGCGCTCAAGTGCCGCTTCGCACGCGGCTTCCGGCAGGCAGGTGACTCCGAGGCCCGAGATCGTCGCCCGCAGCAAGACAAGCGTCTCGTCGGCGACGAAGCGGCAGCGAGGGGCAACCGCAAGCGATAAGCCTTTCGCATTCTGCAGCTGCCATGTCTTGGCGGTCTGCGAGACGAGCAAGCCGTCATGATGCTGCAGCGCCTGCGGATCGGTAGGCGAGCCGTGCTTTTCGAGATAGGCGGGGGCAGCCACCAGAATCACGTCGTCAACCGCGACCTGCCTTTGGACCAGTTCGGAATCCGGCAGCGGCGAGAAGTGGCTGCGCACGGCGATATCGAAACCTTCCTGCACCAGATCGACGAAACGGTCGGTGGCATGGATCTGCAGCGTCAGCTTGGGATAGGCAACGGCAAGCAAGGGAAGATGATCCGCGAGCACGAATTGGGCTGACGGCACGGAAGCGGTGATACGAACGACGCCGCTCGGCTCGGCGTGACGTCGCCGCACTACGTTTTCGGCTGCTTCCGCTTCGATCAGCGCGGCTGTTGCGTGCTCATAGAAATCCTGGCCGGGATCGGTCAGTCTGAAACTGCGCGAGGTGCGGTGCAGCAAGCGCGTGTCGAGATCCGCTTCCAGCGCAGCGATGCGCTTGCTGATCGTCGATTTCGGCATGTCCAGCCTGCGCGCGGCGGCGGCGAAGCCGCCATTGTCGACCGCGTGGACGAAGATCTGCAAATCATTGAGGTTTAGCGGCATAGGAATGTCCACATGGGGAGACTTTTGGTTCGAATTTAACGGTCTACCGGTTTAAAGTCCACAAATCCATATTGCTGATATCGAGGTTGTGCCTCGTAACTTCAGGAGAAAATATGGAACCGATACTGTTTTACGGAGTCCCCTCGGGATGCTCCTTCGGATCGATCGTCGCGCTCGAATGGCTGGGAAAGCCCTACAGGCTCTCCCGCGTCGAGATGATCAAGGAAGATTTTATGAGCGGCGGCTATCGCTTCATCAATCCCGTCGGCGAGACGCCCGCCCTGATCACCGGCAGCGGTGCCGTGCTGACGGAAAGCATCGCCATTCTCAACCATCTTGGCGCTGAGAGCACCGATACGGGTTTGGCGTTTGCGCAGGGAACCGAAGAGTTCGACAAGCTCAACCGGATGCTCGCTTTCCTCAACACCAGCTTCTTCAGTTCGTTCGCGCCGCTTTGGTATGTGTATGAGCATGGCGGAGACGAGGCGGCAAAGGCGGCGTTGCGTGAGTATGGGGGCTTCAAGGTGCGCAAGGCGCATGCGGATCTCGACAGGATGCTGGGCGACAAGCAATGGCTGCTGGGAGATCGCAAGTCGTTGGCCGACGCCTATTTCTTGGGCATCGCCCGCTGGACCGACTACCACGACGTGGTGGATCGTGCCGACTATCCCAATATCGAGCGGCTATACCGGCAGCTGGAAGAGGACCCGGCCGTCAAATTCGCCCACGCGATCGAGGACGAAAAGCCGGCGCAGTCGGCCGGCGGTTATCTCGGCGGCATCAGCGTGGATGATGCGCTGAAGCGCGTCCGTCCGAACGCCTGAACTTCGAAAAGCCTGAAGTCAATGCTTCAGGCTTTTCCTTTCATGACACGTCTTCGAGAAGGTTGGGGCGTCGGGTAAAAAGAAGGCTCGTCAGTGCGACACCGAGCGTCGCAGCGATCAGCAGAGCGGCAGTGATGAATGTAACCTGCATTCCGGCGGCAACTGCCTCCGCACGCGCTGCCGTGATGTCGGCAGCTCCGGAGGCGAATGTGAAGACCGCGCCCATGACGGATGCGCCTGTTATCAGCCCGAGGTTCCGCGACAGGCTCAACATGCCGGAAATGACGCCGCGCTGCTCTTGAGAAATGTTGCTCATGATCGTGGTGTTGTTGGCGGCCTGAAACAGCGCATAGTTCACGCTGACAATGGCCAGTGGGCCGACATAGCCGGCAATTCCGAACTTGCCTTGCAGCGCTGCGAGCAAGGACAGGCCGATCATCATGCCGACGAGACCTGTTACAGTCATGCGGTGAGCGCCGAGACGATCAACGATACGGCCGGCCGGCACGCCCGTCAGTGCCGAAACCAGTGGTCCGGCAGACATGATGGCGCCGACATGAGCGGCATCAAAGCCGAGTGCGCGCGATAGATAGAAAGGCCCGACCACCAGTGTCACCATAATGACCGTCGAAACGAGGGTGCTCATGGCAAGGCCGGCACTCAGCGCCGTATCGCGGAACATCGAAAGGCGCAGCAGCGGCGATTTCACTTTCGTTTCGGCGACCACAAAGAGAGCGACGCCGCAAGCTGCGGCAAGTAGCAGGCCGACATTCACCGCTCCGAAGCTGCCAAGTCCAATGGTCATTGCGAGCGCGTAGGCGGCCAAGGTAAGAGCCAGGAGCAGGGTGCCGATCGTATCCAGCCGTCCCTGGCTTGCACCATGGTTCCGACGATCCGCCGGCAGAAAGCGCATGGCGAGAAGAAAGTTCGCGATGCCGAGGGGTATGTTGACGAGGAAGATGGCTTTCCAGCCGAAGCCGGCGATCAGGATGCCGCCGAGGGAAGGGCCAAGGGTCGTGCCGATGGCGGACATGGTGCCGAGCAGGCCCATGGCACTACCTGTCCGCTCCTTCGGCACGGTTTCACCGACCATTGCAACCGTCAGCGCCATCATCATGGCGGCGCCGAGGCCCTGTACGGCGCGAGCTGCAATCAGCAGCCACAGCGTCGGTGCAATCCCGGCCAAGAGCGAAGCGAGGGTGAAGAGCGCTATTCCGCCCAACAGCAGCCTGCGGCGGCCGACCATGTCTCCGAGGCGTCCCACGCTCACGATCAGTGTCGTGATGGCGAGCAGATAGGCAAGCACGATCCATTGCACTTGCTGGAAGGGTGCGCCGAATGCCTGGGCCAGCGTCGGCAGAGCGATATTGGCGATGCTGGTGCCGAGCGAAGGCATCAGCATGGAAAGCGAAAGGCTGGCGAGTGCCCAGCGGATCGAAGGCGCGGCTTGCTTGCGCCCGGGTGTCGTTTTCTCCGATGTTTCGGCGATTGGTTTCAACATGTGCTCCGATTCTGACGAGGTCCAAAGGTCTCGCGGATCGTAGTCATTCACCTGATGTGGCGGAATGCGCAGCATTTGCACTTCATTCGTGCGCCTGACGCTATATATCGACGAAATCATGTTATGGTCGCCTCATGTCCACGCCTGATCTCAATCTTCTCGTCACTCTCAATGTCCTGCTTGCTGAGGGCAGCGTTGCCCGCGCAGCCAGGCGCTTGCAGCTGAGCCCGTCTGCCATGAGCCGGGCGCTCGCCCGCTTGCGTGAGACGACCGGCGATCCGTTGCTGGTCAGGGCCGGGCGCGGGCTTGTGCCGACGCCGAGGGCTCTGGAGTTGCGCGAGCGGGTCGGGCAGCTTGTTCAGGAAGCAGAGGCAGCCTTGCGGCCCTCCGAGGTGTTGGACCTCAAGCAGCTTGCCCGGACCTTCACGATTCGCACCCGCGAGGGCTTCGTGGAGAATTTCGGTGCTGAACTGATCGCACGCATCGCCGACCAGGCGCCCGGAGTGCGGCTCTACTTCACGCAGAAGCTCGACAAGGACAGCGCGCCATTGCGTGACGGCACGATCGACCTGGAAACCGGCGTTGTCGGTGATGATACCGGCCCGGAATTGCGGACGCAGGCCTTGTTTCACGACCGATTTGTTGGCGTCGTGCGCCGTGGGCATCCTTTGAGCGTGGGTTTGATGACGCCGGAGCGCTACGCTGCCGGTCGGCATATTCTCGTTTCGCGACGCGGCTTGCGAAAAGGGGAGATTGATCAGACGCTTGCAGGCGTGGGGTTGGAACGGCAGATCGCGACCATTGTCGGCAGCTTTTCGGCGGCTTTGGCTTTGGCCCGGGCTTCCGATATGATCGTCAGCGTGCCTGAACGATATACGGGTAATCTGCGAATGGACATGCATAGCTTCACGCTGCCTGTACCGACGTCAGGCGTGACGATTTCGCTGCTGTGGCACCCGCGGATGGACGCAGATCCGGCGCATCGCTGGCTACGCGGCTGCATTCGCGATGTTTGCTCCGAGCGGCGTTTGGATCAGGTGCTGGATTCGAAGCTGGCTAAATAGGTGCGGAGCAGGCCATCCAACGCTGTCCGTTCCTCTTCCGATAGCGTCGAGATCAGCCGGACCTGCGTTTCGACATGCGCCGTCACCGCCGCGTCGATGAGTTCGAAACCCTTCGGCGTCAGCGATACCAAGAAACTGCGGCCGTCATTCGGGTTCTGGCTACGGGCCACGAGGCCGGCTTTTTCCAGCTGGTCGATCCGGTTGGTCATCGTACCCGATGTCACCATCATCGTTTCCATCAGGTCGCTCGGGGAGAGGGTATAAGGTTCGCCCGAGCGGCGCAGGGTCGCCAGCATGTCAAAGTTTGCCGAATTGAGGTCGAAGCCTGCGAAGGTTTTTTCCATTTCGCGCGAGAGATGGAGCGTAAGGTTGCGCATGCGCCCGAAGAGGCCCATCGCCGTGGTATCGAGATCCGGCCGCTCGCGGCGCCATTGGGCAAGAATTTTGTCGATGCGATCCATGGCGTGACATCGCCATGGATTTATCTTGACGTCAAGGTATTTCGGATTATCTTGAGGTCAAGATAAATTTGAGGCCAAGGCCATGAACCGCAATTTCGACCTGCTGCTGACCGCTATCGCTCCCGCGATCTGGGGCAGCACCTATATCGTGACGACACAGCTGCTGCCGGCCGGCTATCCCCTCACGGTTGCCATGCTGCGCGCCCTTCCTGCCGGGTTGCTGCTGCTTGCCATCGTACGGCGTCTGCCGCACGGGATCTGGTGGCTGAAGTCGCTCGTGCTCGGGGCGCTGAACTTCTCCATCTTCTGGTGGCTGCTGTTCATCTCCGCCTATCGCCTGCCTGGAGGTGTGGCGGCGACGGTCGGCTCGATCCAGCCGTTGATCGTCATCCTGCTGGCGCGGTTGCTGCTGGGGTCGCCGATCCGCAGTCTTTCGATCGTCGCTGCCATTGCCGGCATTGCCGGTGTTGCGCTGCTGATCCTGACGCCGAATGCGACGCTCGATCCGATCGGCATCGTTGCCGGTATTGCCGGCGCCTTCTCCATGGCGGCTGGAACCGTCCTCAGCCGCCGCTGGCGGCCTGATGTCTCGCCGCTGACCTTTACGGCCTGGCAGTTGACAGCAGGTGGCCTCCTGCTGCTGCCGGTCGCCTTGCTGCTCGAGCCGCCCTTGCCGCATCTGACCGGCGCAAACGTTCTCGGCTTTGCCTATCTCGGGCTGATCGGTGCAGCGCTGACCTATATTCTCTGGTTCCGCGGCCTGTCGAGGCTGGAGCCATCCGTTGTCTCGCCACTCGGCTTTCTCAGCCCCGCAATGGCCGTGATCCTTGGTTGGGCAGTGCTGGGCCAGCAGCTGAGCCCGATGCAGATCTTCGGCATCGTCGTGGTACTCGGCAGCGTCTGGCTCAGCCAGAAAGCGCAGCGGGCTCCGCAGCCGGTTCAAGCCAGCCCTGGAAACCAGCCTGCCGCATCAAAGTGATAGCGCATGTTCTGCATCAACAAATGAAAAGGGCGGCCGTTGGGCCGCCCTTTGACATCAATGCCTTTGAGAGGATCAGTTCCACTCGCGGATATCGACGAAGTGGCCGGCGATCGCAGCTGCCGCGGCCATGGCCGGCGAGACCAGATGCGTACGGCCCTTGAAGCCCTGGCGGCCTTCGAAGTTGCGGTTCGAGGTCGAAGCGCAGCGTTCACCCGGCTTCAGGCGGTCGTCGTTCATCGCGAGGCACATGGAACAGCCAGGCTCACGCCAGTCGAAGCCGGCAGCCTTGAAGATCTTGTCGAGGCCTTCGGCTTCCGCCTGTTCCTTCACGAGGCCGGAGCCCGGAACGATCATGGCGTCGACCGTGGCAGCCACTGTCTTGCCTTCGACGACCTTGGCGACGGCGCGCAGGTCTTCGATGCGGCCGTTGGTGCAGGAGCCGATGAAGACACGATCGATGCTGATCTCGGTCATCGGCGTGCCCGGCTTCAGGCCCATATAGTCGAGCGCGCGCCACTTGGAGGTGCGCTTGGTCTCGTCCTGGATTTCGTCAGGGTTCGGAACGATGCCCTGGATGGAGATGACGTCTTCCGGCGAGGAGCCCCAGGACACGATCGGCGGCAGGCTTGCGGCGTCGAGCTTGACGATGCGGTCGTAATGCGCGCCTTCGTCCGACTGCAGGGTCTTCCAATAGGCGATTGCCTGCTCCAGCACTTCGCCCTTCGGCGCGCGCGGCTTGCCCTTGATGTATTCGAAGGTGATGTCATCGGGAGCGATGAGGCCGGCGCGGGCGCCGCCTTCGATCGACATGTTGCAGATGGTCATGCGACCTTCCATCGACAGCGAGCGGATAGCTTCGCCGGCATATTCGATGACGTATCCGGTGCCGCCTGCGGTGCCGATTTCGCCGATGATCGCAAGAATGATGTCCTTGGCGGTGACGCCCGGCGGCAGCTGGCCGTCGACCTGCACCAGCATGTTCTTGGCCTTCTTCTGGATCAGCGTCTGGGTCGCGAGCACATGCTCGACCTCGGAAGTGCCGATGCCGTGCGCCAGCGAGCCGAAGGCGCCGTGCGTCGAGGTATGGCTGTCACCGCAGACGATGGTCATGCCGGGCAGGGTGAAGCCCTGCTCGGGGCCGATGATGTGGACGATGCCCTGGCGCTTGTCGCTCTCGGAGTAGTATTCCACGCCGAATTCGGCGGCATTCTTGGCCAGCTGCTCGACCTGGATGCGGCTTTCCTCGTTCTTGATGCCGAGGTGGCGATCGGCCGAGGTCGGAACGTTATGGTCGACGACAGCCAGCGTCTTCTGGGGAGCGTGAACCTTTCGACCGGTCATGCGCAGGCCTTCGAATGCCTGCGGCGACGTCACTTCGTGAACGAGGTGGCGGTCGATATAGAGAAGACAGGTGCCGTCGTCTTGCGCGTCGACCAGATGGTCATCCCAGATTTTATCGTAAAGTGTGCGTGGAGCGCTCATGGCTAAAGATCCATATTGGCATTGTCGAAGGTGGGGGTGACGGATCAGGACCGCCGGCCTCGGGTGTGATCAGCGAAGTCGGCTGTTGAGCGCGCCCGAAATCATCGCAAAGAAACGTGCCGGCAGGCGCTTGTGGTCCTGCAGCACGAAAGCCGTGACGTATTGTCCGTCCTTGCTCATGATCTTACTCATGAGCATGCTCATATCAATTTTCAAAACCTTCGGCAATGGCGACTATGGGCGTGTCGGTACGGTCGGCGCTACAGCGCCGCGCGTCATGCATGACGCGCAAAGGTCGCTGTTGCACTTTTAATCTGCTGCATAATTTTATCCTTAAATCGATCCCGATTTAAGGAATTATGCAGTAGGCCGCACCGATCACGCTTGTCTCGATCACACCTGTGCGCCGGGCGGCTGGCCGGCCGCCATGCGGGGGAAGGCGGAGCGGTCGCTGCCCGAACGCCGACGCATCCAGGCTTCGAGCTGCCGCAGCAACAGAGACAGGCCGATCGTCAGCAGCAGGTAGATGAAGGCGAGGATCGACAGCGTTTCGAAATAGCGGAAATTGGCCGAGTAGTAGAGCTTGGCGAGCTGGCTGATATCGGCAACCCCAAGCACTGACACCAGCGAACTGTCCTTGACCATGGCGATGAAGTCGTTCGAGAGCGGCGGCAGGATGACGCGGATCGCCTGCGGAAAGACGACGAGGCGGAAACGCTGGAAGCGGCTGAGACCCAGCGCCTTTGCCGCCTCGATCTGGCCCTGGTCGACCGCCTGGATGCCGGCGCGGAAGATCTCGGCGATGAAGGAGGAATAGCCGATCGTCAGCGCGATGATGGTGCGCCAGACGAACGGTACGTCGCGGGTGACGAGGGGGCTTGCCCAACCGGCTGATATCAACGGCGAGATGATGAAATTGTAGACGGCGACGAAGGCGGGGGTGCCGACGAAGGCGACGTAGGAGAGCAGCACGAGCATCGGGATGCCGCGCACGATCTCGATGTAGAAGCGTGTTACCTGCCGCAGTACGAGAAAATCGGACAGCCCGAGTAGCGCAAGCCCAAGGCCAAGCAGCATGGCAAGCGTGAACGCCACCAGCGTCACGAAGATCGTGACACCGATGCCGTTGAGCAATAGCGAGAATATCTGGGCATAGAGGCCGTTCGCCGCGATAGCGACGGAAGCGACAACGCCGAGAATGGCAAGGGCAACCAACCACCAGGGAAAGTCATCCTTGCCGCGGTGCCCGCCCGGGCCTGACAAAGGCGCCATCAGAGCGAGCTTCCAGTATGTCGATCTGCCAATTTCATTGGCCCATCTTGTAGTCGAGGAACCACTTCTTGTTCAAAGCGTCGAAGGTGCCGTCGGCCTTGAGGCTGGCGATTGCCGCATTGATCGGAGCGACGAGATCGGAACCCTTCTGGAAGATGAAGCCGAAGTCCTCCGAGCCGAGCGGGCCACCGATGAGCTTCAGGCCGCCGTTGGAGGCGTCGACATAGCCCTTACCGGCAGTGCCATCGGTCAGAACCAGATCGACGTCGCCGGTCTTCAGTGCCTGAACCGTGGCGCCGAAGGTTTCAAAGGTCTTGATGCGCGGATTCTGTTCGTTGCCATCGAGCACAGAATATACCGCCGTGTAGAAGGGCGTGGTGCCCGGCTGCGCGCCGATCAGGCCTTCCTTGAGGGCGGCGAAGCTCTTGGCATCGGTGAAGCGCTTCTCGTCGCCGCGCACGAGCATGAACTGCTCGGAGCGCATGTAGGGATCGGAGAAATCGACCTTCTGCTTGCGCTCATCCTTGATGGTGATGCCGGTCATGCCGATGTTGTACTGGCCTTCCGAGACCGCCTGGATCATCGCG
>NZ_JAELUG010000220.1 GCF_016429255.1 Rhizobium sp. ASV8
GTTGAGGGGATGCGGAGTGTTATGGCGTCGATTCGGAGCAATCGGTAGGATGCGGTGCCGCTACAGTCTCTTCTTTGCGAAGGCGCGCCCCGATCCGGACTTGAGATATTTTTCGAAGGCTAGCGCCTGCGTCTCGTCTGAGAAAGCAATGTAGGTTTTGACGGACCACGGTGCATATTTCGATGTGTGAGACACTTCTTTGGCATTGTGTTTTGCCAGACGAGCTTTCAGGTCACCGGTCACACCAACGTAGTGGCGGTCAGGAAAATCGCAGCTTTGGAGGATGTAGACGTACTTCATACACAGCATGATAGCCGATGCCGACAGCAGCACAACCAACGCGTTACTATCGAATTGAGTGACGGCGGCTTTGAAATTCAGTTCGAAAAATGTGGAGAAGATCCGCTTACGTTACTGCGTAACTTCAGCGCGACAGCCTTCGTCTGCTGGCCTGCCGAGCCGAAGCTCGGAGAGCGAAGGCTGGTGGAGCTAAGCGGGATCGAACCGCTGACCTCTTGCATGCCATGCAAGCGCTCTCCCAGCTGAGCTATAGCCCCATCAAGATGGTGCCGTTTGACCGGCCCTGGGTCCCTTCCGAGCGCTTCGCCCGTCGGGGTGGCGGCTTATTACTTGTGGTTTTCACAGATAGCAAGCCGAAAAATTCGGCCCGGCAAACTTTTCTTGAGTACCGGGCCGATTGTCGTCTGATCAAACGTCGTCGTCGTCGCCGGTAACGCCGATGATGTCGCTCATGTCGTCATCATCTTCATCTTCGTCGGCTTCGAGGAAGGTGTCGTCGTCATCGTCGCCGATTTCGACGTCGTCGTCGCCGATATCCGGAATATCGTCGCCGGCTGCAGCCTCATCGGCGTCCTCGAGCGAGACCAGTTCGACTTCCGTGTTTTCGGTATCGACTTCGGCCACTTCTTCTTCTTCCGGAACTTCCTTCGCTGCGGAGGTTTCCTCGAAGAAGGACAAGGGCCAGGACTTGCCGGTATAGGGCGAGATCACCGGATCCCGGTTCAAGTCATAGAACTTCTTGCCGGTATCCGGGTCGGTACGTTTTGTTCCAAGTTCCGCTTTCGCCACTGTCAAAGCCTCATGAATGGCCGAAGGAAAATTCGGCAATGCCGGGGAAGCCGGCGTTTTAAGGGAAATATCAGCCGGTCCCCTTAATCGTTGCGGCCGTTTCTGTCAAAGCTAAAGTTCATACCGCTTTGCACGCGGTTTTCGTGCATTGCACTCCAAGGGGTGAGCGGGCCTGTACCAGCGGGCCGATGCAAATCCCCGAGCATCCGGCGCAAGACGGTTAAAGCCGTCTGCAATAGGCCCCGACTCGAACGACATGGCCACGATGTTTTCCCGATTTTTTGCTATCATGACAAGATTGGGCGCGACGATCCAAGCCAAGGGCTGGTAGACCTCGCGGATGGCCGTTCGAAGCCTTGCCGCGCGAGGTTTCCGAGAATGGCGCGACAAACGGACGGAAGCCATGTATCAGCCTCCACTTCATCGCGAAGACGATCTCAGCACACAGCACCAGCTGATCCGCACCCATCCGCTGGGATTGCTGATAACGGCCGGCGGCGGCGGGCTGATCGCCAATCCCGTGCCTTTTCATTTGAATGCGGCGCTTTCGTCCAAAGGCACGCTTCAGGCCCATGTCGCAAGGGCAAATGGCCAGTGGCGGGAAATCGCCGACGGAGCGCCGGTCCTGATCGTCTTCCAGGGTGCCGATACCTACATCACACCATCCTGGTATGCGACGAAGCGAGAAACCGGCAAGGTCGTGCCGACCTGGAACTATGCAATCGTGCAGGTTCGCGGGAGCGCGCGCATCATCGACGATCCTGCATGGCTGCGCGCGCAGATCGGCGCGCTGACGGGCGAGAACGAGAGCGACCGCCAGCAGCCCTGGGCGGTGGAGGACGCACCGCCGGAATTCATCGCCGCCCAGATGAAAGGCATTATCGGCATCGAAATCGACATCGAGACGATTGACGGCAAATGGAAGGTGAGCCAGAACCGGCCGCTGGCTGACCGACAGGGCGTGGCCGAAGGCCTCGGGGCAATCGATAGAACGGAAGCCGCCGAAATGGCCGCTCTGGTGCGTCGCTACAGCAAATAACGAGATACGGTGTAGGGACGAAAAAGACATGATCATAGCCATCGACGGGCCTGCGGCCGCCGGCAAGGGAACTCTGGCGCGCCGGATCGCCGAGGCCTATGGCTTTCATCATCTCGACACCGGCCTCACCTACCGCGCCACCGCCAAGGCCCTCATCGATGCCGGATTGCCGCTAGACGACGAGGCCGTTGCCGAGGACATGGCGCGCAAGGTCGATCTGGCGGGGCTCGACCGGAGCGTCCTGTCCAGGCACGAGATCGGCGAGGCCGCCTCGAAGATCGCCGTCATGCCGGCCGTGCGCTCGGCGCTGCGCGAGACGCAGCGCCGCTTTGCCGAGAGGGCACCGGGCGCCGTGCTCGACGGCCGTGACATCGGCACCGTCGTCTGCCCGGAAGCCCCGGTGAAGTTCTACGTCACCGCCTCGGCTGCAATCCGGGCCAAACGCCGCTACGAGGAGATCGTGGAGGCCGGCGGCAGCGCCGATTACGACGCCATATTCGAGGACGTGAAGCGGCGCGACGAGCGCGACATGGGCCGCACCGACAGCCCTTTGAAACCAGCTGAAGACGCGTACTTGCTAGATACCTCAGAAATGAGTATAGAAGCGGCGTTTCAGGCGGCAAAATCGATCATCGACGCCGCTCTGAGCCGAAATGCCTGAAAATATGAGCGGCTTTCGCGCGCCCCGCGCCGGAAACTGCCGATTTCAAATAGCCTGACATTCCGTCCAAGCGCCGGATAGCTTCCCGAACAAGGAGGCGGACTGGGGTCAGGCCTGTTTAACGCGAACCACCGGCGCGTCAGTGTCCAAATTGCATAATAAGGACACGCCAGGAGATTTTATGTCTGTAACTTCCCCCTCTCGCGAAGATTTCGCAGCTCTTCTCGAAGAATCCTTTGCCAAGAACGATCTGGCTGAAGGCTATGTCACCAAGGGTATCGTCACCGCCATCGAGAAGGACGTTGCCGTTGTCGACGTCGGTCTCAAGGTCGAAGGCCGTATCGCGCTGAAGGAATTCGGTGCACGCGCCAAGGACGGCACGCTGAAGGTTGGCGATGAAGTCGAAGTCTACGTCGAGCGCATCGAAAACGCACTTGGCGAAGCTGTTCTGTCGCGCGAAAAGGCTCGCCGCGAAGAAAGCTGGATCAAGCTCGAAGCCAAGTTCGAAGCTGGCGAGCGCGTCGAAGGCGTGATCTTCAACCAGGTCAAGGGTGGCTTCACCGTCGATCTCGACGGCGCTATCGCCTTCCTGCCGCGTTCGCAGGTCGACATCCGTCCGATCCGCGACGTTACCCCGCTGATGCACAACCCGCAGCCCTTCGAAATCCTCAAGATGGACAAGCGCCGCGGCAACATCGTCGTATCGCGTCGTACGGTTCTGGAAGAGTCCCGTGCCGAGCAGCGTTCTGAAATCGTTCAGAACCTCGAAGAAGGCCAGGTTGTTGACGGCGTCGTCAAGAACATCACCGATTACGGTGCGTTCGTTGACCTCGGCGGCATCGACGGCCTGCTGCACGTCACCGACATGGCATGGCGCCGTGTGAACCATCCGTCGGAAATCCTGTCCATCGGCCAGCAGGTCAAGGTACAGATCATCCGCATCAACCAGGAAACCCACCGTATCTCGCTCGGCATGAAGCAGCTCGAGAGCGATCCGTGGGATGGCATCCAGGCCAAGTATCCGGAAGGCAAGAAGATTTCCGGTACGGTTACGAACATCACCGACTACGGTGCGTTCGTCGAGCTGGAGCCGGGCATCGAAGGCCTGATCCACATCTCGGAAATGTCCTGGACCAAGAAGAACGTTCACCCCGGCAAGATCCTGTCCACGAGCCAGGAAGTCGAAGTCGTCGTTCTCGAAGTCGATCCGACCAAGCGTCGTATCTCGCTTGGCCTGAAGCAGACGCTCGAAAACCCGTGGGCAGCATTCGCCCGCAACCATCCGGCTGGCACCGAAGTCGAAGGCGAAGTCAAGAACAAGACCGAATTCGGCCTGTTCATCGGCCTCGACGGCGATGTGGACGGCATGGTGCACCTCTCCGACCTCGACTGGAACCGTCCGGGCGAACAGGTCATCGAAGAGTTCAACAAGGGTGACGTCGTCAAGGCTGTCGTTCTCGACGTCGACGTCGAGAAGGAACGCATCTCGCTCGGCATCAAGCAGCTCGGCAAGGATGCAGTCGGCGAAGCAGCAGCTTCCGGCGACCTGCGCAAGAATGCAGTCGTTTCCTGCGAAGTCATCGCAGTCAACGAGGGCGGCATCGAAGTGAAGCTCGTCAACCACGAAGACATCACCTCGTTCATCCGCCGTGCCGATCTGTCGCGTGACCGTGACGAACAGCGTCCGGAGCGTTTCTCGGTTGGTCAGGTTGTCGACGCTCGCGTCACCAACTTCTCCAAGAAGGACCGCAAGATCATGCTGTCGATCAAGGCTCTGGAAATCGCAGAAGAGAAGGAAGCTGTTGCTCAGTTCGGTTCATCCGACTCGGGCGCTTCGCTCGGCGACATCCTGGGTGCGGCTCTGAAGAACCGCAACGCCGAGTAATCCTCGGTAGAAGCCTGCAAACAAAAGACCCGCCGGAGCGATCCGGCGGGTTTTTCTTTGCTCGTCATGCGGAACTGGGGTCTGCTGGTTCGTCTGATCCGCGGAGACTTATTCCCAGGCGACCATGCGCCGATAGAAATCGAATGCCTGTCCCTGCTGCCGATCGCCCAACGAGGGTTGCGGCAGCGCGGCCATCTCCGGATCGGCGCGCTGCTGCGAGACGATAGGCCCGGTTTCCTGATCATCGGCAGCCTCCTCGGCCGCCGGGGCCGGCTGCTCCTCCGGACGAGAATCGTCTTCTTCCTGATGCTGCGCCATCTCCTCGTCGTCAGAAGAACCTTGGTCCTCTTCATCGCCGACGGGATCCACACGGTCGATCCGTTTCTGATCGGTTGCCTTGGTCGGCGCTGCGGTCGGCAGATAATTGGCAACCACGAAAGGCACGCCGATCGGCAAGGGAACCGGCATTCCGGCCTGCTCGGCGGCATCATACATGGCCATGGCCGCCATCGAAGGCGCCTGAAGCTGAGGCTTGCCGGAAAGGGCGGCGGCAGGAAGCGGCATTTCCTCTTCAATCGCCAGCGACACCGGGATCCCGGCGAGCGGAAGGGAGCGGCTTCTGCCGCTCTCGTCGACGGCCGGCTGCGGGATTTGCCCTGCGGCACCGGCAGTCAGCGCCTGCGCTATGATCTTCTCGGCGGACGCCATCGGGTTGTTGATGATCTGCAGAAGATCGGAATTGATTGTAGCCGCAGGTGAGCCGATGACGACCTGCAGCCCTTGTTTGAGATCAGCCTGGATTTGCTGGATATCACGCGGCAGCGGCGGCGGCGCAAGCGGCGACCTGATCAACTCGATTTCGGTCGGAAGCTTGGCCTCGGCGGCGATCGCCGCCAACAGCGGCCCGGCGGCCTGATTGCCCGGAGGAGATAGCGGCTGAGAGGGCGAAGTCGTTGCGGCATTTACGCCGGAGCCGGCGGGGGCCGCTTGCGACGTTGTGGCGGCTCCGTTTTGCGGCAGCGCCTGCACGGGAGCGGCCTGATTTGCGGCGGCAGTCGGGGAACTTGCGCCGCCGGGCTGAGCCGCCCCTTGAGGGGTGGATGCCGGTTGCGCGGCGGATTGCACAGAGGTAGCCGCAGGCGCCTGCTCTTTCACTGACGATGCAAGGCTAGCCGCCTGGGCAGCGATATCGGCGACTTTCTGCAATATAGCAGGCGCAATCGCTTGGGCTGTCGCAGCCTTCACATCGCCGGCATTTTGTCCGTAGGAGTTGACGACTGCTTTCAGCGCGGCGTCGGGCTCAACTGTCGATGCCTGTTCCAGGC
>NZ_JAELUG010000221.1 GCF_016429255.1 Rhizobium sp. ASV8
CGGATGTGGGAAGGAGCAGCAGTCGCCAGCGGCATAGATATCAGCAACCGAGGTCTCCAGACGTTCGTTGACGGCAATGCCGTTATCGACGGCAATCCCTGCCTGAGCCGCGAGCTCGGTGCGGGGCTGTGCGCCGATCCCGACGACCAATACGTCTGCCGTGATCATGTCTCCATCGGACAGCGAAATGGCGACGCACTGCCTATCCGCTTCAATATCGAGAACGCTCGCACCGCATTTGATGGCGACGCCGTTGCGGCGATGCAGAGACGCCATTGCTTCGGCGATCGGTCCGGCTACGCCGCGCGTGAGAATACGCTCCTGCGCCTCGATGATCGTAGCCTTGGCACCGCGGCTGCGCGCCGAAGCGGCGACTTCCAGCCCGATGAAGCCTCCGCCGAGCACGGCGACATGCATATCGGCGCGGATCCAGGGACGCAGCGCAAGCGCGTCGTCGATCGTCCGCAGGTACACTATCCGGCTGCTGGCTGGGGCGTTCGGCAATCGCCGGGGCGTTGCGCCCGTCGACAGCAGCAGTTTGCTGTAAGGCAGCGTTCGGCCATCCGAAAGGATCAGCTGCTTTGCGGAGGTGTCGATAGCTGTCGCAGTTGCGCCGCCAATATGCCGAATGTTGTGCTCGCGGAGCATATGATGGCCAAGCACCGCTAACGCGTGAGGATCTCCTTCATCCAGTAGAATCTTTTTGGAAAGCGGCGGTCGCTCATAGGGAAGGTGAACCTCCTCGCCGATGATGGTGACGGGATGCGGATATCCGTTTTCGCGCAAGCTTAACGCCGCGCGAGCACCGCATTCGCCGGCACCGACGATAATGATGCCTGTATCGTCGGTCATGCTCCGATCCCGATCATGACGCGATCGCCCTCCACTTTGACCGGATAGGTTTTCAGATTGACGCAGACCGGCGCGCCCCGCGCCTCGCCCGTCTTGTAGCTGAAGCGGCCATTGTGCTTTGGACATTCGATGGTGTCATCCATGACGAGCCCATCGGCCAGATGGATCTTTTCATGGGTGCAGAGGCCATCGGTGGCGAAATACTCGTCGTCCGGGCTGCGATAGATCGCAAAAGTTCGCCCGGCGTGGTCGAAGCGGATGACATCCTCCTGATCGATTTCATCGGCACCGCACGCGTCAAACCAGCTGGTCATTTCTTCCTCCTCATTGCAATCGGCTCAAGCCGTCGATGCCATTTTCAGATCTCGGGAGAAACTTGACGCCGAACCTTAACCGCGCTTCGTTTTCTTTCCCCGACTGGTTTCAAACATGCGCGAGATAGTCCTTCACATTCCACGCTGATTATGATCATTTTTCATCAAGGAGGAGCGGAATGAAGAAGGCACGTCTCGTGGACATCGCCGTGGCAGCAGGTGTCGGCCCAGCGACTGTGGAACGCGTTCTAAACGAGCGCGGCGGCGTGAAGCCACAGACGGCGGAGAAGGTCGTGCTGGCCGCCAAGCGGCTGGGTTACAAAGGAAACATTCCAAGCGTCTATCGTGGCACGATCCGCATTGAGGTCATCCTGGTCAGGCCGGAGTCGCCGTTCTTCAGCAGACTCAACCGCGCTTTTGAACGTATTGCCGCCTCGCTGGACAGCTCAATCGCCGTCAATCGAACCTTCATCGACGAGAGCGATCCGGAAAAATTTGCCGCCCATGTCGCCAACAGCAGCATTCGCCGGCATGGCCTGATTGTTATAGCCGTCGACCATCCGGTGATCAGGGAGAGCTTGCGGAAAGTTCGCGCCGCCGGCGTCGAAGTGGTCCAGATCGTCTCATATCTCACTGGTAGGGACGATGTGTTCGTCGGCATAGACAATTATGCCGCGGGCCGAACCGCCGGTCTTTATATGTCGCGTATGCTCCAGCACGTGAAGGGAAGTATCGTCGCCGTCTGTCATAGCTGGGCCTATCAAATCCATAGGGAGAGGGTTCGGGGATTCTCCGATTATTTGGGTTCCAAAGGCAGCACAGGGCTGGCGTTTTCAGAGGTCGTGTTCGGTCGTGATGACGAGGTGCAATCTGCCGAATTGTTGGCACAGGCGCTGCGACGTTTTCCGGATACTGTCGGTGTCTACAATGCCGGCGGCGCCAATCTCGGTGTCGGCTCGGTACTTCAGCGCTTCCAGGAGCAGAGAAAAGGTGAATGCGTGTGGATTGGGCACGAGCTCAACGACGAAACCCGGCGCTTCATATCGTCGGGCCTGATGACGCTCGTTCTCGATCAAGCGCCGGAGACACAGGCAAGGCGGGCACTGGATACTATTCTATCGCGAATGGGGATCATCGATGTGCCGGTCAATCAGGATCCGGTGCCGTTCCTGACCTATACGTCGGAGAATATAGGAATGCCGGTTGTCACTGTTCGGTGATAAGACAAAAACGACAAGGCCGGAGCCTGCGAAGGAGGGCCGCAGGCTCCGGCATTTCCCGCCATCGACGGCCGACTAGGCCGGTGGCGGGGGGAGAGCCAAAGTAGCGCATATGGCGCGCAGCATGACTTCGGCAAGCTTGTGAGATCATTGTGCCGGCTGGCGTGACCGACCGGCTCTGACTTTGCCTTAGCCCGTCGTGCCGGAGCGGCGCGCTTGTTTCTCGGCATATTTCTTGGCGCGCTCCATGAAGCGCTTGTTCATACGATCCTCCGCCTCCTTTGAGCCATCGTGAAATGTGCCGAACCATTGGTCGAGCGGAATGAAACCGTCTGCATAATTGCATTCGAAGAATTTGTGATGGAGATAGTGATCGTAGGCATGGGTATCGATGCCCGTTTCCTCGCCGATGACGATCTTGTCGAAGCCGGCATGGCCCGGCGCCGGCGCTAGCGCGGCATGGGTTAGATGGAACAGCGCATGGACCGGATTGGACGGCACGATCCAATGAATGAGAACGCCCGAGAAATACAGGAGATGCTCGACCGGATGCATGGCCAGACCTGACCATGGACCTGGATTGACGTTGTTATGATGCAGCTTGTGGACCGCATGATAGAGCGGTGGCCAGTGGATCAGACGATGGACGAGGTAGAAGTGCAGATCGCGGAAGGCCGGGATCAACAGCATGATGATCGCGCAATAGATCGGGTGTTCGGCAAAATCCACATAGGGAATGATGCCATTGGCAAAAGCCCAGAGGGTCACCACTTCGAAGGCGGTCCAGAAAGGTACGGCGCTTGCGAAGGTCCAGATCACATTGTCGGTGGTCTGGTTGCCGAAGAGGAACGCCGAATTATCCTTCGACGGCCATTTGCTATTGTATTTGAAGCTCGTGCCCTGCTTCTTCTGCATGTAGAGACGCAGGTGGAAGGCGCCGAAAAACACGAAGACCAGAGCGGCATTGCGCACGAGTAGATAGGCGATCCAGCCCGGCGCCAGCGTCCTCGTGGTTTCCATGGAGGGCGTCGCGTAAATCCACAGCAGCGTTGCGACGACGGCATAGACGACATTCCAGGGCATCAGATAACCGGGATATCCGAAGAACCATTTCAGGAATGCGATCGGTTTGGCCGGCCAGATGAAGACGGGCGGGTATTGCAAAAGCTTCTTTGGCTTCCAGTCGCCGCGCTTGTCGCGCGTGCCGTAGAGCGTGTCGTCCATGATATGCCTCCCGGTAAATGAAACGATGCAGTCAGTGTCAGCGGTGTCGACTGGAAACGACAGCATTGATTTGATGAAATTTGCTCACGGCGATGAGACGTTCGTCGGGCGTCGATGGGGATGGGAAGGGGAGCTCCATGGCTCCTCCTTCCCTGGCATCGGCAGCTGCGCTCCTCGTCGCCGATGCCTGCCTCGTCAGTTCAGGCTTTCGAACTGAACCATGTTTTCCCGTGTCACCAGCTTGAAGGGGATCCACACTTCCCGCTCGATCTGCTCGCCTTTGATGGCCTTCAGTGCGGTATCGACGGCGCCCCGGCCCTGTGCCTTCGCGTCCTGGAACACCGTGACTTTGAGATCGCCTGACTTCATCGCCTGCAATGCGTCCGGCGTCGCGTCGATGCCGGCAACAATGGTCTTGTCGGTCGAGCCGCCGGCATTCTTGATTGCGGAGATCGCGCCGAGCGCCATTTCATCATTGTTGGCGATGACCGCATCGAAGCTCAGCCCGGACGTCAGCCAGTTCGAGACCAGATCTGCGCCATCGACGCGGCTCCAGTTGCCCACCTGCTCGCGCACGACCTTGATGCCGCTGCAGTCGCTTGATTTCAGGACGTCATGCACGTCCTGCGTCCGCTGGCGTGCCGCCTGGCTGCTGAGATCGCCGACCATGACGACGACGTCGCCCTTGCCGCCCAGCATGCGACAGACTTCCTTCGTCTGCAGCGTGCCGGATTCGGTTTCATTCGACCCGACGAAGGCCTGCTTCTTTGCAAGTGTCGTCAGGTCCGTCGGCTGGATGTTGACGTAGATCAGCGGAATACCGGCATCCGCCGCTATCTTGCTCATCGCCGGCGTCCCGTCCGAATCCACCGGGTCGACAATGATGGCCGAGACGCCGCCGGCCGCGAAGTTACGCACCTGATCGAGCTGCTTGTTGACGTCGTTGGCGGCGTCGACCACCTGCAGATCCAGGCCCTTGGTCTTGCCGTAGTCCTGCATTCCATTGGCGATCAAGGTTTGGAAATTGGTTGTCAGGTAACCCATCGAGACACCGATCCGATCGGCGGCATGGGCTTGCGATGACAGCACGAGCGCGAGCGCGCTGGCGCTCAAAAACTTCAACATGTTCTCCTCCCAGGAAACGGCGGCCCAAGTGACCGCTAGGAAAGAGTTATCGATGGAGCTGGTCGGCGTCCGGGAGTATTTTGATGAAAAACCATCATGCCGGTGGTCCGTGAGCGGGCGAATACATCCGCTTTGCAATGAAACGTACCGATGATCAAAACCCATCATCGGATCAGCTGGCAAACACTTGGAATTCGTGATCTGAGCAACTCGCTGCCACGGGAGGAACTATGCAGAATTTGCTCATTTTCCAGTCGCTTTGGTCCATGGAGCGACGCAGCGCGCGTTATCCTGAACTCTCTCTTGTGGAGAATATCGGAAAGATTGCTGCTGCCGGCTTCGATGGCATCAGTACCCATTGGTATGACCGCGATGTCGTTGCCCGGATTGCAGGCCTTCTGAAACAGCATGGTTTGCAGGCGGAGGGGCAATGCTTCCCCAAGACCGTCGACGATCTGAAGCCGGCGTTGGAAGTCGCGGCTGAGTTCAATGTTCATCACATTTGTCTTCAGCCGGACGTGCGACTGCGTCGGCTGGAGGATTGCATCCCTTTGCTGGAAGGTTGGCAGCGGCTGGCGGAAGAGGCCGGCATCGATGTCTGGATCGAGACCCACCGCGACCGGATGACGACCGACCTGTTCTTCACGCTCGATTTGCTCGATCGGCTGCCGAACCTGCGGCTACTTGGCGATATCTCCCATTTCCTCGTCGGGCGGGAGTTTTCCTGGCCGGTATCCGAGGAAAACCATGCGCTTATTCATCGGATCCTGGATAGTTCCTGGGCCTTTCATGGCCGCGTTGCCTCGCGCGAACAGGTTCAGATCGAAATCTCCTTCCCGCATCACAGACCTTGGGTCGATCTTTTCCTCGGCTGGTGGGATTATGGTTTCAGGAGCTGGCGCAAGCGGGCCGGTAAGGACGCAACGCTTGCCTTCACCTGCGAGCTGGGACCGAAGCCCTATGCCATCACCGGAAGGGACGGTGAAGACAGCACCGACCGTTGGGAGGAATCCCTCCTCATGAGGCAGGAAATACTTGATTTGTGGGCAAGAACTGCCGGCTAACAAATCAAACGAGATAT
>NZ_JAELUG010000222.1 GCF_016429255.1 Rhizobium sp. ASV8
CGATGAGGCGGAAAACGGCCTTCTTGCGCGGTTTATGGTTAAGGAAATCTCTGCGCCGATAAATTTTTTGTGACGAATTAGCAACACTCTATTTCAACGTATTGCAAGCCCGTGATCGGATTACAATTTGTCCATTTCCCGCCACAAATGGGGAGCAGCGATTACACGGGCACAGGGGCAAGCCTTGTAGAAAGTGCGTAAGCGGTCGATGGGTGAACTTCCACTTTGGCATAAGCAACAATCCGGGATCGGAGCAGTCATGCTTCCGACGCAGCGGAAAAGTCTTTGTATGTCAAGGAAACTCGTCGACCTGACCATGTTCGATCTCGCTCATTGGAATTCGAATGAGAGCGCCGCTTCGGCGGTGAGATACGATAACGGCCACGCAAATGCTGGTTTGGACATAATTGCAAGCTATGCTCGCAATTGTGGCAAACAGCTTCGGTTGAATGCCACGGGAGCCATCCTTTCGAAGGATGATCCAGTCTCGTGCGCCATCAGGGAAAACATTCGTGAATCCGGCGGCGCGTGTACAAACGCGGTGGCAGACCCGAATGGAGCGAAAGAAATCGACTGTTATGTTTAAGTCCGAGTTCATATCAGCGAGAGTCATGATGCTCAGCCTGTCCCTTGCCACGGCAGTGGTGCTGGCAGGTCAAGCCCGGGCATTCGATATCAATGCCGGTGTTTCCAAGGAATCGGGTCCGTTCGACCTCTTCAAATTCGGTTTCAAGGCCTACAAGAACGGGCAGAAGGAAGAGGCGGTCGAGGCCTATCGCTACGCCGCCGAAAAGGGCCATACGGGCTCACGCTGGGCTCTCGCCAACATGTATGCCGATGGCGACGGCGTCACGCAGAACGATTTCGAAGCCTTCAAGATTTACAGCGAGATCGCGCAGCAGGGCGTGGAGCCGGGCTCTGAGGATACCGGCTTCTTCATCAATGCGCTGCTTGCGCTCGCCGGCTACTACAAGACCGGCATCGCCAACAGCCCGGTGAAAGTCGATCTCAGCCAGGCCCGCCAGCTCTATTTTCAGGTTGCATCCACCTTCGGTGTCCCAGAGGCTCAGTTCCAGCTTGCGCAAATGATGCTGTCAGGCGAGGGCGGCGCCCCCAATGTGCAGCAGGCGAAGAAGTGGCTGAACCAGGCGCGCAAGAGCGGCCACCCCGGCGCCATGGCCGTGTTCGGCAATCTTCTCTTCCAGGAAGGGCAATCGATTCGCGGATTGGCCTTCATGACGGCCGCGCTCGACAAGTGTAAGCCGAAGGATTGCGGCTGGATGGAAGACATTCAGGAACAGGCCTTCTCCGTCGCCAATGAGAACGATCGTCGTGTCGCGGTCTCGATGGCGCACCAGCTTGACGTTGCAGGCTCCGACTGAATTGACAAACGGCCAGCATGGCTCAGCGGCTGCAAACCGCGTCTAGCTGGAGCCTGTCAAATTTGACGCTTAGTTACCGAAATCCAGATGTGCAATGACGGGCACATGGTCCGAGGGTTTTTCCCAGGCGCGCACATGCTTTTCGATGGCCGTTGCGGTTAGGCGGTCGGCCGCTTCCGGCGACAGCATCAGGTGATCGATGCGAATGCCGTTGTTCTTCGGCCATGCGCCGGCCTGATAATCCCAGAATGTATAGAGCTTGATCGCATCCGTCGTCGCCCGCACTGCATCGGTAAAGCCGAGATGCTCGAGCTGACGGAAAGCCTGACGTGTCTGCGGCAGGAACAGCGCGTCGTTTTCCCAAACCTTCGGGTCGAAGCAATCATGCGGCTCAGGGATGACATTGTAATCGCCGGCGAGCACAAGAGGTTCCTCCAATGCGAGGCGATCCAATGCGAATTTCCGCAGTCGCTCCATCCAGGCCAGCTTGTAGGGGTATTTTTCCGTATCGACCGGATTGCCGTTCGGCAGATAAAGGCAGCAGATGCGCAGTGCGCCATGCCCTTCGATCGAAAACACCGCTTCGATGAAGCGAGATTGTTCGTCGCTATCATCGCCCGGCAGACCGCGCGTTACCTCATCGGGTTTGGTCTTGGAGAGAATCGCAACGCCGTTGAAACCCTTTTGCCCGTGCGTCTCGACATGATAGCCGAGCGCTTCGATCTCCAGCCGCGGAAAGCCTTCGTCGACCGTCTTGATCTCCTGAAGGCAAACGATGTCCGGGCTCGAATCCTTCAGCCATTGGCAGAGGTTTTCGATACGCGCTTTGACACCGTTGATGTTCCAGGTGGCGATTTTCATGGGCGGCTCATCCTTTGCTTCGCCCCGTTGTATCCGCAGAGTATCAACTTGACTACAGCCCATATGAGAACCGGCCCGGAGCAAGCGCCCCGAGCCGGTGATCAAACTGTGGAAAAAGGGCAGGGATCAGATGGCGAAACTCGTGCCGCAGCCGCAACTTGCGACGGCATTCGGATTCTTGATCTGAAAGGACTGGCCGAGAAGGTTGTCGACGAAGTCGATCTCGGATCCGGCCATGTAAACCAGAGAGAGCTGGTCGATCAGAACGGTCGCGTTGCCCTTTTCGACGATTACGTCGTCGACTTCCGGTCCTTCGACGAGGTCGAATTTATAGGAAAATCCGGAACAGCCGCCGCCTTCGACAGCAACCCGAAGGGCGCGCTTTCCGGTCTCCGCGCCGACGATGGCAGCGATTCGCTTTGCCGCGGCATCGGATAGGGTAACATTTACCTCAGTCATATTTTCCTCCTGCCGGGGTCAAGATCCGGAGAGAACCAATGGCCGTCGAGCTTTCAAACGGCTGATATCGATAGCCTTTAACATGAAAGCCAGGCCGGTGACAGCTTTGGTTTGGTTGTTGAGCCCCACACCATTTTGCTGTTTTCTTGTCTATAGGTATGAAGGCCGCAGAGCGGCGTCAATGGCTGGGATGTTCGAGATTGGGGTGCATGTCCGGATTGCCGGCAGCCCCAGGGATCGATTGCAATGGAATGGCCGCCGCGCCGATGAGGTGTGGGAGCCGAATGCCGGAATGGATTGAAAATGACGATTGATACGCATGCATTGGGTTTCGGATATGGTGACAAGGCTGTTTATGCAACGGACCCCTGGGCGTCGCGCGGCCGGCTCTACGAAGAGGGCGGCAGTCCGACGCGCTCCGAATTCCAGCGCGATCGCGACCGCATCGTCCATGCGACCGCTTTCCGGCGGTTGAAGCATAAGACGCAGGTGTTCATCGCTCAGGACGGGGACCATTACCGCACCCGCCTGACACATACGATCGAAGTGGCACAGATTGCCCGAGCCTTGGCGCGTGCCCTGAAGCTGGACGAGGATCTGGCGGAAGGTGTGGCGCTGGTCCACGATTTCGGCCACACGCCCTTCGGCCACACGGGCGAGGATGCGTTGCACGAGATGCTGCAGCCCTATGGTGGCTTCGATCACAATGCCCAATCCCTGCGCATCGTAACCAAGCTCGAGCGTCGCTATGCCGACTTCGACGGGCTCAATCTGACCTGGGAGACGCTTGAAGGCCTGGTCAAGCACAATGGCCCGTTGATGACGCCTGATGGCAAGGGCATCCGTGGACCAGTGCCACAGCCTATTCTCGATTACTGCGAAATCCACGATCTGGAAATCGCCTCCTATGCCAGCCTCGAAGCGCAGGTTGCGGCGATCGCCGATGACATCGCCTATAATACGCATGATATCGATGATGGCTTGCGGTCCGGCTACCTCACCTTCGACATGCTGGAAGAGGTGCCGTTTCTCTCTGGATTGATGGCGGAAGTGAGGGAACGCTACCCGCATCTGGAGGCGAGCCGTTTCACTCATGAAATCATGCGCCGGCAGATCACCCGCATGGTCGAGGACGTCATCGCCGTTTCGCAGCAGGCACTTGCCGAAATCAAGCCGGGGAACGTCGCCGACATCCGCGCCGCCGGGCGCGTCACCGCGACCTTCTCGCCCGCGATGGCCGAAACCGACAAGCAGATCAAACAGATGTTGTTCAAGCGCATCTATCGCCACCCTGACATCATGCGCATCCGCGCCGGTGCCGCGCAGATCGTCACGGATCTGTTCCATGCCTATATGGACAATCCCAAGGAGATGCAGAGCCACTACTGGGTCGACCATATCGCCGGGCTTGCCGTTGCGGCCAAGGCACGGCATGTGGGCGATTATCTGGCCGGCATGACCGACACCTACGCAATCAGCGCTCACAAGCGGCTGTTTGACCAGACTCCCGATTTGCGGTAGGCAGCGCGGCGTTGGGCCGACACCGGCCCGCCCAAGCTATGCGTGGATCAGAAGATGAACCTTTTCACCGATTTCGAAGTAAGAATTAAGAGCGCTCTCGAACAAATTGATATTGTAAGAGAAAAGCGATCGGAACTTGATTTCGGGCGCGTTGGCGTGGAGCCACCGCGAGATGCCAGTCACGGCGATGTCGCCACCAACGCGGCCATGGTTTTGTCCAAGCCGCTTGGAATGAACCCGCGTGCGCTTGCCGAAATTATCGTCGCCAAGCTGAAGGAGGACGCCGACGTCGCTGAGATTTCGGTCGCCGGTCCAGGCTTCATCAATATCCGCCTTGCGGTCGGCTACTGGCAGCGGCTGCTGTCGACGATGATCTCTGAGGGTGGGAAATTCGGACGCTCGGCGCTGGGTGACGGCCAGAAGGTCAACGTCGAATATGTCTCGGCCAACCCGACCGGCCCGATGCATGTCGGCCATTGCCGCGGCGCGGTCGTCGGCGATGCGCTTGCAAACCTGCTTGCCTTTGCCGGCTATGCGGTCACCAAGGAATATTACATCAACGACGCCGGCTCGCAGATCGACGTGCTGGCGCGGTCGGTCTTCATTCGCTACCGCGAAGCGCTCGGCGAGCAGGTGGGTGAAATTCCGGCAGGCCTCTATCCCGGTGACTATCTGGTTCCGGTTGGAGAGGCGCTTGCCAAGGAATTCGGCACCAAGCTGCGCGGCATGCCGGAGGATCAATGGCTCCCGATCATCAAGGAACGGGCGATCGACGCGATGATGGCGATGATCCGCGAGGATCTGGAAGCCCTGAACGTCCACCACGACGTCTTCTTCTCTGAACGCACGCTGCACGCCAACGGCGCAGCCTTGATCCGGACTGCGATCAACGACCTGACCTTCAAGGGCTATGTCTATAAGGGCGCGCTGCCGCCGCCGAAGGGGCAGCTGCCGGAGGATTGGGAAGATCGCGAACAGACGCTTTTCCGCTCGACTGAGGTCGGCGACGATATCGATCGTCCGCTGATCAAATCTGACGGCTCCTATACTTATTTCGCCGCCGACGTCGCCTATTTCAAGAACAAGTTCGATCGCGGCTTCAACGAGATGATCTATATTCTCGGTGCGGACCATGGCGGTTACGTCAAACGGCTTGAGGCCGTGGCGCGCGGCGTATCGGACGGTGAGGCAAAGCTTACCGTACTGCTCTGCCAGCTCGTCAAGCTCTTCCGTGATGGCGAACCCGTAAAGATGTCCAAGCGCTCGGGCGACTTCGTCACCCTGCGTGAAGTTGTCGATGAAGTCGGGCGCGATTCGGTTCGCTTCATGATGCTGTATCGGAAGAGTTCCGAACCGTTGGATTTCGATTTTGCCAAGGTGACCGAGCAGTCCAAGGATAATCCGGTCTTTTACGTGCAGTATGCGCATGCGCGCTGCATGTCGGTTTTCCGTCAGGCCAAGGAAGCGTTCCCGGATCTCGATATCGCCTCGCTCGATCTGGCTAAGGCAGTCATC
>NZ_JAELUG010000223.1 GCF_016429255.1 Rhizobium sp. ASV8
TAAAAGTGGCTCGATGATCCGCCACTCTGCATCGCTCAAATCGCCACGTGCCAAAACTGCCTCCTAAAAGGTAGTCTTGAATCAGACCAAAGCTCATTTGTGAACCCACTTTGTCAACATCGCCTAGTCAGGCGACGTGTGGGATAAAGATGGTCCAAAAGGCATCTGCTTATCCGGGTGATCAGCCGGGCCACGAAGACCCCAAAAGCGGTCCTGATTGGGTTCCCAATCCGAATGGCTCGGGATACGGATGGAAAGATAAGGACGGCGACGTTTGAGTCCCAACTGGGCAGGGTGGCCTGGCTCATGGAGAGCCGCATTGGGACGTACAAACCCCGGAGTCGAGGTTTTAAGAATAAGTACCGGCCGAAATAAAATCGGGTGAAAAGTCGGCATCACAATTTGAAAGATGATAGAAATGAAGAACATCCAGCTCATCGACGGAGCCGATAATGCTGCTTATGACGTCTTCGTCTGTGATGACGGGGATTTCAGCATTCTTTTTCCGCAAGAGGGCCAAGATATAGAATTCATAGAGGACGTAATTCAAAGAATTGGAGACGACGCGGCGGGATCTATTATTGGTCGAGTATCGAAACGACCGTTACGAAAAAGCGCTGTCCAAGGAATTCATGGGACGCTGTTCTTCGGCCTTTCATCAAAAAAGGAATTTTATCCGCGTAAGCGTGAAGCAGATTTGGACCATACAGCCAGGGGGTGGGTTCATGGCTGAGGTCAAGAATCCTGCTCTTTACGTGTTCGTAAGTGTAGTAAGTGCCTACTAGACACCGCATCACAGACGAAGGCGATGGACAGGACAGAAGAAGTTAACTTGCATCATCTGTGCGATGCCCCGGGCAGCATTGCGGCCCTGCTTGTTGATGTGTGCCTTCAAGAAAGGCTTCGGCGTGGCGCGTCTTGGTGCAGATGGTGGCTAACCGAAGTGAAAGCGATCAGCGACGTGATCTAATGTGCCGGGACCGAGAATCGACTTTCCCAAAATACTTTCCGGGTATTCCACCGCTTGGTTGGAAGCTGCACAGCTTCTTCCCGTCCAGATGGGCTCGGTTTTATGTCACCCCTTGAGGAGACCTCCCGATCAAAGGACAGGACGAGCTAAAAGAAATGCGTCGTCGTTTTGAGGCGATCCAGTCGTCGCTTCTTGCTACGAATGGTTCATCGGTTTCCGTATTTGTGCCGATCGTCAAGTATAGCGGTGAGACTGGACGCTGTCATCCGGAGGCAATGTCCGCCTTGGGATTGAAGTTGGTGGACGCCAACATGATAGATTATGAAGAAGACGAAGGAGTCACCTTCGATCTCTACGGCGGCGCCAAGGAGACCGATAGCGTTGAGATCGAGCTCCTCCTAACGGGCATCATGCAAGACGAGATCATGCAATCTGTTATGATAGCTCAAAACGGAAATATAATTGCTCCCTACGAAGGGGGCTTCGATATATTTTCGGATCGAGTTGACGAAATAGACGGGTTGCGCAGGTTATATCCCACCTGGATGTCTGATCGTTCTGACGGGCTCTGACAGGCTGATTGTCCTCGGTGAAAGCAAAGGCGCCGGAATTGGCTTTGCCGATGGGAATTTTTGTAAATTGCTGAAGCGTTCGAAAAGAAACATCTTTGTATATCAGCTATTTAAGCGCGATCTAAGCTGACTACTTCACCGGCTTGCGGGTTCGTATCCCTTCACATCAACAGATCCGATTTTTTTGGCTGTCCGTTGCCGTCTTTAAAAAGTGAGGTCGCAGTCAAGTGCGGGACGACTGCTTCGCGCCCTCAGAGTGGACGAAGGCCTCCGCAACTTCTCGCCCCACTGCGGTCATTGCGGAGGTCGCATATTGTCTAAAACGCCCTGATGTTCCAGCTCTCCTGAAGGGCAACGACTGTCGTGGGCATCTGCTGCAGCAGGGCTGCTGTCCATTCCCCAGAGCACCGTAAAGAGTGCGACACTCGATATCCATGCCCCCACAAAGAAGGCGAGAAATGCTATTTAGAGCGTAATAAAACCTCGAGAA
The DNA here is from genome assembly GCF_016429255.1 of Rhizobium sp. ASV8. Taxonomy (GTDB): domain Bacteria; phylum Pseudomonadota; class Alphaproteobacteria; order Rhizobiales; family Rhizobiaceae; genus Rhizobium. The sequence goes on from NZ_JAELUG010000223.1 coordinate 2,033, forward strand.
AATTCCGGCCCGGCGGCTTCATCTGGATCAAGTGGCCAGAAGTATTCCACGACTATGACGTACCCGAGCCCCAGGACGCACGCCAGCACAGTACCGATAGCGACCGAAGCAACAATGTGGACTGTTACGAGGAGAAATCGTTTGAGCATGGGGTATGCTTATTAGGTCACCGTAAGGTTGTCGATGGTTCTGGCTATCGATGGCTGTGCGTTAACCTGCCCCTGCTAGTGGTTCATAACGGCCTAGGACTGGAGTATGAACAAATGCGAGAACTTGCCCGCGATTCTGCTTTGTATCCGCTAGCACATACATTCATGCTGGCGTTCGCCGCGCTGTTGCTCGTGACTGCGATGTTCCTTTTTGCGAAGCCGCGTCACACTATGATGACGGTATTCGCTGCGGCCACCATCATACAGGCAGTCGTCATATTGGATTGGATCAACAATCTCACGGCGGCTCCGGCAAAGATTGTTGACGTAATAACCGTGACGATCATGTGGTATTGGTGGGCTCCGCCAACGAACGCATTCTTCGCCATTATCTATATTATATTCGTCTATCACCTTGGGAACCGGTTCGTGATGACCCGCAAGGCAGCGGTCATCCACGCACTTATACTGCTTGCCCTCGTGGCGCTATACTGGCCGACTGAACTCGTATTGTACGATTTCTTTCAAAATCCAGAATAGCGCGGACTTTTAGACAGTCTGCCTGACTTTCGCGTCAAATGTGATATCCGCTTCGAGGCGATCCCGGATCTTCGCGCCGACGCCTCGAATGCTTTTTTTCGCGGTGGCCGTTTTAGCAGCCGACAGTCCACTTCTGGACCCAAATCGGTTATTCCATGCAGGCAAAGCCGATGTTCACTACTAAAGAATTTCAAACGGATAGCGTTTTAATAACAGGGTCTTCGGTTCTAACCCTTTCAAGGCGGCAGATCAAGATTGCCACGAATAGTCGCGCTTGCCTGCCTCGATGAGGGCGTCGCCTGTGAGGCATCGGCGTCGTTTTAAGCACGCTGATGATTACAAGGAACTGCTTTCGATAGAGCCCGCGATCTTGAAGAATGCGCTGACGAGCTTTGCCCCCGTGCGGTCTTTGAGGCAGATCAGGGCCTCGTCCATGAGCATGTCGGCGCCAACGATGTCCAGCGGCACAAGTCGTTCGTCACGCCCGAACTCGGCCTGCGAGACGAAGCCGACACAGCCCCCGGCGGCCACGATCTCTCGGACTGCTTCACGGCCCTCCGCCTCGATCATCGGGGCGAGCTTGACGCCTGCCGCGGCGGCGCTGTCCTCCAGCTTTTGTCGTGTTTTCGAGCCTCTCTCCCTCATGACTAGCGCGTGGTCTGGAAGATCGGAAAGCGACACCCTCCCAAACTTGGCGAGGGGATGGCTCGCGGCCACGAACGCGATGATGGGCGTGGAATTCAGCCTGACGACTTCAAAGTCACGGCTGCTCGGAATTTCGCCGAGCACGCCAATGTCGGCGTCATAGGCGTAAAGGTTCGAAACAACGGTTTCCGTATTTCCAGTCCTCACCGAAATCTGAACGGTGGGGAATTTTTCGCGAAAAGCCGCCAGTATCGGCAACAGATGGTGTGCGGCGTCGGCGACGATGCGCAAGGTGCCAGCTCTCAGCGCTCGCGACTCCGACAACAGGTCAAGAGCCTGCTGCTCGGTGTCGAACATGCGCTTGGTAATTTCCAGGAGGTCGCGCCCCGCCTGCGTGAGAATGACCTGCTTCTTGTTTCGCATGAAGAGAAGAACATCATATTCCTCCTCGAGCTTTCGAACCTGGTCGGAGATCGCCGGCTGCGTCAGGAACAAGGCTTCGGCCGCACGTGAGAAGCCGCCGCAGATGGCGACGTAGTGAAAGGCTCTCAGTTGAACGTAGCGCATCAGCCGATCCTCAAGCATTCTGAGGATTATTATCATAAATATAATCGATATATCAATACGAAATAACGATTTTACATATATATGGGCCGCCATCATTCTCACCGCACAGATCAACATGCGGAGATAATCCATGTCAGTTGCGGCCCCCATCAATCCCTCCACCAACAAGGCATTGGAAGCTCCCCGGCTGGGAGAGCCTTATCTCCTGACGCCCGGACCTCTTACCACTGCCTACGAAGTAAAGGCGGCCATGCTTCGCGACTGGGGATCGTGGGATGGCGACTTCCGCGCGATGACTGCCGCTCTCAGGACGCGACTTCTTTCGATCGCCGGTGATGAGGCTGGGGAGTTCGACTGCGTTCCCATGCAGGGGAGCGGCTCGTTCTCGGTAGAGGCGATGCTCGGAAGCTTCATCCCCAGGGATGGCAAGGCCCTGGTCCTGATGAACGGTGCCTACGGAAAGAGGATCGCGCAGACTCTATCCTATCTTGGACGGGAGCATGTGACCATCGACAAGGGCGACTATATGCCGCCGAGGGGTCCGGAAGTTGGCGCTGCATTGGACGCGGATCCTTCCATTTCGCATGTCGTGGTCGTCCATTGCGAAACGAGCTCCGGTATCCTCAACCCCCTCAGGGAGATATCCGACGCCGTCTATTCGCGTGGCCGGAAGCTTCTCGTCGACTCCATGAGTGCCTTCGGGGCCGTGCCTGCGACGCAGTCCGACTTCCGCTACGAAGCGATCGTGTCGTCGGCGAACAAGTGCATCGAGGGCGTGCCCGGCTTCGGCTTCGTCATTGCCCGCAAGAGCGAACTCGAGGCTGCCAAGGGGCGGAGCCACTCCCTGAGCCTCGATATTCACGCGCAGTGGGATTACATGAACAAGACAGGTCAATGGCGATTCACGCCGCCGACCCATGTCGTCGCCGCATTTCTGGAAGCATTGAGGCTCCATCAGGAGGAAGGCGGCGTCGCCGCAAGAGGCGTGCGCTACCGGCGCAATCGCGACGTCATGGTCGCGGGCATGCGGCAGCTCGGATTCGAAACGCTGCTCGGCGACGAATGGCTTTCCCCGATTATCGTGACCTTCTTCAGCCCGGCGCATGAGAATTTCAGGTTCGAGCGTTTCTACGATCTGATGAAGGACAAGGGCTTTATCATCTATCCAGGCAAACTCACGGTCGCGGACAGCTTCCGTATCGGATGCATCGGCCGGATGGACGAACATGTGATGCACCGCGTCGTGCAGGCCGCAGAGGCCTCGCTTGCCGAAATGGGCGTCGATACCGCCACTCCACCTTCAGCTGCGCTCGCCGAACGAGCACGCCTCGCAGCCTAATCAACAAATCCTCCGGAGCTTCCAGATGAACCAGATTTCGAAGATCACCGTCGCGGTCAATCGCCGATCATATCCGTGGCCAAATGTTCCGGCCATAGCCATCTGCCTGGATGGCTGCGAACCGGCCTATCTCGATGAGGCCATAGCCGCGGGCCTGATGCCAACGCTCAAGCGCATCAAGGAGACCGGGACCGAGCGGATGGCCATGAGCGTCATCCCGAGCTTTACCAACCCCAACAATCTCTCGATCGCCACCGGGCGCCCACCTGCGGTCCATGGGATCTGTGGCAATTACCTCTACGAGCCGCAGACAGGCAAGGAGGTGATGATGAACGATCCGCGCTTCCTGAG
>NZ_JAELUG010000224.1 GCF_016429255.1 Rhizobium sp. ASV8
CCAACAAAGAGGACCGTCGCGGCACCTCGGCTTCCTCTTCATTGTCCGTCGATATGTCCAATTGCCTGACGTCCACGGTCGCTCCATCCCGGTGCACTCTCAATGCATCCGGGAAACGCTCTGATGCTGCACTCGTCATACCGTCTACACAAAGCGATGACCAGAGTGCGACGTCATTCCCCACGCCGCTGTTGACAATTCTCGTTGCCAGCAATCGCCTCTCATGCCAAACAGCCGCCATGGACAGCACCCACCCTTCATTCGAGCACCTCCTCAAGGAAAACGCCGGCAAGATCGAAGCCCTCCTCAGCCGGCTTTTGGCCGATGCCAGCCTCGATGACGAGATCGTTCGCCCCGCGCGCTTGCTAAAAGCGATGCGCCACGGCGTGCTGAATGGCGGCAAGCGCCTGAGGCCGTTTCTGGTGATGGAATCCGCTGCACTTCTCGGCGGGGACGCGGATGCGGCGCTCAGGATTGGTGCGGCGCTCGAATGCGTGCATTGCTATTCGCTCGTTCACGACGACCTGCCGGCCATGGACGACGACGACCTGCGCCGCGGCCAGCCGACCGTGCACATCGCCTATGATTATGCCACGGCGATCCTGGCGGGCGACAGCCTGCTGACCTACGCCTTCGACATCATAGCAGCCCCGGAAACGAATTTGCCCGCTGAGCGGAAAATGGCGCTGGTGCTGGCGCTGTCACGCGCAGCCGGGATCGGCGGCATGGCCGGCGGTCAGGCGCTCGATCTCGCCGCAGAAAAGGAAACGCCCGACGAACGCGGCATCACGACGCTGCAGGCGATGAAGACCGGCGCGCTCATTCGCTTTGCCTGCGAAGCCGGCGCCATCATCGCAGGCGCTTCCATCGAAGACCGCAAGCGCCTTCGCACCTTCGGCGAAAAGATCGGCCTCGCCTTCCAGCTTGCGGACGACTTGCTGGACCTCACCGCTGACGCCGCCACCATGGGCAAGGCGACGGGCAAGGATGCCGCGCGCGGCAAGGGGACGCTGGTCGGCCTGCATGGTCAGGAATGGGCTGAAGCCACCGTTTCCAGACTGGTCAGCGAAGCCGGCGACTTGCTATCCCCCTATGGCGACAAGGCAGCCATTCTGGCCGATACGGCCCGCTTCGTGGCGAACCGCAGGAGCTGAGCTCCTCTCCCATCATCTTGCCCGGTCACAGGCCAGCCAAACTCGGCGAATGTCACCATGACAAGAATCCGGCTGCCGGAGGGTGATTTTCACCGGGTTCTGTGACAAATTCCGCATCCGAATTGACCTTTGGACGCGAAATTCTTCGCGTCGGCCGATCTCCCGGGATGCCCACCATGCGCGAAGCGCTTGCCTATCTGCCGCAGATCCTGCCGGCCTACCTCGCCTACATCATTGCCGTCGTCAGCCCGGGCCCGGCCATCATGGCCATCATCGGCACATCGATGACACACGGCCGCAAGGCGGGCATGACCCTCTCGCTCGGCATATTTGGGGGGTCGCTGACATGGGCGATTGCCGCTGGCGCCGGGCTTGCTACTCTGCTGCAGACTTACGCCGTCGCGCTGGAATTGCTGAAGATCTTCGGCGGCCTCTATCTGCTTTATCTCGCCTACAAGGCGTTTCGCGCCGTCCGTGCAAATGGAGAACTGACGACCTCAGCTGAGGGGCCGAAAACACCCAGCTTCAAATCCCTGATTCTACGCGGCTACGGCATCCACGTCACCAACCCGAAAGCAATCTTCGCCTGGCTCGCCATCATCGCGCTCGGCATGCCACAGGGCGCGCCAGCCTCCGTCGCGGTGCTGATCATCGCCGTGTGCTGCAGCACCGGTTTCGTGATCTTCATGGGCTATGCGATCCTGTTTTCGACATCGCATGCCCTCAAGGTCTACCGCAATGCGCGTCGCTGGATCGAGGGGGTCATGGCCGGCTTCTATTGCTTTGCTGGCATCAAGCTCCTGACCAGCAATATCTGAAGCCAATCCGGAAAAGCCGCGTAGCGGCTTTCCGATCAAACCATTTGAAAGCAAATTGATAGCGCGGCCGCAGCGGCGGATCACTCCGCCGCGACGTCCTTCCGGCCGAAGCGCTTCTCGATATAGTCGGCAACAAGCGCCTCGAAATCGGAGGCGATGTTCGGGCCGCGCAGCGTCATGGCCTTCTGGCCATCGATGAAGACGGGAGCAGCCGGCGTTTCGCCGGTGCCGGGCAGCGATATGCCGATATCGGCATGCTTGCTTTCGCCGGGACCGTTGACGATGCAGCCCATGACAGCGACGTTGAGCGCTTCCACGCCCGGATATTTCTCACGCCAGATCGGCATGTTCTTGCGGATGTCGTTCTGGATGTTCTGCGCCAGTTCCTGGAAGACCGTCGACGTCGTGCGGCCGCAGCCGGGACAAGCCGCGACGACGGGAATAAACTGGCGGAAGCCCATGACCTGCAGCAGCTCCTGCGCCACCTGCACTTCACGGGTACGGTCGCCATTCGGCTCCGGTGTGAGCGAAACGCGGATCGTGTCGCCGATGCCGTGCTGCAGCACATAACCCATGGCCGCGGACGAAGCGACGATACCCTTGGAGCCCATGCCGGCTTCGGTGAGGCCGAGATGCAACGCATGGTCGGAGCGCTCGGACAGCATGGAATAAACGGCGATCAGATCCTGCACCTGGCTGACCTTGGCCGACAGGATGATGCGGTTGCGCGGCAGGCCGATTTCCTCGGCGAGATCGGCGGAGATCAGCGCCGATTGGACGATCGTCTCGCGCGTCACCTGCCGGGCCGACAGTGGCGAGCCCTCGGCGGCATTCTTGTCCATCAGCGCAGTCAGAAGATCCTGATCGAGCGAACCCCAGTTGACGCCGATGCGCACCGGCTTGTCGTAGCGGATCGCCATCTCGATGATCTCGGCGAACTGCTTGTCCTTCTTGTCCTTGAAGCCGACATTGCCGGGATTGATGCGGTATTTCGCCAGCGCCTCTGCGCAGGCCGGATGATCGGCAAGCAATTTGTGGCCGATATAATGGAAATCGCCTATCAGCGGCACATCCATGCCGAGACGCAGCAGCCGCTCGCGAATCTTCGGTACGGCGGCAGCGCTTTCATCACGATCGACGGTGATGCGCACCAGCTCCGAACCGGATTTGAACAGAGCCGCCACCTGCGCCACGGTCGAGTCGATATCGGCCGTGTCTGTATTGGTCATGGACTGTACGACGACAGGGGCACCGCCGCCGACGATCACGCCGCCGACATCGACGGCAACGGAGGAACGGCGCGGTTTCGGGTCGAAATCGGTGGCGGACGACATGGAAAGCTCTCGCAGGCCTTTGAAACAGGTGCCCTTCAGGTGGATCACGAAGCGGTCGTTGTCAACCGCTCGGGACATCTCTTTTGATCGGCCGGGATCCACCCGTTACCGAGCAAAAGCGACGAAATTAATGCTTGGCATCTCCAATGCCGTCAGCGTAGCGCGCCAGCGACGATAGCGCCAGCACAACCAGCAGCAGCGCTGGCAGCGCCATCAGCACCGGCGAGAAGCCGATATGTTCGGCGGCAAAGCCGATGGCCGAAGGTGCAACCAGCATGCCGGAATAGCCGAGCGTGGTGACGACGGAGATACCGATGCCCGGCTGCAGGCCGGGAATATTGCCGGCGGCAGAAAAAGCAATCGGCACCATGTTGGAAATGCCGATGCCGCAGAGCGCAAAGCCGAGGATGGCAAGTTCGGCGCTCGGCGCCAGCGCCGCCGTCAGCATGCCGACGATGGCAAAGACCGTGCAGACACGCAGCGTCCTGATGGCGCCGAGCCAATCGCGCACGAAATCGCCGGCAAAGCGCATGGTCGCCATTGTGGCCGAGAAAGCGGCGAAGCCGAAGCCCGAGAGCGCCACCGACGCGCCTTTTTCCTGACTGAGATAGAGCGCGCTCCAATCGAGGACGGCCCCTTCCGGCACCATGCAGAACAGTGCGACGATACCGAGCAGCCAGGGCAGCGGGATCATCGGCAGCTTTGCCTTCGGCTTGGCCTCGTCATGATGCGGCTGATCGCTGAGAACCATCGGCCACGCGACCACCAGGAATAGGGCGGCGATGACGGTCGAGGCTTCGGCATGGCCGAGAACGCCCCAACGCGAAATCAACAGACCGCCGATCGCCGAGCCGAGCAGGCCGCCAAGGCTCCAAAAGGCATGGCATGACGACATGATCGCCCGGCGCATGGATTTTTCGACCGAGACCGCGTTGGCATTCATCGCCACGTCCATGGCGCCGATGAAGCCGCCGAAAAGGAAGAGCGAAATCGCGGCTGTCCAGACATTCGGCGCAAGCGTCAGAGCCAGGATCATCGGCAGCGTCAACACGGCGAGGACCTTGACGACGATGTGCGAACCGCGCACGGCGATCTGCGCGCCGGCAAGCGGCATCATGGTCAACGACCCGACGCCGAAGACCAGGATCATCAGGCCAAGCTCGAATTTCGACAGTTGCAGGCGCTCGGCGAACTCCGGAATCTTCGGCGCCCAGCAGCCAACGATGAAGCCGTTCAACAGGAACATCAACGAAACGGCCGCACGCGGTTTTGTGAAAAATCCGCTTCGCCGGGCCTCCAGCCCCTCCAATCTCGTCATGTCGTCCATAAGAATTCCTCCAAATCGGTGCCGCAGTCTATTTAAATCGATTAAAATCTCAACGATCGAAAAAAGCCGCACCGGTCACATTTCGTCTCCCTCTGTTAAAGCGGAGGCAAAGACGTCACAACCTCAAATAAATAATTCATATGCGTACGGCATTGGCAAAAAGCGCTATTGACGGCGAAAAAGTAGGCTCCTATCGATTGAAGTCTGAAAGATTCTTCAGCCGACCTGACGTCGGCTATCCGTTGGTGCTCCCCCGTGAAAAACCCCATCAGCTACGGCATCCTTCTTACGGTGTTTGCCTACATGCTGTTCACTGCTCACGATTCGGCGGTGAAGCTGCTCGTCTCCTCCATCCCGGTCTGGCAGGTCCTGTTCATCCGGAGCTGCACCATCCTTGCAGGCTGCTTCGTTTTCGAGGGCCCTTCCCTCGTTCACAAGGTAGCGCGTTCGCCGATCATCAAGCCGATGATCCTGCGCAGCATCATCATCCTGATCGCCTGGATCTCCTATTATACGGCAGCCTCCTACCTGCAGCTCGCCGAAGTGACGACCCTTTATTACGCCGCGCCGATCGTCGGCACCATTCTCGCCACCATCGTGCTGCGCGAGAAAGTCACCTTCGCCCGCTGGATGGCCGTCGGCGTCGGCTTCTGCGGCGTAGTGATTGCCTCAAACCCTGTGGGACTTTCGATCTCCTGGCCGGTCTATCTGGCGCTGCAGGCGGCCGTCCTATGGGCAAGTGGCATGGTGCTCCTGCGTAAGACCGCGCTGCATGAGAAAAGCCACATCCAGATGGCCGTCTCCAATATCCTGTTCATCATCCTGACCGCCGGCATGGCCATTGCCTACTGGCACACCCCGACGCCGTTCCAGATCGTCCTGCTCGCGCTCACCGGC
>NZ_JAELUG010000225.1 GCF_016429255.1 Rhizobium sp. ASV8
ACTAAATGCAGTATTAGTGAATAATATTAATCATCCGTTGAATTTACACCCCAGCGTGTGATCCGAACCGGTATTCGCAAGTAACCATGTTACGAGTTCGCTCTGGCTCCAGCATAAGAACTTACGATATTAGAGATACATTCTATTCTCGGACTTTCAGGCCCTGAAGCCAGGACCGGACGACGCAGGATCATGATATTGGGCGACAAAACGAGCAGCGGTGACGCTTTATCGGCCGGAGCAGCTTCTCCTGCAGACAACCTACGCTTGTCGATGGGCGCGCTCGCCAAGAGCGGCGCGGTCGCCAGCATCATCAAGCTTGTAAGCGCGGGCCTGTCGTTCCTGATGTTCGTGGCCGTCGCCATGACGACGGACGGACGGCAATTCGGCCTCTACAGCGCCGCCTATGCCGGAGCGAGTCTCACCTCGTTTTTTTCGCTGATTGGACAGCATAGCGCGGTCCTTCGCTTCTGGCCGCAATATGCCGGAAACAACGACCTCAACTCTGCAAACGGCATGATGGCACGATCCATCCTTGTCGCCTTGGCCGGGCTCGTCGGATTCAGCTTCATCATCGTCGTGATCGCATTCCTGCCATTGACCAGCGCCGACATGCCGGAATGGCGATCGATCTGCATAGCGGCAAGCGTGCTTGCTTTTGCCCTCGGCTGGTCGGAATTCGTGGCCTGCGCCCTGCGCGCCAAAAACGCCCTCATATTCGCCCTGCTACCGCGCGATGTCATATGGCGCGCGATTGCGATCCCGGTCTTCGTGTTCGCTCATTTCATGCAGATAAAAATGAGCGCTGTGACCGCAACCTATCTGACGGCTGGCTTATTGCTTCTTTCGATCGCTCCACAAACGATCGTCCTGTTTCGCGATACGATCCGCATGAAACGCGGGCCATTGAACCCGGAGCAGAAGCGGGAGTTCAAGACCGTTACGCTCGGCCTTTGGGGTGTAACGGCGCTGCCGCCCGCGCTCAGTCAAGCGAGCACGCTACTTGTTGCTGCCATCCTTGGCCCAGAGGCCGCCGGAGCGATTTTCGTCGCCGACCGGACCATGCGTCTCGTGGTGTTGGCCCTCAACGGTATCAACCAGGCGCTTGCCCCACAAATCTCGGGCGCCTTTCATAGCGGAGACAGGCCGCATGTTCAGCGCATCACCAGCCTTGCCGCCCTCGCCGGCTTCGCCATCGCACTGTCCGTGCTGGTGGTCTTCGTCGTCTTCGGAAATCTGATCCTATCGGTCTTCAATCCAGCCTATGCCACGCCGACCATGCAGGTGACGCTGATCATCTTCGGCATTGGTGCGACGATCGGGACGGCCTGCGGCCCGACCGAAATCCTCATGCAGCTGACCGGCCTGCAACACGCGCTTTTCAAGCTGCTCGTCGTCGTCAACGTGCTTGGGCTGTGCGCAACAGCGGCTCTGACCTATCTGCTCGGACCGATCGGCGCAGCCTTGAGCATTGCCGGCACCATCAGCGTCTGGTGCGTTACCGCCGTGTTCATCGCCCGGCGCAGCATAGGCATCAATCCATCAATCTTCGGCTTCTTCGCCGGAGAAGATGCGCTCGCCGCCCGCTCCTTTCTGAAAGGTCGCACATGAAAATCATCCAGGTACAGACGCAGGCGGAGGCAGGCGGAGCGCAGCGCATTTCCGACATGGTAGGCGAAGGTCTGCGCGCCCGCGGCCATCAGATACGCACGGTGTTCATGTATCGGAAGACGGATGTCTATGATCGGGATCCCTATGCGGATTTCATTCTGACCGAACCGCCGCACGGCCTGCTCGGTCAGATGAAGGCCGCTAGCGGCCTTGCTCACTATCTGCGCCGCGAGCGTCCGGACGTAGTCATTACCTTCCAGCACTATGGCAATATTTTCGGCACCATCGGCGCGCGTCTCGCGGGAGCGGGCCGGATCATCGCGAACCAGAGCGGCGCCCCGCAAACCAGAGGTGTGAGGGGCGTCCTTACGCAAATCGACAAGCTTATGGGCACCCTGGGCCTCTATCATGCCAATGTCGTCAACTCGAGCTGGACCGAGGCCCAATTCGCGGCATTCCCTGAGGCTTACCGACGGCGGACCCTTCGGATCGACCATGGCGTTGCCACACCATCGCATCAAATCGAAAGGGCGACTGCGCGGGCAGCCTTCGGCCTGCCGGAGCACGCCTGGCTTGCCGTCTCGTCCGGACGCATGGCGCCCTCCAAGAACCAGGTCGCACTCGTCGGGGCGCTCGCACATCTGCCCGACATGCATCTCGCGATCGCCGGAGCCGGACCAGAGTGGGACGCGATTGTAACACTTGCGGAAAACCAGCACGTCAGCGACAGGCTGCATCTCATAGGAGAAGTTCCGCCCAGCCGCATTTTTGAGTTTCTTGCGGCGGGCGACGTCTATGCTTTTGCGTCGACCACGGAAACGTTCGGTCTCGCCGCCGTTGAAGCAGCCATCTCCGGACTGCCCGTCGTGACCAGCGCCCTACCGGTCATGCAGGAAGTGCTGACGACGGAGGATGGCGAGCCGGCAGCGCTCTTCGTTGAGGCTAGTACAGCGGGCATGGTGCAGGGTCTTTCCGAGATCATGGCGAAGCCTCAGCTTGCAGCCAGTCTCGCCGCCGCCGGGCAGCGACTTAAAGAACAATACTCTCCAGCCAGAATGTGCGCAGGCTATGAAGCGCTGCTCTCGGCTCAATCATTTTCGCACGGCCGCAATCCCATCGATCACCTCCAATCGGCCTGAGCGATTGAGTGTGTGGATCTGTGGGTAGGGCCAATCGCCAGCCGCATCGATGGGCCGCGGTGCGGACAAACGAACAGTCTGCTCGTCCAACTCCAGCAATTCGCAGAGACCGAGGCCGCCTCCATAACCGAGCGTACCATCCTGCATTGGCAGGAAGATGCGATTGCCGTTGTCACGAATAAAGGCCCCTCCGGGTCGGGCCATCCGCCGATCGATGAGCACCGGGTTCAGCGGATGCGGTCTCCAGGGACCTGCAAGTCTATCGGCGTGGAAAATCACCAGCGTATCGGAAGTACTGCCGTAGCCATCGCGGTTCGTGGCAAAGAGCCAAAGCCGCCCGCCATGTTCGAGCAATGTCGCGTCGGAAATCTCACCGTCTAAGAGCACTGCCTCCGGAACCCAACGGTCGGGGAAATCCACGGAGCGATAGAGCGTGAGTTTTCCACTCGCGCTGGCCTCGGGTAGCATCCAGATCGCGCCATCCCACTCAAAGACCTGCGGATAAGAGAGATGATACGGCTCTTCCAGGACGCATCGCGGCGCCTGAGGCTTGCCATCGGCATCGAAGCGCACGACGGAAATAACAGCCTTTCGCGTTGCGTGCGGATAGTCTTCCACGAACAGGAAGTCTTGGTCCCGCCAATGGAAAACAAAGGGATCGGCATAGAAATGATCCCGGGCGTCCGGCAGGACAGACCAACCATTGCCGAGCTTGGATGTCGCCGCTACCCCGTTTCCATCGATGAAGCGATAGCCGACGCGCCAATGGGCATGACGGAAGCGCACCCGCCGCATGGCCTCGCTGCCGAGCCGAGGCAGGGCTCCCGTCAGATAGGTTGATACAAAACCCTTCGCTGCGTCATCAGCGCTCAAAGTCGCCTCTGGCCGCAGATCTTGCACGACCGATCGATTTTCGACGAAAGCCCGCACAACCGAAACGGCAAGCGTGATGGCGCGAGCGAGCACGTCTTCAAGGCCGAGCGCTGCAGACTCACGCCTGTCGACCATCGGCATGGCCCTTCCCACGACGGTCTTTCCATCAAGCACGGCCTCGATCACAGGCAGAGTGCCGGACGCAACTGCCGTTGCGACCGCACTATCCAACGGAGATCCGTCGAACCGGAGCGCGATGGTAGGGACAGGCGATAGGGCGGCATTGCCGGTAAGGTCCAGCCGCAGCGTTGGGGGCTCCTGACGAACCTTTGTCGGAATCTCCGGCACGGGAGAGACAAGAGCGGGGCCGCCCCTGCGGAAGACGCGACGCTCGAGCGCCAAGGCAATATTGACGATGGCAGGCCAGGCTGTCGCCGCGGCATCGTGCGAGACAGCGATATCGTATCCATCAGCCTGAAGCCGCTGAACCATGACCTGCTGCCACAAGCGAGGAGCGGCTTTTGGAACGATGATATCGATCGATGGCATGGCGCTTCCCGTCCGCGACTGCCTCCTGCGGGACCCACAGGCGAGATGGGAAATAGCTTGGCCAACAAAGCTTACTTTCGAGTTACTCTAGGGTTGCATTGGAAACGACGAGATTCGTCCATGGCGGATCGGCAGGCACATGGATCCGGGCATTCAACCTCATGCCACGGCTGCGAAGAGCCCATCCCCTATAATAGGTTGCGGTGAGAGCAGTGACCCGACGCACCGTCACCGATGCGCCGGATGAAAGGATTATCCTCGAGCACGCAAGGCAGCCGTCAGCGGGAGACGCGTGGCGGAAAGAGCAGGCAGCGCGCCGCCGATTACGCCGATGGCCAACCCCAAAAGACCGGCGATGGCAATCACTCCTCTGTCCACCGTCAATTGAAATGCCATGCTGGTATTGTTTGCACCGATCGTGCTGGCTTGCCAGCCATTGAAAAGGATCCACGAAGCGGCAACGCCGATCATGGCTCCCATCGCCGAAAGCAGGATCGCTTCGACCCAGGTCGCAACAAAAGCGGAAAGCCGGCTGAATCCGAGAGCTCTCACCGTGGCAATCTCGACGGCACGATCCGAGACGGAACTCATCATCGTGTTGAGCGCACCCGCCGTGGCGCCCAGCGCCATCAAGAGCGCGATCGGCCATCCGAACATGCGAATGAGATTGGCCGTACCCGAAGATTGTGCCGAGTAGAGATCAACCTCGGATACTGCGACCAGGGGCGAGACCGTGATACCGCCAAGCGCTGCCTGCAACTGTCGAATCGAACTCGGTTCGATAAGCCTGAGCCTCATGCTCTGAACCTCTCCCTGTCGATCGAATGCCGAGCGAACAGCATCGAGATCACCCCAAATTTCCGATTCGAAAGCACTTCCATTTGCGGAAAAATGGCCGACCACCATCCATTCGACCGGGCCTAGCCGGACTTGTTGCCCAATGGCGAGGGAGCGGGCTCCCTTCGCAAGGCGATCGCCGACGACGATGTCACGCGAGCCGACCCGGGGATAGCGGCCGGCTGAAAGAGTGACGCCGTCTCGCAGCGACGGTCCCGTCGAATCCATGCCGCGCAGGGCCAGCATCCTGGCAGTTTCGCTTCCCTCTTGCCGAACTTCGACCGGAACGACGATTTCACGGGAATAGACCAGATTTCCGACCGCATGGCGCGTGGTTCCCATATCGCCACGCATTGCCTCCAAGGTTCGAATGACGCTAGCCGGAATATCGGAACCCATTTCCTGATTGGTCCCACCGCCAAGAACAACGGCAACGGTGGGAGAGCCCGCCGCCCGCAAGGCCGCCTCGAAGCCCGCGGCCATGGAG
>NZ_JAELUG010000226.1 GCF_016429255.1 Rhizobium sp. ASV8
GGTCGGCACGATCTCGATCATTGCCGGCTTGATGGTGACTTTGCTCGGATCACTTTGCGCCATGACGGCATGGGTCTTTTTCAACCGGCCGCACGAAGCGCTCCTCCTGGCTCTTTTCAGCTGCTGGTTCTTACCGTCATCGCTCTACGCGGTTTATGATGGGCTGCTGGTTGCCCGCGGCCTGCTGCGAAAACAAGCCGCCATTCGCATTGCCAGCGAAATCGCAGGCCTATGCGTCACGATGCTGGGCTTATGGCTCGGGTGGAACGTATTTTCGCTCGTCGCGGGGCGGCTTGTTTCGCAACTCGTCTGCCTGGGCGGCTCGGTGGTCGTGCTGTCCTGGTATCCGCGGCCATACCTGACCTGGCCTTTCGCGCGCGAAATTCTCGAGTTTTCGAGCCATATCCTGTCCAACCGGCTCATCCTCTTTCTCCGCTCCTATTCCGGAACGCTCGCCATCGGCAGTTTCCTTGGTCTTGCCGAGGCCGGGTACTACCGCGTCGCGGAGCGCATTGTTGCGGCATTTTCCGAACTTATCGGCGAGCCGGCGCGGATGCTTGCCTGGACACTCTTTCGTCGGTCGGCGATCGTGACTGGGCCGGATGGGCGAGCGGTTCGGGATGCCGGCCCTTCTGCGACCGTGTTCATGATGGTTCTCATGACAATCTCCACGCCCATCTATCTCGGTCTCTCGCTGATATCGTCCAACCTGATTGACATCGTGCTTGGCGACAAATGGGCACCCGCCGCCGTGCTCGTGGTGATCCTTTCCATGAAACAGGTCCTGCTGATGCCTGGCTACGTGACCGAGGCGCTGCTGTCCTTGTCCGGCAATATCAAGCGCATGCCCCCCACGCTTTTTCTCAATGCGGTGGTTTCCGTCTCGCTCATCCTACTTCTCGCGCCGTTCGGCGTCGTGGCTGCGGCCTGGGGGCAGTGCCTGGCCGCCATGGTTTCCTTCGTGACATCGATGCATCTGCAAGAACGCTATGGATCGCTCCGCTGGCGGCGCGTCCTCCGCAAGAGCGGCTATGTCGCCATCGCTGTGGCACTGATGGCGGCGGCGGTCTACGGGCTCGGCTATTTCGCGGGATCGCTCAGCCTGCAGCGCGTGCTGACGGTCATGCTGCAGGTCGTCTCCGGCGGTGCGATCTATGTCTGTACGCTTTTTGTCCTGGAGAAGATGATCGGTGATGCGGCCTCTGTTCTATCGCTCCGGCGATGATGAGGGCGGTTGGTTCTGGTGATTGAGAAAGAGCCCACAGCCGCTTTCCGAGCGGAGTTGCGGGAAATATGGGGGCGAGAGCCGTTCAGCGCCTCCGTGGCGCGCTGAACGGTTATCGAAACAGATTGGGGGATATGACATGGCAGCTTCATCGTGGTCCGGTTCTTCCTGGCCAACCCACGCACGCTCCATCGTGAAGGCGGCCATTCAGACGGTCGATCACGGGCTTACGCCCTTGCGTCTGGCGCGAGGACGGCTGAGCTATCTCCTGCCTTTCCCGCGGCGCTTTACCGGCGCGTATGCCTCCTATGAGGCGGCGCTCGCCGCTGCGCGGCGGCAGTCGCTCGCCGGTTACGATCATGACGAAATCGCAACCGTTGCCTTCACCAAAATGTGCCAGCTGGCGCCATGGGACTACCCGGTGTTGTTCTGGATCAGCAGCTTGCTGCCCGACATTAACGGTCTTGTCGATGCAGGCGGGCATATGGGCACGAAATATCGCGCCTTTCAGCCGCTCCTGCCGCTCAGCACCTCATTTCGGTGGACCGTTTACGATCTGCCGGCGATTGTTCGCGCCGGCCGAAGCCTGGCCGAAAAGGAAGGCTTGGCGCATCTGCATTTCGTCGACCGGATCGAAGAGGCCGGCGAGATGCCATTGTTTCTTGGATCGGGGCTGATGCAGTATCTCGATATGCCCTTGTCTCGCCTTCTGATGACAATGCCTTCTCTGCCTCGCCACCTGATCCTCAACAAGGTTGCTCTCCGCAAGGGTGGCAGCCTTGTCACCCTTGAGCGAATTGGCAGATCATACGTGCCTTATCACATGCGCAACGAGGCTGAATTCATCGGTGACGTCACAAGGCTTGGCTACAAGCAGGTTGATCGATGGTCCATTCCCTCCCTGTCGCACGCAATCGACACCCATCCGGAGATGGGCCGCAGCGAAAGTGCTGGCTTTTATTTCCAGCTTGGCTAGCTTTGATGGAGTGAGAAGGCCGGTGTGCTCACCTGCGGTCTGCGCGGCGGAATAGTCCTATGGCGTTCCTTGAGGTGATCGGCAAGCCGGATCGACAAGGCGAGCAGCATCAGTGTCGGATTGGCATGACCGGGTGTCGGAAACACGGAACTGCCCGCGATGAACAAGCCATCCGTGCCATGCACCATGGCATTGGTGTCGACCACGCTGGTGCGTGGATCGGTTCCCATGCGGGTGGTGCATGAAGGGTGAGCCATGTCCATGAATGTCGCGTCGGCATCCGCATCCGCGACGATCCAGTCCGGCAATTGCGGCGTCGGCAGGCCGACGCGCGCCAATTCGGCCGAGATTATCAGCGCAAGCCGTTTGACGCTGGCGATTTCGGGCGTTCCTATTTTCCAGTTGATACGCGCCAAGGGTTGGCCGAACCGGTCGCGTCGTTGCGACAGCGTGATGCGGCTTTCCGCGTTGAGTTGCTGTTCGGCCATGACGTCAAAGCGCAGCTCCGTCGAGCGATGCGGCAGACCGCGTTTCCGCACGAGGCGATCATAGAGTCCGCAGGCAAGCATATCCGTCGATTTCGCGACCGTCAGCAGGTCGTCCTTGAGCGTTCTGCCCACGCCCTTGCTCAAGCGCTTGAGCGCGGCCCAAGGATCATCCTGCGCGTGGATCTGAACGGGGTAGGCGGCACAGTTGGTGAGATTTTCCCGCATCTGGATTTCCGGGCTCAAAGACAATCCCCTGAGATAGAAATGTGTGCGTCCCGCATGGTTTAGGCCATAGAAGTTGAAGTGACGCGCGATCGTGTCGATATCCCGGCCTTTAAAGTGGCAGAGAGAGGTGCGGGGATGATCGCAGAGATAGCGCCCGACGACATCATGCCCGTTGCCGATGCCGGAAGGCAGCACCGCATTCGATGCGAGCAGGAGGCGTGCATTTTCGATGCCGCCGCCGCAGAGAACGATCGTTCTGGCATGGACGATCGCGCTTCGGCCGATCGCGCTCAGGAGATCCAGCGAGGTTACGCTGCGGCCCTGTTCGTCGACATTGATCCGAGTAACCGTGGCCTGGGTCAGAAAATCTATGTTGGGAGCCGTGACCTCGAGCGCCAGGCGATTGAAGCGGGTCGGCTCGGCGCGAGGGTGCCGCATATGGCTGAATTGCCAGAAGAACGGCCGCAGCAATTGCCGGTCGAGCCCAAGATCTTCCGGGCTGGTGTGCAGCAGCCCAAACAGGCTTTCGTCGTAGTGATTGGGGCCGAGATTAAGCAATTTTCCGGCGCGATCCAGCATCGGCAGCAGTTGCTCGCGCTTAAGCGGCCAGCCCGAGAGCCGGAGCCAGGGCCTGCTTGCGAAATCATTGTCGTCGAATGCGGCGCATTTACCGATCCAGGTATGGCTGCTGCCGCCAAGCATGCGGTTTCGGAGTTCAAACGCCGGGATATCGTTTAGCCACGCCAACTTTCCATTATAGCCTCGCCCTTGCGCTGCTGCGCCTGGCTGTGCGAACGGTTCGCCGATGTTCTCGACGGCGTTGAGCGCCTGAATCTCGGCATCATAGTCTGAGCCGCCGCTTTCGATGACGAGAACGCGGATTGTCGTATCGGCAAATTCGCGTGCGATCGCAATTCCTGCCGGGCCGCCACCGACAATAGCGATATCCGCATATATTTCAATGCCATGTGGCATGGATCTCAAGTCACGCTTCGTCATGATCGCTTTCCCATCGGCCTTGCCATTTTTTAGCAGCATCGCGGGCGCGGGGATAATTGTTCGATTGGCATAGACGCGGGCGACATCTACCGATTTCGGATAGGTGGCCCGATCGGTTCCGACCTCTTTTCAGTCGGAAGTCCATGCTGAAAATGCGGCGATCACAGGCTAGGCTCTTCTGCAAATGCGGAATTTCCTGGGGAGCTGGAGAATATGGCCAAGGTGGGGTTACGGGAGTGGTTGGCGCTTGCGCCGGTGTTTACCTCCGGAAAATTGGCGCGCTACAGCGACGAGAGCGGTGGCCCGCTGGCGCGTTTTGAGGCCGATTTCTGCACCAAGTTCGGGGTTCAGCACGCACTCACCACGAGCAGCGGAACAGGAGCCCTAATTTCCGCTCTGGTGGCCGCCGGCGTTGGGCCGGGAGACGAAGTTCTGGTGCCGGCCTATACGTGGATCGCAACGGCCGCTGCTCCCTTGGCAGCAGGCGCTGTGCCCGTCCTTGTCGACATCGATCACACGCTCACCATGGATCCGCAGGATATATTGCGCAAGATCACGCCGCAAACCAAGGCGATCATTCCGGTCCACATGTCGAACATGGTTTGCGACATGGACAGCATCATGCGCATCGCACGCGAAAGCAATCTGATCGTCATCGAGGACGCCTGCCAGGCCGTCGGACTACGCTACAAGACCAGGCGGGTCGGCACGATCGGCGATTTTGGCGCGTTCAGTTTCAATCAGTTCAAGAACATAAATTGCGGGGAGGGGGGCGCAATCGTAACCGACGATGCGCGCCTGTTTGCCCGTGCCCGGATGTATCACGATATCGGCTCCATGTTCCGCGGCCATCACGACAACGCCAACGAACCTCCTTTGCTGGGCGTCAATTTCAAGGCGAACCAGATCCAGGGAGCTATGTTGAACGTGCAGTTGAAGAAGCTCGATCCGATGATAGCCCGGATGCGCGAGCGTTATGACGTGATGCGTGAGATCTTTGCCAGGAATACGCGGCTTATGGTTGGCCCCCACAACGATGTCGGCAATGCCGCGGGGTTTCACGTCATCTTCGAAACCTCGGAGGAGGCGAAGAGGTTCGCCGAGGAAAGCAAGCGCGGTGTCTATCGGCTGTTCGATTCCAGCCGTCACGTCTATACCAACTGGCAGCCGATCCTGCAGCAACGCACTGGCCATCCGGCCATGAATCCGTTTCACTGGACGGATCGAAAAATCGACTACACGCCTGAGACCTGTGCGCAGACGCTGGATATTCTGAAGCGTACCTGCCGTATCAGCCTCGGGGAGAACTACCCCTTGGCGCTGGTTGCCTATCTGGCCCGCCGCATGTCGAAACAGGCCAAATCCATCCCCACCAATCTCTTCTACGCAACGATCTGACATGGAGACTATCGGCCCAGACGTCATCGATGTCTGGAGTTGGCGGCTGGACATTTCGCCGCCCGACCTCGACATGCCCGTTGCGCTGTTGTCCCCCGACGAATGCGCGCGGGCAGGACGGTTTGTTCATGACCGTGACATACACC
>NZ_JAELUG010000227.1 GCF_016429255.1 Rhizobium sp. ASV8
TCGCGAGGACGTGTGGTTCTGCTCGGCGATGCTGCACATGCGATCGGCCCTCACGCCGGGCAAGGAGCATCGATGGCCATCGAAGACAGCCTTGTGCTTTCGGCGTGTCTCGCCGCAACCCTAAGCCATGCGGACGCTTTCGCTCGTTACGAGGCACTGCGGCGTCCGCGGATCGCCCAGGTCGTAAAACTGACCCGACAAAACGCTGCGCGGAAGCGCAAGTCCACTCGTCTTGGCCTGCTGTTGCGAGATCTGCTGCTACCTCTGCTGTTGCCGATCGGCATCCGGATGAGCCGCAAGCTTTTTGCATATCGCGCGGATCTCCAGCCTTTGGGTGTGTTGCACGCCGAATTTAACGATCCGAGACATCGGCAAGACGCAGCATAAAGTCTTGAGCGGATGAACGACCTTGGCAGATAAAGCCCGATAGCTTGGCGCCGTTTCCCCAACCTAGCGACGTTTTGCGCCGGCGACAGGAGGAGATTTGTGCGGCCAAGCCAATCGGCTTCAATTTGCGATATACCCCACGAACACCATAGGCGCCTGCTCGCGCTCTTCAACCACCAAAGCGAACGGTAGGCTGATCGTGAAAAGCAGCGACGAGACTTTACGACGGCGACCTCGGCCATAGTTAGCTGGGAGGATTGGAAACGGAGGCCCCAATGATGATTTCTAATGCCGCCCTGACAATACTCATGAGCAATTTGCTTGCGTTTCCGGCCATCGCTGCCGGCATCGATTGCACGAAAGCCGCGTCGACAAGCGACCATCTGATTTGCGCAGACCAATCGCTTCGCGCGCGGGATGCGATTATGGGCGATCTCTATGCCGCGGCCATAAAAGGCGACGATGCGGGCAAGATCAAACAACAGCAGCAGCGCTGGGTGAAATCGCTGCAATCATGCGCGGATGCTGCATGCATCCGGACAACATATGACGACCGTATCGGCAATCTGCTGGCAAGCAAAGGCGGGCAAAGCGTCTCCACCAACTTCAGCGCCGAAAATGCCAACGGTAACGAAGGCAATCTGTCGATATTCGGCCCGGTCGATGGCCTAGCGGCAGTCTTTGTGACGTCGACTTTTGTCGGGCCAGGCGGCGCCGATGCGGGCGACGTCAATGCAGACAATGTCAGCGGCGTCATTCCTCTCAAGGACGGGCATGGTAAGCTCTCCGCGGACAATTGCTCCATAGGCTTCGATCGCCTGAATGCGCGGACCTGGCGCGTCTCGCAATCCGGAGCGTGTCAATTTGCCAACGGCGTCGCCATGCAAGGCACCTATCGCAGGCAATAGTGGCAGTTGGCGGGTAGCGGCGACCGGCTGCAGCTATCCTGCCCGCTGCCGAAAGCGGAATGGCATTTCGAAACGCCGGGATGATACCGTCCTGTGAAAATAAAAACGCTGTGAGGCGGCAATGCGCATCACAGCGTTTCCATTGCATCAATCCATCACATCCCCGGCACCAGCGCAGCCGGGAATCCTTGCTTGAAACGCGTCAGCAATCAGCCGCCGACAGCGTCGGACGTGCACTTCTTGACGAAGCTCGTCTTGGCTGCGCCGGCAAGCTTCTTCGCTGCCGCCTGGGCGTCGCAAGAGGCGGCCGCATCCTTCGCGCATTTGTTGCTGAAACTGGTCAAGGCTGCTCCCGCCAGTTTCTTGTCGGCGGCCTGAACCTTGCATGTGGCGTCGGCAGCCATCGCTGCGGTGGCAAGGCAAGTTGAGAAAATCGCAAGTCCGAGCAGTTTGATCATCGAAGTCCTCCGGGGCAAACCTCTGCAAAAGGCCGAGGTAACCGGAGTCTAACCGAACCCTTGCCATAGTAAAGACGTCCTCGATCATCGGAGACGCAGAAAAACTGCACTTAAACAAGGTCTACCCTTGGTTCGTTGAGCTTCAGCGTCTTGAATCGATAGACAAAAGAATGGAAAGTAACCACATAGGGGCACGCCATGGCAAAGCGCCGCGCCCTCCCCGTCACGCGCCGGCCTCCGTGGCAAATAACAACACGAACCGAACGCTGTTTCAGAAATTCCCACTCAGCTCATGAAGACAATTTCAGGCACGAATCTCGAACAGGCCAAATCGCATAATCGGCGTGTCGTGATCGAGGCCATCCGTACCAACGGGCCACTTTCACGCGCGGCAATCGCCCGAATGACGGCGCTGACGACTCAGACGGTATCCAATATCGTCGAGGAGCTCGCGCGCTCGCACCTGCTGATCCCGATGGAGGCGCAGAAGATCGCCCGCGGCCAGCCGATCATTCCCTATACCATCAATCCGAATGGCGCCTATTCGATCGGCCTTGAGCTCGGCCGACAGCGCGCTGCCGGTGTGCTGACGGATTTATCTGGAACGGTTTGCGCCCGCATCGACCGCCATGTCGACAGACCTGGACCAACCGAAGCGATCCCGGTGCTTGCCGCCATCGTTAGGGATTTGCAGGATGCCTTTTCCTTCGATCGAGACCGGTTGCTTGGGGCAGGCATCGCCCTGCCCGGACGCTATGCCGATGGCGGCGTGACGTCGCTCAGCCCGCTCAACCTGCCGGGCTGGCAGGATTTCCCCGTCGCTAGCGAGCTGGAACGACAGATCGCTCTGCCAGTTCTGGTCGAGAATGATGCAACAGCAGCGGCGATCGGCGAGCGTCTTTACGGTGTTGCGCGTGGGCTCGGCAGTTTCGTCTATCTCTTTCTTGCCGGCGACGGCGGCATCGGCGCCGGCATGTTCCTCGATGGCCATCTCTATAAGGGCAGCCGCGCCAATGCCGGCGAAATCGGACACATCATCGTCGAACCGCATGGAAGGCTGTGCAGCTGTGGCAAGCGCGGCTGTCTCGATCGCTACGTATCACCTTCGGTCGCCTACGAATATCTCGGCATCGAAGGCGCTCAGGAGCTTTCGCCCGACGATCTAGACGCGATGGTCGCGGCCAACAACCACGGACTGGAGACCTGGCTCGAACAGGCGGCTCAGCCGTTGCGACAGACGATCGACTTTCTTGAACTCGCCTTCGATCCGCAGACGATCGTGCTCGGCGGCAGCGCACCGACATCGCTTTTGACGCGACTGGCGGCTCGCGTGGAGCCGCTCCATATTCCCGTGAACCCGATGGAAGAGCGCAAGATCCCGCGCCTGATGGTCGGGGCGACCGGCAAGGACACCGCTATTCTCGGCGCCGCCGCCCTGCCGATCTTTTCGGAAACAAATCCGCAGTTCGATGTGCTGCAGAAACCGATCATCCATCGCGCTTCCCAGCAGGCGGGATAAGCGGCAGAAGCGTTTGAAGCGGCCAGCCGTTGAACGCAATCAGGCGCGGCAAATGTGCCGCGCTTGGAGCCGGACGATCTTAGGTCGAAGCGATCTAAAATCATCCGGCTCCAGATTCAAAGAAATAGAGCATGATGTCGCCCGAAAACCGCACACACTTTTCGGCATCATGCTCTAAGGACCAAGCATCAAGCTGTCAAAATTGATGCAGGCCGTAAAGCAGCGGCATCGTGCCGGCGAGCGCCTTGAACCGCTCCCAGGATTTCGCCGATGGCTTCGTCCAGCCGGTTTCCGCAAGTGCGGACAGGCGCGGGAAAACAAGGCGGTCGAAGATGGCGCGATCGGTCATCGACTCCGACCAGAGGCAAGCCTGAATGCCACGAAGCTTTTCCTTCTGGGTGTCTGTCCAACCACCGATGGGATCGAAGGTGTAGAGCTTCTCCGGATCCGAGTGGCCCGCCCAGCTTGCGCCTGGCTCGTCCCAATCCGGGCGCATCGCCATGTCGAGATAGTAGACCTGGCCCGGGCAGACGACCATCTCATATCCACGGCCGGCCAGCTCGGCCGCGACTTCGACGCTACGCCAGCTGCAGAGATAGCTCTTGTCCTTGTCGATCCTATCGCCATGCGCCGCCTCTTCCCAACCGCCGGTTATGCAGCCTTTCGAAGCGAGAAACGCCTGGATCCGCTCCAGGAATTCCGCCTGAAGAACCGCGGTGCCGGAACCGTCAATATCGTCTGCGCCATGCGTATTGGTGATCACGTTCAGACGCTTGGCATGCGCGTCCGCCACGTCGTCGCCGGCAAGTTCGCGCAGGCGCGCAAGCGCTTCCGGTGAACCGGACCACGCCCCGAGCGGCACTTCGTCGGCGCCGATATGGATGGTCTTGAACGGGAAAAGCTCGATGAGTTCAGACAGGATCGTCTCGATGACCTCATAGGTCTTTTCGCGGGCCGGATTGATGCAATTGTCCGGAAAGCCCTGTACGGAGTAGTAGCTGCCGGCCTCTTCGGGATCTCGAAGCTCTGGAATTGCCTGGAGCATCGCGTAACAATGGCCGGGTATGTCGATCTCCGGCAAAACCTCGATGCCAAGACCCTTGGCATAGCCGACGATATCGCGCACGACCGCCTTGGTGTAGTAACCGCCGGTGCGAGCCGGGCTGGAGCCGAGAAGCGGCGGCATCGGCAGACCATGCCCACGCCATGCACCAATTTCCGTCAGCGCCGGATAGGCATCGATCTCGACGCGCCATGCTTCATCATCCGACAGATGCCAATGGAAGCGGTTCAGCTTGTTCCAGGCAAGCACCGCCATCAGCTTCTTGATTTCAGCGGAACCGTAGAATTGCCGCGCGACGTCGAGGTGCAAGCCGCGCCAGCTCATCGCCGGCTCGTCGATGATCTCGCCGCCTGCCGGGAAATGGAACGCCTGCGGATGCAGGCGCGCGCCGCGCCAGATCTGGCCGATGGTAACGAGACCATAGACGAAACCGGTCTGCGCGCTCGCTTCGACCGTTATCGTCTCCGGGGAAAAGGCGAGCCTATAGGCCTCGGCGCCCAGACCTTCGACATGGCGCAATTCCACCGGCACGGCACCTTCCGCCTCGGAACGGATCAATCCTTCGGCCGAAAAGAGGTGCTCGACAAGAACAGTAAAGCTTTCAGCGGCAGCTTGCGCATCGGGCCCCGCGGCCTTCAAGGCGAAGCCTGCCGGCAGTGGACGTCGGGAGGATACAGCTACATGGTTCGGCCACGGAATGATCGCGAGCGGCACCGGCGGATTTGACGGCACCGGATAGACTTCCGCGCCACGCTTCAACGGCGCATTGCTTGACGATGTGCGCGTCGGCTCGGTGCCAAGTGAAGCCGTGGTGCCATCGGCGAATGCGAGATAGGCGCTGTTGGCGCCATCGTTCCAGTGACGGAACTGCCAGCTCAAGGCGCGAACAGTGATGGTCCACGTTTCGCCACCCGCCAGTACGAAGCCTTCCGGCGGCTGGAACTCGGTGAAGTTGGAAAGACGCTTGGAGATCGTCGCGCCTTCGACGATGCCGGCCGGGTCGACACGACCCGGGCCGCTG
>NZ_JAELUG010000228.1 GCF_016429255.1 Rhizobium sp. ASV8
CCCC
The DNA here is from genome assembly GCF_016429255.1 of Rhizobium sp. ASV8. Taxonomy (GTDB): domain Bacteria; phylum Pseudomonadota; class Alphaproteobacteria; order Rhizobiales; family Rhizobiaceae; genus Rhizobium. The sequence continues at coordinate 5 of NZ_JAELUG010000228.1, forward strand.
CCCCCCCCCCCCCCCCCCCCCCCCCCCCCCCCCCCCCCCCCCCCCCCCCCCCCCCCCCCCCCCCCCCCCCCCCCCCCCCCCCCCCCCCCCCCCCCCCCCCCCCCCCCCCCACCACCCCCCACGCCACGTCGTCGGCAGCGTCAGATGTGTATAAGAGACAGCCCTAAAGCCTTAAGATGACTTTGATTTCACTCGCTGTCGTCGACCAGTTTCCAGACGAATCCGCCGAGAGCGCCACCCACGATCGGGGCGACCCAGAACAGCCAAAGCTGCTGCAGCGCCCAACCGCCGACAAACAAGGCCTGCCCTGTCGAACGAGCCGGATTGACCGAGGTATTGGTGATCGGGATCGAAATCAGGTGGATCAACGTCAGAGTGAGGCCGATCGCGATCGGGGCGAACCCAGCGGGCACCTTGCTGCTCGTCGAGCCGAGAATCACGACCAGGAAAAACAAGGTCAGCACGATTTCAGCCACCAGCGCCGACACCAGCGGATAACCGCCGGGTGAATGCTCTCCATAGCCGTTGGCCGCAAATCCGCCGAGCTGGAAGTCGGCCTTGCCGCTGGCGATCAGATAGAGCACGGCTGCGGCGACGATGGCGCCGACAACCTGTGCGATGATGTAGGGAATAAGCTGCCCGGCAGGGAAACGACCGGCCACCGTCAAGCCAACCGATACGGCTGGATTGAAATGACCTCCCGATATGCCACCGACCGCGTAAGCCATGGTCAGCACCGTCAAACCGAACGCAAATGCAACTCCCAGAAAGCCTATACCCAGGCTTGGAAATGCTGCGGCGAAGATCGCGCTGCCGCAACCGCCAAAGACGAGCCAGAATGTCCCTAGAAACTCAGCAATAAGCTTTTTCTGCATGAAACCCTTCTCCTTTGCCCCTCAACCGAAACGAAAATCAGCCGTTTAAGAAAAAGATTCCGGAAACGCCTTGCCGGAAACACGCCACGCGGTAGCGGATGTTCGCCCAATTGCTCGCGAATCAACAATTACGGCTAAATAATAGCACGCAACCGCTGATTTCTTGCGTAGTTGGCGTTTGCGCTGAACAAAAATTACGCTAAGGACAGATTCAGCCCGCTAAGTGCCCCTTAGCATCATCCAAATTGGTGGGATCATGACTGACGCGATATCTCCTTTATCGCCGACCCCCTCGTCATCGAACAACAAGGTTGCCAATTCCCCGGCACGTGTTCTGATCGCGAGCCTTATCGGCACAACGATCGAATTTTTCGATTTTTACGTTTATGCGACGGCGGCGGTTATCGTCTTCCCGAAGCTGTTTTTCCCCGCAAGCGACCCGACTTCTGCAACGCTGCAGTCCTTCGCAACCTTCTCCATCGCCTTCTTCGCGCGCCCCATCGGTGCGATGATCTTCGGCCATTTCGGTGATCGAATCGGCCGCAAGGCGACTCTCGTCGCGGCCCTGATGACCATGGGTCTTTCGACCGTGGTCATCGGCCTGCTGCCGACTTTCGAATCGATCGGCGTTCTCGCCCCGATATTGCTGGCGCTTTGCCGCCTTGGCCAGGGCCTCGGCCTCGGTGGGGAATGGGGCGGCGCGGTGCTGCTCGCCACCGAAAACGCTCCGGAAGGCAAACGCAGCTGGTATGCCATGTTCCCGCAGCTTGGCGCACCGATCGGCTTCATCCTCTCGGCAGGCCTTTTCCTGATCCTCCGCGAAAGCATGACCGATGCCGATTTCCTAAGCTATGGCTGGCGCGTCCCCTTCCTGATCAGCGTCGTACTCGTCGCCGTCGGTCTCTATGTCCGTCTGAAGATCACGGAAACCCCGGAATTCCAGCGCGCTATCGAAAAGCAGGAACGCGTTTCCGTTCCGATCGCGGTCATCTTCCGCTCGCATCTGCGCAGCCTCATCCTCGGCACGATCATCGCTGTTGCGACCTTCGTGCTGTTCTATCTGATGACGGCCTTCACGCTGAGCTGGGGCACACGGCCTGCGGGCAACGGTCCGCTGCCGTTGGGCCTTGGCTACACGCAGGGCCAGTTCCTCGTGGTCCAGCTCGTCGGCGTCGTGTTCTTCGGTCTGATGATCCCGGTTTCGGGTCTGCTCTCGGACCGTTACTCGCGCCGTCTGGTTCTGATCCTGACGACCATCGGCATCCTGATCTTCGGCCTGTTCTACTCATCGCTGCTGACCGCCGGCCTTGCAGGCGCCTTCGCCTGCTCGATCATCGGTCTGGCCTTGATGGGCTTCACCTACGGTCCGATCGGCGCCGCCCTGGCTGCGCCCTTCCCGACCACCGTGCGCTATACCGGTGCTTCGATGACCTTCAATCTCGGCGGCATCGTCGGCGCATCTCTCGCGCCCTATATCGCCACATGGCTCGCGACGAATTATGGCCTCGTCTACGTCGGCTATTATCTGGCCGCGGCTGCCATCCTTTCGCTGATCGGCATGCTGCTGTCAGGCAATGAGGAGATCTGAGGATCTCGCCATAACCAATTGAAAAGGCCGGGTGAAAACCCGGCCTTTTTGTTGAATCAACTTATGAACTGCGGACCGACCGGAGATGCTTACTCCGTCGTAACACCCTGAAACGGACGAACCTCGCGGCCAGGCATGAACTGGCCAAGGCGCTTGATTTCCCATTCCAGCTTGACGCCGGAATTCTCGAACACTTCGCGGCGAACCTGCTCGCCGAGATATTCGAGATCGTAACCAGTCGCCTGCTCCATGTTGATCATGAAATTGCAGTGCAGCGACGACATCTGCGCGCCGCCGATGACAAGACCACGGCAACCGGCTTCGTCGATCAGCTTCCAGGCGGAAAGCCCCTCTGGGTTCTTGAAGGTCGAACCGCCGGTCTTTTCGCGAATGGGCTGCACCGTCTCGCGATGAGCCCTAACGGCATCCATTTCGGCTCGAATCTTCGCTCGGTCTTCTGGATAGCCTTCGAACAGGACATGCGTGAAGATCAGATCGTCGGAAGCACCGGAATGCCTGTAGCTGTAACCCATCTCCGCATTCGTCAGGATATGCTTGTCGCCCTTGCGGTCGATCGCATGCACTTCGACAACGCGCTCGCGCGTTTCCGCGCCGTTGGCGCCGGCGTTCATGCGTGCCGCGCCGCCGATGCTACCCGGAATGCCGTAGTAGAAATGGAAACCGCCGATGCCGTTATCCATCGCCATGGCCGCGACATGCTTGTCCGGGCAGATGGCCCCGGCCAGAATGCGGTTCTCGCCCGCAAGCTCGACCGCGCCGAAGCCCTTGGCCGAAAGCCTGAGTACGACGCCCGGAATACCGCCATCGCGCACCAGAATGTTCGACCCCACTCCGACCACCGTCAGCGGCACCTCTTCCGGCAGGATCTTCAAGAACGCGATCAGATCGTCGGTATCGTGCGGCTGGAACATAAGCTCCGCCAACCCGCCGGCACGGAACCACGTGACGCGATCCATCGGCGCGTCCGGCGTGAGCCGTCCCCTGATATCCTTGACACTGTCGCCGAGCGACGCCAGAAGCTTTTCCCCGTTAACCTGTTTCATGCGGACTTACCCGATAGGCCTTCCAATTCCTTTGGCAATGATGCTGCCCAGTATGTGATGCTGCCAGCCCCCAACAGAACCACAAAATCACCCGGTCGCGCAATCTCTGCAACCATAGCGGCAAGATCTTCCTGTGACGGCAGATAGCGCGCGTCGCGATGGCCGCCGGCCTTGATGCGCGACACAAGCGTCTGCGAATCCGCGCCTTCGATCGGCTCCTCGCCGGCGGCATAGACCGGCGCGAGGAAAATGCTGTCGGCATCGTTGAAGCACGCGGCGAATTCTTCGAAGAGGCTCGACAGACGCGTGTAGCGATGCGGCTGGTGCACGGCGATGACACGACCCTTGCAAGCCTCGCGCGCGGCCTTCAGCACAGCCTTGATCTCGACGGGATGATGACCGTAGTCGTCGAAAACCTTCACCCCGTTCCACTCGCCGGTCAGCGTGAAACGGCGCTTGACGCCGCCGAAGGACGCCAGCCCCTTGGCAATCGCCTCGCTCGAAATACCGAGCCTGTTGGCAACAGCAACGGCTGCCGTCGCATTGGAAATATTATGGCGTCCAGGCATCGGCATCACGAGATCCTTGATATGGATCACCTTGCCGGTGCGGCGTCTGCGGATTTCGACATCGAACAACGAGCGTGTGCCATCGATGCGCACATTCATGAAACGCACGTCCGCTTGCGGGTTCTCGCCATAGGTGATGACCTTGCGGTCTTCGATACGGCCCACGAGTGCCTGCACTTCCGGATGGTCGATGCACATGACGCCGAAGCCGTAGAACGGCACATTCTCGACGAACTGCCGGAAGGCGGCGCGAACGGCATCGAAATTGCCGTAGTGGTCCAGATGCTCCGGATCGATATTGGTAACGACAGCGACGTCGGCGGGCAGCTTCAGGAAGGTGCCGTCGGATTCGTCGGCCTCGACGACCATCCACTCGCCCTCGCCCATGCGTGCATTGGTGCCGTAGGCATTGATGATACCGCCGTTGATGACGGTAGGGTCAAGCCCGCCGGCTTCCAGCAGCGTCGCCACGAGCGATGTCGTCGTCGTCTTGCCATGCGTGCCGCCGATGGCGATCGCATTGCGGAAGCGCATCAGCTCGGCAAGCATTTCGGCGCGGCGCACGACGGGCAGCAGCTTTTCGCGCGCGGCGGCGAGCTCCGGATTGCTTTTCTTGATGGCGGTGGAAACGACCACGACTTCGGCGTCGCCGAGGTTTTCCGCCTTGTGACCGATATGAACCGGAATACCCTTGTCGCGCAGCCGTTGAACGTTGGCGCTTTCCGACTGATCGGATCCCTGCACGCGATGGCCGAGGTTATGCAACACCTCGGCGATGCCGCTCATCCCGATACCGCCGATACCGATAAAATGCACAAGGCCGATTGCCTTCGGCAGCTTCATACGCCTGCCCCCTTGAATTGCTGAATTGAACGTCCCCTGGCAATAGCCTCAACCATGTCGGCGAGCAAGTTTGCCGCATCCGGCTTGCCGGCCTGCTTGGCTGCCGCCGCCATCTTGGCGAGCTTTTCCGGCATAGTCATGGAACCACGCAGGATCGTGGAAAGCTTCTCCGGCGTCAGCTCCGATTGCGCGATGACCTTGACGCCACCGGTTGCCGCAAGTGCCGCCGCATTGGCGGCCTGATCGTGATCGAGCGCATGCGGATAAGGCACCAGGATTGCCGGACGGCCGATCACGGCGAGTTCGGAAACCGTGGAAGCACCAGAACGGCAAAGGACCAGATGAGCAGCGCCGATACGCTCCGCCATGTCGGTGAAGAACGGCGCGA
>NZ_JAELUG010000229.1 GCF_016429255.1 Rhizobium sp. ASV8
AGGCTCGATGCGTCCGACGGGTTGCGAATCCGGCTGCGTATTGGGCACGGCGCGCAACATGGCAACCGGCGCGGAAGGCGTCGGCCGCGGCGCTGGTGTTTCGATTGCCCTCGCCACGGCGCTGCCCTGATAGGAAACCGAGGCTCCGCCACCGTTGCCGGTGGGTGCGCCGGATGGCGGCCGCCCGCCGCCATTGCCATCGGAAAACTCCGCCAGCCGACGCGCGGCGTCTTCCGGGGCCGGAAGATGCGCGGCATGAGCTAGCCGGATCAGCACCATTTCAGCCGCACCGGCGGTGCGCGAAGCATTCTCCGTCTCGGTGATGCCCTTGAGAAGCATCTGCCAGATGCGCGACAGCGCCGTCACCGCCACGCCCTGGGCGAATTCCATTGCCTTCGTGCGCTCGACTTCGCTCAGCGACGGATCGTCGGCGGCGTCGGGCACATATTTGAGGCGAGTGACGAGATGGGTGAAATCGGCAAGGTCGGTCAATACGACGACAGGATTGGCGCCGGCCTCGTACTGGCTGTTGAATTCGGCAAGCGCTGCCGAAACATCGCCTTTGACGATATGGCCGAAGAGATCGACGATGCGGGCGCGGTCGGCAAGCCCGAGCATCGCGCGCACGGCATCGGCGGCAACGAATCCGCTGCCATGGGCGATCGCCTGATCGAGCAGCGACAGGCCGTCGCGCGCCGAGCCTTCGGCAGCACGGGCGATCATGGCGAGCGCTTCCGGCTCAGCCTCGATGCCTTCCTTGCCGGCGATAGTGGTGAAAAGGCCGACGAGATCGGAAGCGCTGATCCGGCGCAGGTCGAAGCGCTGGCAGCGCGACAGCACCGTGATCGGCACTTTGCGGATTTCCGTCGTCGCGAAAATGAACTTCACATGCTCGGGCGGCTCTTCGAGCGTCTTCAGGAGCCCGTTGAAGGCCGCCGTCGACAGCATGTGCACTTCGTCGATGATGTAGACCTTGTAGCGGGCCGAAACCGGCCGGTAACGCACCTGCTCGATGATCTCTCTGATATCGTCGATACCGGTATGTGAGGCGGCGTCCATCTCGATGACGTCGACATGCCGGCCTTCCATGATCGCCTGGCAGTGCTCGCCGGGTTCACGCAGATCGATCGTCGGACGATCGACCGCAGCGGTCTTGTAATTGAGGGCGCGCGCAAGGATGCGGGCAGTCGTGGTCTTGCCGACGCCGCGTACGCCGGTCAGCATGTAGGCCTGCGCAATACGGCCGGTCTCGAACGCGTTGGTCAGCGTTCGAACCATCGGCTCCTGGCCGACCATCAGGTCCGTGAAGTCCTTGGGTCTGTATTTGCGGGCCAGCACCCGATAACCGGTGCCGGTCGAGGCGGCATCTTTTGCTTGTCGCTCGCTGTCGCTCATCGCCCTGCTTATTGCCCGGTGCCCCAGCTATACCCGGCAAAAGCCGGGTCTTGCTTTCAGAAAGGGTGGGAGGCTGGCACGATGACCCGTGCCGGGCTCGTTAGGGCTGCTTCCTTCCGGACCTGACCCGGTTGGCGAGTGGCTCGTCCACCACCAACCTCCCGGATGCACATATCGGCAATATCGTCATCAAAAGCAAGCCAAGGTCAAAAAAAACTGCTAAACATTTGAAAAAACAATGGAGGATGCCCCCTTGAAGGAGTTTGCGCTCGACGACCGCCTTGCGAATGACAGCGTTTTCGTTGAGATCACCGGCCTCTGCGAGGTCCGCCTGATGAAGGATCGCCGCTGGCCGTGGCTTGTCCTCGTGCCGCGCCGACCTGATATGTCGGAGGTTTTCGAACTGACGCCACTCGACCGGATTCTCCTGACCTTCGAAACCGACAAGGTCGGGAGTGCCTTGAAGACGCTGACAGGCGCTGCAAAAATCAATGTCGGGGCACTTGGAAATATCGTCCGTCAGCTTCATGTTCATGTCATTGCGCGATCCGAAGGGGATGCCAACTGGCCCGGCCCGGTCTGGGGCTACGGCAAGGCGGAACCCTATTCGGACGAAGACATGAACAGCCTCATAGCCAAGTTGCGGGAAACGCTTTCACAATGAGCCATTCCATCTTCTCTTCGGATGCCCCGCATCCGGAAGCCAGCAGTCTAACCGCCTTTGCGGAAAATCAGCTCAACCGGGATGCGGAGCATCGCGACGAGGAATCGATCAAGCATGCGCTTGCCAAGGAGGGCACGCATATCCTGGCCTTCGCTCAGGACCGGCTTGTCTTGAAGCATGACGGGCAAGTGCTCGACCCATTGTTTGCCCGCTACGAACTGGAAGGGCTCGAACCGAACTGGGAGGAGGCCGTCCTTCTCGGTTACCGCAAGACCGGAGAGCCGCGCCTGGCGGTGCCGGTGCGCATCAATGCCGACGAACTTGCCAGCCAGTACAAACCGGCAGACATGCGCTCGCTCTGGCGCGACCTTCTGCTGGAGGGTGAGATCCTTGGCGAAGCGGCGCAGGGCATGAGCCTCATCCGCTGGAACAGCGACAATCGCTTCTGCGGCCGCTGCGGATCGATCATGGAAAGCCGCATCGGCGGCTACAAGCGGGTCTGCACGGCCTGCGAACACATGATCTTCCCGCGCACCGATCCCGTGGTGATCATGTTGACGATCGACGAGGAGAGAAATCTCTGCCTGCTCGGCCGCAGCCATCATTTCGCGCCCGGCATGTATTCCTGTCTCGCCGGCTTCGTCGAGCCGGGCGAAACCATCGAGAATGCCGTACGCCGTGAGACATTCGAGGAGTCAGGCATCCATACCGGCCGCATACGCTACCACGCGTCGCAGCCCTGGCCGATGCCGCACTCATTGATGATCGGCTGCTACGCCGAGGCGAAGTCGACGGAAATCCATATGGACGGCGCAGAACTCGACGATTGCCGCTGGTTCACGCCGGAGGAAACGCTGGCCATGCTCGACCGCGTCTCGGCGTCGGGCAACACCTCTCCGCCCAAGGGCGCCATCGCCCATCGCCTGATGCGCGACTGGGTGGAATGGAAGCGATAGGTTCTTTTCTGCCATGGCCCGCTCGGAACGATTGCTGACGCTGTTGCAGACGTTGCGGCGCTACCGCCGTCCGGTGAGCGGTGCGGTGCTTGCGGAAGAAACCGGCGTCAGCCTGCGCACGCTCTATCGCGACATTGCCAGCCTCCAGTCGCAGGGCGCCATGATCGAAGGCGAACCCGGCATCGGCTATGTGCTGAAGCCGGGCTTCATGCTGCCGCCGATGATGTTCTCGCAGGACGAGATCGAGGCATTGGTTTTGGGGTCGCGATGGGTGGCGCGCGCAACCGACGCCCGTCTGGCCGCAGCCGGAACCGATGCGCTCGCAAAGATCGCCGCCGTGTTGCCCGCGGAGATGCGTGAGGCGATCGATCAGGCGGCTGTCGTCGTCGGAACGCGGCGCATCACGGAAGACAAGGCTGACCTTTCCCTGATGCGCAAGGCGATCCGCACGGAACGAATGGTGCAATTGACCTATGGTGATGTGAACGGCACGATTTCCACCCGCCGCATCTGGCCCTTTGCGCTCGGCTACTTCGACAATTCACGAATCGTCATGGCCTGGTGCGAGCTGCGCCAGGATTATCGCCATTTCCGCGCCGACCGCATCGTGGACTTTGCGGTGCTGGAGGCGCGCTACCCCCGCCGGCGCGTTGCGCTCGCAAGGGAATGGCAGGCCCGCGAAGGCATGGTCCACAATTGATCTGTCAGCGCAACGCTACTGCCAGAAACTGTCAGTAGGCTTCGCTATTATCGGCACCATCCAAGCAGGAAGGAGGACCGATCATGGCAAGCAGCGTTTTCACCATTACGAAGCAGGCACATCGCGACGGCATCGAGGCGCAAGCAGGCAAGAATGTTCTGAAGACGGTATGGCCGGCTCGCCTCATGCAGGCTGCGAGCGGCTATTTCAGCCGCCGCTGGAACCGTCTCGATCTCGAGGAAACGCCGAACTCCGTGAAGCGCGATCTCGGCTTTCTCGACGGCCATGCTCCTTATCGCGAGGAAGACCAGATGCGCTAAGGCATCTCGCATTTCTGCGATAACGACACCCGGAAAATCAAAATCCCAGGCGCAAGAAGCCGATCCAAGGATCGCGATGCGTACGGGAAGCGCATGTCAGTAAACACCTGACCGACGATCGATAAATCTTTCCCCGGCAGGCCGCGCACGGCCCGCCGGACCGCCTGCCCATGCCCGAAAATCCATCTCAACCAAGAGGAATGTCCAATGATCACCCCGAATCTCATCGTCTTCTACGTCAAGGATCCTGCCGAGAGCGCACCGTTCTACCGTGATTTGCTCGGCCACGAGCCGACATTTTCCTCGCCGAATTTCGTAGCGTTTGCGCTCGAAAATGGTTTCAATCTCGGCCTGTGGCGCCGCAGCAGCGTTGAACCACAGCCTTCCGCCATCGGCAATCGCGGCGAGTTGGGTTTCATGGTCGAGGGCGCCGGTGCCGTCGAAAAGCACTATCAGGAATGGAAAGCGAAAGGCCTGCCGATCGCGCAAGAACTGACGACGATGGATTTCGGCCCGACCTTCGTCGTGCTCGATCCCGATGGTCATCGTCTGCGTGTTTGTGAGCCGGATAAGTAAGACCGTCTTCATTGGCCTTACCCTCTCCCCGCCGCGGGAGAGGGTGACAGGCTGCATGAGGGACAGGTTTGCTTGAAGTCGAAGCGCGCTCACGTTCGCTGCTCCCTCTCGTCCGAGTGAATCTGTGGCCTTGCACGAAAACATTCGTCGGCGGATGCCGCGATCGAACGACAGGAGGATCAAATGCTGCATCACATTTCTTTTGGTGTCTCGAATATCGAAAAGGCCGCCGCGTTCTACGACGCCGTTTTTACGCCATTGGGCTACGTGCGTGTCTGGGAAGATTTGAAGCCGGGCGATGCCGACCAGGCAGTGGGATATGGTCTGCCGGGCGGTGGCGATAAATTTGCGATCAAACTAAGGGGTGACGCTGCCAAGCCACCGGGCCTTGGCTTTCATCTCGCCTTTACTGGACCGACACGCGAAGCAGTCGCCTTGTTTCATGAGGCCGCATTGCGTCACGGCGGCGTAGACAACGGCCCGCCGGGTCTTCGCCCACACTACGCACCCGACTACTTTGCCGCCTTCGTCACAGACCCCGACGGCTATCATATCGAGGTGGTCGCCGAGGT
>NZ_JAELUG010000022.1 GCF_016429255.1 Rhizobium sp. ASV8
GGTCGATGGGGCAACGGAGGCGGACCGCAGAACGATGCGCGCCTGGCGCAATGCGCTGGCGGATCTTCTCGGTTATCGCCATACCGACCACGAAAGCTACCCTTTCCACATCACGTTCGCCTATGCCATCGAGCGGCTGGTGGACGAGGCGCTGCCGCGCTGGCAAGCTATGCTGGACGAGGTCGCCGCTAAACTTCGCGCCGAGGTGCCCGTTCTGGAGTTGCGGCCGCCCGCTTTCTGCTCGTTCGAGGACATGAATCATTTCGAGGAGCTCCTCGTGTTTGAATTCCAGGACTGACAAGGAAACAAGAATCATGGACAAGCTGACCCTCTACATCGGCAACAAGAATTATTCCTCCTGGTCGTTTCGGCCATGGGTCGCGCTGGAGGGTTGTGGCATCGCCTTCGAGGAAGTGTTGATCCCGTTCGATTTTCCGGCTGGCAATCCTCAGATCCGCGAGGTTTCACCGACCGGCAAAGTGCCGATGCTGGACCATGGCGGCTTCAAGGTCTGGGAGTCTTTCGCCATCATCGAATATGTGTCCGAACTCTTCCCCGATGCCGGTCTGCTGCCACGGGATCGGCAGGCGCGGTCCCTGGCGCGTTCCTACAGCATGGAGATGGTTTCGGGCTTCAGCGCCTTGCGCGGCAATTGCCCGATGAACATGCGTCGTCCGGTTGGCCGCCCAAATCTGCCCGGCGAGGTCATGAAGGATGTGGCACGCATCGAAACCATCTGGCACGAAGCCCGCTCCCGTTCCGGCGGTCCGTTCCTGTTCGGCGCTTTTTCCGGCGCCGATGCGATGTTCGCACCGGTCGTCAGCCGCCTCGAACGCTATGATATCGCCGTGTCGGCCGAGACAAGGGCCTATATGGCTGTTATGAAGGCGCTGCCTGCCTGGAAGAAATGGGAAGAGGCGGCGCTGAAGGAAACCTGGATCGTTCCGGAAGATGAGGACTGAAGGCCGATTCGATCGGATTCCGGCGCGCCGGGCAAAAAATGCTGGAAGGGACTGGTCAAAGCCCCGTAAGCCATGTATAAGCCCGCCCAAATTCCGAAATTGATGCATGTCTATTTCGGCCGCCTGGCTGGCCGCGGATATGTTTCGTCCGCCAATTGGAGTAACGAGAATGGCTGTACCGAAGAGAAAAACGAGCCCGTCCAAGCGCGGTATGCGCCGCTCGGCTGACGCACTGAAGGCTCCGACCTATGTCGAAGACAAGAACTCCGGCGAACTGCGCCGCCCGCACCATATCGATCTGAAGACCGGTATGTATCGCGGTCGTCAGGTTCTGACGCCGAAGGAAAGCGCATAATTTAAGCGCTGCCTCGATGGCATGAATAAAAAGGCTGGCGTTTCGCCAGCCTTTTTCTGTTTGATCTGTGCATGCTGTGGGTGAAAGCGGGCGTCTCTGCAGGCCGAAGCTCTGTTAACCCTCTATCGCTTTCAGGGCATCCCCCCGCAAGGGAGATCGCTGAAATATGCCGCCCACCATCGTCAAACCTACAAACCGCAGTTTCCATGGCTTCGCCATTTGCTTGAGGTGAGAGGGATCTGCGAGTTACCGATCCCCCCTGCTGGGAGACGTCAAGTCGGGGACAGAGGGGGCTAAGAGCTCTCCGTAAGCGCACTGATGCGCCGTATATCTCACAAACTATCCAGCTTGCTCTGCATGGCGCGCAGCTGTTCCTTCAGCTCATCGATGTCCTTGGCTTCCGCCTTGCGCGTTTCCTTGGCTGGCGGCTTCATGAAGGGCGAGAACATCTGCATGGCCTGCTGGAATATTTCGGTGTTTCGGCGAACTTGCTCCTCGACCATCTGCATCGGCAATTGCAGGTTCTTGCTGAGCGGCGTCTCGCCGAAGGCGCGGTTCATCTGTTCGCGCATCTGGGTCTGCTGCTCGGTGAAGGCGCGCATGGAATGTTCGAGGAAGCTCGGCACGACCATCTGCATCTGGTCGCCGTAATAGCCGATCAGCTGACGAAGGAAGGAAATCGGCAGCAAAGTGTTGCCGGTCTTTGATTCCTGCTCGAAAATGATCTGAGTCAGGACCGAATGCGTGATGTCTTCACCGCTCTTGGCATCCTGGACAGTAAACTCCTCACCCTTCTTCACCATCTCCGCCAGGTCGTCCAGCGTCACGTAGGTGCTGGTTCCGGTATTGTATAGGCGGCGATTGGCGTATTTCTTGATTACGATCTGGCCGTCATTCTTCGCCATTATCAGTCTCCTGGCCCCGTCTGATTGTATGGAATACTCCTCCACCGCTGAGTGTAGACGCAAAAGAAGCTTGGTGACAATCGCTTTGTGCGATGCGGCAAGCCCTTTCCTTTGATTGGATTTTTTGCGGGCAATGACGGCTTCATGAAATCTGCGCGCCGGAAATTCTTGCTGTTTGACTCGGACGCAAAGCTTTGACAGTTTCGCCTCATATATATGTTCATCCTGTGAGGAGGCTTCCATGAGCAATTCATCCATCGTTGTCGCCAGCGCGGCCCGTACAGCCGTCGGCTCGTTCAATGGCGCGTTTGCGGCGGTTCCCGCTCATGAGCTTGGTGCTGCCGCCATCAAGGGCGCGCTGGAACGTGCCGGCGTCGATGCCAAGGAAGTCGACGAAGTGATTCTCGGCCAGGTGCTGCAGGCCGGCGAAGGGCAAAACCCTGCCCGCCAGGCTGCCATGAAGGCCGGCATTCCGCAGGAAGCGACCGCTTGGGGCGTCAACCAGCTTTGCGGCTCGGGGCTGCGCGCCGTGGCGCTCGGCATGCAGCAGATTCTGACCGGCGATGCGAAAATCATCGTCGCCGGCGGCCAGGAATCCATGTCGATGGCCCCGCATGCCGCTAATCTTCGCGCCGGCACGAAGATGGGCGACATGAAGATGATCGACACCATGATCAAGGACGGCCTGACGGATGCCTTCTACGGTTATCACATGGGCATCACGGCCGAGAATGTCGCGCGCCAGTGGCAGCTTTCCCGCGAGGAGCAGGACCAGTTCGCCGTCTCCTCGCAGAACAAGGCGGAAGCGGCGCAGAAGGCAGGACGCTTCAAGGACGAGATCGTTCCCTTCACCATCCAGACGCGCAAGGGTGACGTAACCGTCGATGCCGACGAGTATATCCGCCATGGCGCGACGCTGGACGGCATGGTGAAGCTGCGTCCGGCCTTCGACAAGGAAGGCACAGTCACCGCCGGCAACGCTTCCGGCCTCAATGACGGCGCCGCTGCCGCCGTGCTGATGACCGAGGCGGAAGCCTCGCGCCGCGGCATCCAGCCGCTCGTCCGCATCGTCTCCTGGGCAACGGTCGGCGTCGATCCGCAGATCATGGGCACCGGCCCCATTCCGGCGTCCCGCAAGGCGCTGGAGAAGGCTGGCTGGTCGGTCGGCGATCTCGATCTCGTCGAGGCCAACGAAGCCTTCGCCGCCCAGGCCTGCGCGGTCAACAAGGATCTCGGCTGGGATACGTCGATCGTCAACGTCAACGGCGGCGCCATCGCCATCGGTCATCCGATCGGTGCATCCGGTGCGCGCGTTCTCAACACGCTGCTGTTCGAAATGAAGCGCCGCGGCGCCCGCAAAGGACTTGCTACGCTGTGCATCGGCGGCGGCATGGGTGTTGCCATGTGCTTCGAGGCGCTCTGACGCCTCGCCAGTAATATTTTCCGGAAGAAGTGGTGAAGAGAGGCGGAGCGGGCGACCTCACGATCGGTTGTCACGTCTCCGTCGCAACAAAGGGGAGTGGCACATGAGCAGAGTGGTATTGGTAACCGGTGGAACGCGCGGTATCGGGGCGGCCATTTCGATGGCGCTCCACAATGCGGGTTACAAGGTTGCGGCGACTTACGCCGGCAACCAGGAAAAGGCTCATGCTTTCCACGAGGTCACGGGTATCTCCGTCTACAGGTGGGATGTGGCTGATTATGAGGCGTGCGGCAAAGGCATCGCCAAGGTGGAGCACGATCTCGGCCATGTGGAGATCCTGGTCAACAATGCCGGCATCACCCGCGACGCGATGTTCCACAAGATGACGCCGCAGCAATGGCACGAGGTCGTCAATACCAACCTCACCGGCCTGTTCAACATGACCCATCACGTCTGGCAGGGCATGCGCGATCGCAGCTTCGGCCGTGTCATCAATATTTCCTCGATCAATGGTCAGAAGGGTCAGATGGGGCAGGCCAACTATTCGGCCGCTAAAGCAGGCGATCTCGGCTTCACCAAGGCGCTTGCGCAGGAGGGCGCTGCCAAGAATATCACCGTCAACGCCATTTGCCCCGGCTATATCGGGACTGAAATGGTGCTTGCCGTGCCGGAGAAGGTATTGAACGAGCGTATCATTCCGCAGATTCCGGTCGGACGTTTGGGTGAGCCCGAGGAAATCGCACGCGTCGTGGTTTTCCTCGCCAGCGACGATGCCGGCTTCATCACGGGATCGACCATCAGCGCCAATGGCGGACAGTTCTTCTCTTAAGGTGATCTCTATATCTTCGGGATTGCCGGGTTAGCCCGGCAATCATCCCCGGCCCGAGTTGGCCGAACGCCGGTCCCGCGGCTTGAATTCCAATACGACAGCTTCGAGCGCCGGACGGCGCTTTTCCTTGTCGCGCGCCCTTGCCGCGCTGCCGAGCGCGTAGAAGGTCGTGCCGACGAATACCAGTGCTGCAATGCTTGCGATAATTGCGGCCATGATGCCGTTCCTTCTCAAAACACTGCTTTCTCCCCGCAGCCTATCGGTGCGGGAAGAGAATTGTCTCAGCAACTTCAGTCTCAAGCATCCGGTGTGCGGGGAGCCTGAAGATCACATGACTGACCGATCAGGCGGTTGGTCATGTGACGATGCTGTTAGCGGCAACGAGCTTCGTAACGGCGGCCGTAGCGGTCGCGATAGATGCAGTAGCCGCGACGATCTTCGGACTGTCCGATGAGGTTGCCGACGAGGCCACCTGCGACAGCGCCGACGGCTGCGCCGCCCCAGCTATGCGTGGCAACGCCGCCGATCAGCGCGCCCGTACCTGCGCCGATGGCTGTGCCTTTTTCGGTTGACGTGCACGACGCCAGTGCGCCGACGAGGGCGATCGCGACGATGATCTTCTTCATGATGTTAGCTCCCTGGTGTTTCGAGGTTTTCAACAATGATCTGCGGATCAGATCCGCCCCATCAATAGCAGAATAAGGACAATGACGAGAACAAGCCCGAGACCACCCGACGGGCCGTACCCCCAAGCGCGGCTGTAACCCCAGCTAGGAAGTGCGCCAACCAGCAGCAGAATCAGTATTATGAGCAATACCGTACCAAGCATGATATGTCTCCTCTATGTCCGTCGCTGGAAATAGTCCCCCGGGGCCTAAGCCACCTAGCGATATGCCTCAGCGTCTCCGCCATATCCACTCGTAGGAAGTGCGGCCGGAGTTCCCTGTATTTCTGCTGTAGAAACTTATTTCCTCGAAAATTGTTCCGGCTGAGAAATAAAAATCCTCACTGCGGACTGTTTCCATGGTCAGCAAAATATTAACGGGCGGCCTCAGATAGGCTGTGATGGCCGAGATGTGCGAACTGGCTCTATGGTTATAATATAGTTAAAATACAATGGGTTGCGGTGAACGAAACGGGAAAACGGCGACGTCAGCGATTCGTCGATGATTCGTTCTGCATTTGGGCTTTGGTTAACATCGAAGCCGCCAGGACCAGGGCTCTGCTCCCAGCCGAGGGTGGGAACAAAGGCGAGGCGTCAGCCGATAGGTGCCGCGCATAGTCGCCGCAAAGTAGCGTTCGGGCGTTTCAATCGTTAACGACGGCGCCTTTACGAGCGGCCTACCGCCGATCGCAATTCTCCATGTCGCGATATCATCAATCCGGGGCCACCATATATAGCCGTGAACAAATGAAATACGCGGGTGAAACAATGATTCGTCGCCGATTCGTTCCGGCTTTGATCGAAGTGTTAATACGCACATCTTATGATTGTATCAATTGATTTTTATATTTGCGCTCGCTGAAAGGTTAATCGCAATCCAGGATTCGGTGCGAATCACGGCTTCAACCCTTCAGAGTCCTGTGCGATTTCGGCAGGGAGACACCACATATTGTGGAGAACAAAGGCGGAATCGGTTGGAATCGCCGATTCGTCGCTGATTCGTTCAGGCTTTGGCCCGAATCTTAACCGGGCGGTCGAATTCGGGAAAATATCGATAGTTTACAAATGATTAACCAAAAATGCATCGGGATCGCAGGCGACTTCGGACGTGTTGCGAGACTCGCCGTGCCAGAATGAAGGTGGGGAAATTGTGATTCAGTATCTGGTGGGACTCTATGAATTGAAATCCACATATAGTAGTGAACGAATAGGGAACGTGATTGAGTCAGCGATTCGTCTCCGATTCGTTCTCAGGCTGTTCCGGAATCTTCAAGACTCGTATGGGCTGTATCGATAATGTAGCTTTTGGTTGAGGCGACTCATTGTGAAATCGATTGTTGCGGCTGTTGTTTTTTCATTCAGGTCTTGCCTTTGTCACATATGGTCGTCATCTCTTCCTTTCTTCCAAGAGGAGCTTGCTGATCGGAAGACGGTAGTTTCTCGCCCATGCATGGACCAATGACTAAAAATTCGCAGCCTATGATCCTGAGCGGACGCGGCGTAACCGCGGTGCTCGGACCGACCAATACCGGCAAGACCCATTATGCCATCGAGCGTATGGTGGCGCACGGCAGCGGCGTTATAGGCCTGCCGCTGCGGCTGCTGGCGCGCGAGGTCTATACGCGTGTGGTCGAGAAGGTCGGGGCGCAGCACGTCGCGCTGGTGACGGGTGAAGAAAAGATATCGCCGCCCAACGCGCGCTATTCGGTGTGCACGGTGGAGGCCATGCCGCGCGAGACGCGCGCCGCCTTCGTCGCCATCGACGAGGTGCAGTTGGCGGGTGACCTCGAACGTGGCCACATCTTCACGGACCGCATTCTGCATCTGCGCGGCCGGGACGAGACGTTGCTGCTCGGCGCCGGCACGATGCGGCCTATCCTCGAGCAGCTCCTGCCCGGGATCACCGTTCTTGAGCGGCCGCGGCTTTCGCATCTTTTCTATGCCGGCCAGAAGAAGATCACGCGCCTGCCGCAGCGCACCGCGATCGTCGCCTTTTCCGCCGACGAAGTTTATGCGATCGCCGAACTCATCCGCCGTCAGCGCGGTGGCGCCGCCGTCGTGCTCGGGGCACTCAGCCCACGTACCCGCAATGCCCAGGTCGCGCTCTATCAGGCCGGCGACGTGGAATATCTGGTCGCGACCGATGCAATCGGCATGGGCCTGAACCTCGACGTCGATCATGTCGCCTTCGCTCAGGATCGCAAATTCGACGGTTATCAGTTCCGCAATCTCAATCCGGGCGAGCTTGGCCAGATCGCCGGCCGTGCCGGTCGACACCTCAAGGACGGCACTTTCGGTGTGACGGGCCAGGTCGATCCTTTCGATGACGAGCTGGTGCGCCGGATCGAAGGGCACGAGTTCGATACGGTGAAGGTGTTGCAATGGCGCACCAAGGATTTCGATTTCTCCTCGATTCCCGCGTTGCGCAGCAGTCTGGAAGACGCGCCACGCGTGCAGGGCTTGACGCGGGCGCTGCCTGCGGTAGACCAGCAGGCGTTGGAATATCTGTCACGCGATCTGGAGATTGTCGATCTTGCCAACAACCCGGCCCGGGTTGAAAAATTATGGGAAGCCTGTGCGCTTCCGGACTACCGGCGCATTACGCCTGCCCAGCATGCAGATCTCATTGCTACCCTCTTTTCCGATCTTGTGCGCTATGGCACGGTGAAAGAGGATTTCCTCGCTGAACAGGTGCATCGCGCCGATCGGACGGATGGTGAGATCGACACGCTTTCGGCGCGAATCGCGCAGATAAGGACTTGGACCTATGTGTCGAATCGGCCCGGCTGGCTTGCCGATCCGACACACTGGCAAGAAAAGACGCGGGAAATCGAAGATCGATTGTCCGACGCGTTACATGAGAGGTTGACGAAACGCTTTGTTGATCGCAGGACATCTGTGCTCATGAAGCGCCTGAGAGAGAATGCGATGCTGGAAGCTGAAATCAGTGTGAATGGGGATGTCTTCGTTGAGGGACATCATGTGGGACAGTTGACCGGATTCCGGTTCACGCCTATCTCGGGAACCGAGGGGCCGGACGCCAAGGCTGTCCAGGCTGCCTCGCTGAAGGCGCTCGCGCTGGAATTCGAGGCGCGTGCCGCCCGCATGCATGCGGCCGGCAATGGAGATCTTGCGATCAGTGCCGATGGCCTGGTGCGTTGGCTCGGCGACCCCGTGGCGCGCCTGTCGGGTAGCGATCATATCATGCGGCCGCGCGTCATCCTGCTCGCCGACGAGCAATTGACGGGCAATGCGCGTGATCATGTTGCCGCTCGTATCGAGCGTTTTGTGAATCATCACATCAGCACGATCCTGAAGCCGCTCGACGATTTGTCGCGCGCCGAGGATCTGCAAGGCCTTGCCAAGGGGCTAGCCTTCCAGCTGGTGGAAAATCTCGGCGTTCTGTTCCGCCGCGACGTTACCGAAGAGGTGAAGTCGCTGGATCAGGATGGTCGTGCTTCCATGCGCCGTTATGGCGTTCGCTTCGGCGCCTACCATATTTTCGTGCCCGCGCTGCTGAAGCCGGCTCCGGCCGAGCTCATCACGCTGCTCTGGGCATTGAAGAACGATGGTCTGGACAAGCCGGGCTATGGCGATCTGATCCCGGTATTGGCGGCTGGCCGCACGTCTGTTGTCACCGATCCGAGCTACGAGCGCATGTTCTACAAGCTCGCGGGCTTCCGGTTCCTCGGCAAGCGTGCGGTGCGCATCGATATTCTCGAGCGCCTGGCGGATCTGATCCGCCCGCTGCTGCAGTGGAAGCCCGGCCAGGCTTCGCGCCCCGAAGGTGCTTATGACGGCCGCCGCTTCACCACGACGACGGCGATGCTCTCGATCCTCGGCGCAACGCTTGAAGATATGGAAGAAATCCTCAAGGGTCTCGGCTATCGCGCCGATTCCGTGAAGCCGGAGGAGGCTTCGGCTTTCCTCGCTCAGCAGGATGCCAGCGCGGCGCCGGCACCCGCTGCCGAAGCCGTTGCGGAAAGCACCGATCACGACGATGCTGACGCGGCAGGCGACGAGCCGGCTAAGGAAACCGAAGCCGTTGCGCAAGAAGCCGCGCCCGCTGAGGAGCCTGTGGCAACCGACGTTACCGAAGCTGTGGAAGCGACCGCAACCGACGCCGTTGCTGCCGAGCCCGTGGAGCCGAAGCCGGTTCTGCTTTGGCGTCTTGGCGGACGCAGCGATCAGCAGCAGCGTCAAGGCGGCCGGGGTCACGGCGATCGTCGCGGCCAGCAGGGCGAAGGCCGCGGCCAACAGGGCAATCGTCGTGGTGGCGGCGAGCAGGCAAGCGGCGAAGGCAATCGCGAAGGCCGGGATCGCCGCGACGGGCGCGAAGCCCGCAGTGGCGACAAGGGGCCGCGCGGCAACAATCGCGAGGGCGGACGTCCGCAGCAACAGGGTGGTCGTGGCGAGCGCAACGACCGGCAGGAGCGGGGCGATCGGAACGACCGCAACAACCGGAATGATCGCAACAACCGTGGCGCATCGCAGCCTTTGCGCTTCGAAGCCAAGCCGCCGCGCAAGGAAAAGCCGATCGATCCGGATTCTCCGTTCGCAAAGCTCGCTGCCCTCAAGGAGCAAATGAAGAAATAAGCCATGAAGGACGAGAAGCAGCCATTTTCCGGTTCGCGTCAGCGCATCGACAAATGGCTCTTCTTTGCCCGTATGGTGAAATCCCGGTCGCTGGCGCAAGTCTATGTGCAGAACGGCAATGTGCGGGTGAATGGCGAGCGCGTCGTGCAGCCCAGCCACAACCTCAAGGTCGGCGACCGGATAGAACTTTCTCTCGAGCGCCGCGACATTATCCTCGTCGTGCGGGCGCCCGGCGAGCGCAGGGGGCCTTTCGAGGAAGCCAGGCTGCTTTACGAAGACCTGACGCCGCCCCCGAGTGAGACAAAACACCTCACCCCCTTCGAGCAGGCTCAGCGGGCGCCGGGTAGCGGCAGACCGACAAAGCGTGATCGGCGTGCGATCGATCGTCTGATCTCGGATGATGATTAGAAAACTCTGTCTGCCACTGGCGGTTTTGAAGATTGTTTGTCCTTGAAATTGGCTGACAAAGTCGATACCTCACGATCAACCTGCCGGTAACCAGCTGGACGGCGAGTTTGCGCAATGCGCATTCGTCTGCTCGTTCGGCTCCGTGGAAGGGTGCGACGTTCCAGGTTGCGCAACCGCGGAAGCTAGAGACATTCCTGGAGTGCTTCATGACATATGTCGTGACCGACAATTGCATCCGCTGCAAGTATACCGATTGCGTAGAAGTCTGCCCCGTCGACTGCTTCTACGAGGGCGAGAATTTCCTCGTCATCCATCCCGACGAATGCATCGATTGCGGCGTCTGCGAGCCGGAATGTCCTGCCGAGGCGATCAAGCCCGATACGGAGCCGGGTCTCGACAAGTGGCTGAAGATCAATGCCGAATACGCATCCATCTGGCCAAATATCACCGTCAAGCGCGATGCGCTGCCGGAGGCCAAGGAGATGGATGGCGAGCAGGGCAAGTTCGAGAAATATTTCTCGACGAACCCCGGCGCCGGCGATTGATCGGGGGCGGTGACAGGCCGCCCATAAAGGTGTAGTCGATATTGCACGGAGCGAATCACCACGGCTGAGCCGCATGGTGGTCAACGTGGCCATTTTGGCGCGCGTGAAGCAAATTATTGATTTCCTCAGATTTTTGTGATAGCTTGCTCATACTGATCCACAGCGGCATTTCGCATGCCCAAAACCATCACGAAAGCAAATAACCAATCCGTACGCGGTTTCCCTGCCATATCAACGTTTTGTGTGTCGGGTCTGGGGTCGCGATGGATGGGTTAGTGTTTGCATGAGTCTGGCTGGACCAGGATGAAGTCCTTGACGGTACTTCCGTCTCATCCGGGCCTGACTGACCCGGCCCCGGCCCTTAATCCGGGCGCGTAACAGGGAGTTTTTGAAAAGAATGACGACCCAGCAGAAAAAACCTTCAGCAGCACGCCATGGCTTCAAGACTGGCGAAGCGATCGTTTATCCGGCCCACGGTGTCGGTACGATCACTGCGATCGAAGAGCAGGAAGTCGCGGGTATGAAGCTCGAGCTGTTCGTAATCGATTTCGAGAAAGACAAGATGCGTCTTAAGGTGCCGGTGGCCAAGGCCATGAGCATCGGCATGCGCAAGCTTTCCGAGACGGATTTTGTCGAGCGTGCATTGAAGGTCGTGCAGGGCAAGGCCCGCGTGAAGCGCACCATGTGGTCGCGCCGCGCCCAGGAATATGATGCCAAGATCAATTCCGGCGATCTGATCTCGATCGCGGAAGTGGTTCGCGACCTCTATCGCGCAGAGAACCAGCCGGAACAGTCCTATTCCGAACGCCAGCTCTATGAAGCTGCGCTTGATCGCATGGCGCGCGAAATTGCCGCCGTCAACAAGATGTCGGAAACGGAAGCCGTTCGCCTTGTCGAGACAAACCTCAACAAGGGTCCGAAGCGTGGCAAGGTCATCGAGGAAGACGATTCCCAGGACGAAGCCGCATAAGGCTGAGGCAACAAATACCGCTTTTAAAAACCCGGCCTTCGTGCCGGGTTTTTTCTTTGGAACCTTTTTCGGTCTACCGCGTTATAGCCTCGTGTTGGCGGTTGGTGTGGGGGCACTCCGGTAGGAGAGTTTCCAGGCAGACCGCTTCATGAACGTTCACGAGGACCGGCCTATGCGTTTTCATTCGAAGCTCCCCGGCGACCTGAAGATGCTTCAATCGTCAGACCCGTTCGATGAGATCGAACTAGACTAGTCATCGATCGCCCGGCGCCGCCGGAGATCGGTCTCCAATTTCGCATTTCATTCAATTGATTTTCATCCGAACGGCAATGTTCGGAAACGATGGCTGCTGCCCTTTTCGTCGACCGCGGCATAGAGACGATTTGAGGCCGAACCCAGGAGATGCATATGACGAATATGTCTGCAGATCGGCGTATGATCAAAGTCGCGATGGCTGCTCCCTATCTCGATCGCGACGAAGAGCATGACCTAGCCATACGCTGGAAGGACCATGAGGATCGCGGCGCGCGCAATCAGATCGCAACCGCCCATATGCGCCTTGTTATTTCCATGGCGGGCAAGTTTCGCAATTTCGGCCTGCCGATGAGCGATCTGGTACAAGAAGGCTATGTAGGTCTGTTGGAAGCGGCGGCAAGGTTCGAACCGGAGCGGGAAGTACGTTTCTCGACTTATGCCAGCTGGTGGATCCGTGCTTCGATCCAGGATTATATCCTGCGCAACTGGTCGATCGTTCGTGGCGGCACGAGTTCGGCCCAGAAGGCGCTGTTCTTCAATCTTCGCCGCTTGCGCGCCAAGCTCGCGCGAAGCGATTCGAACGTCACCGTTCAGGCCATCCATGAGGAAATCGCTGTAACGCTCGGCGTCAGTCTCGCCGATGTCCAGACGATGGATGCACGTCTTTCCGGCAGCGACACTTCGTTGCAGGCGCCGTCGATATCAGGCGATTCCGACAGCGCTGAGCGCATCGATTTCCTGATCAGCGACGAGCCGCTTCCGGACGAGCAGGTATCGGACATGATCGACGGCGAGCGCCGCCGCGTCTGGCTCGCATCCGCTCTGAAGCATCTCAACGAGCGCGAAATGAAGATTATCCGTGCTCGCCGCCTTGTCGAAGACGGGGCGACGCTGGAGGAGCTCGGCGCCGATCTCGGCATTTCCAAGGAGCGCGTCCGGCAGATCGAAAGCCGTGCAATGGACAAGCTCCGCAGCGCATTGGTCGATGCCGATCCGCGCATGGCAAGCTATGCTTGAGAACGACCTTCTCCCGGTCGGGAGAAGGTAACGACCCTTATTCGGCGATGATCTTGACCTTGTCGCCCGGTGCTATGCTTGCGCCGGTGGGCAGGGCATTGATCAATTTGAACAGGTCGAGCTTGCGGTCTGTGCCCATCATGCGGGCGGCAAGCGTGGTGATTGTGTCGCCGGGCTTGACGGTGACGACGCGGACGCGCAGCGGCTTCAGCGAGGCAGCCTCCTCCGGTGTCATATGCCGGAAGCTTGAGCGCAGCACATTGGCCGTCTGATCCAGCTGGGCGATATTTCCCTTCGGAACTGCCGTCAGGAAACGGAAAATTTGCGTGCGGTCGCGGATCACCGTGACATCGAAATCCCAACGGTCGGCGGAGGCGCGAGCGGTCGCGGCCGGCATGCCGTTGACGGTAATCGACTTGATCGACGAGGGATCGAGGCCGGTTACCCAGCCGCTGGAAATATAGTTCGTCAGATTCTGGTTCTGGGTATCGGCAACGCCGTCGAAACGGATGGCGATGTCGCCCGGGCCGGTCGCCATAACGGCTTCGACCTTGTTGTCGATGCGGAAATCAGGCGGCACGTCGAAGCGGATGCCGAGGCCGCCATGCAGGAAGGTCTGGCCGCGCACATAGCCTTCTTCGGGGCTGTCGCCATAAAGCAGGCCGTCAATGCCGCTCAGATAATAGTCGCGCCCGGTATCGCCGACTTTACCTTCCTCACCGAACTGGCGTGCATGCGCCTTGGCAAGATCGATACGCTGCGGCGTGCTCGGATGGCTCGACAAGAAGTCCAGACTCTGATCGGCGTCGGAATTGGCCGTCATGAAACGGCTGTAGTCTTCCATGGCATTGAGGAAGCGCGCGGCGGCATAGGGGTCGTAGCCGGCCTGGCCGAGCGTGCGGATACCAATCTCGTCGGCCTGCAATTCCTGCTGGCGCGAGAAGGCGGCAAGACGCAGCTTGCCGCGGGCAAGCGCCTGCTTGCCGGCAAGGTCGCTCGACAGAACTTCGGCAACGACGCGGCTGGCGATGACTTCAGCCTCTTCGCGCTTCTGCCGTTCGATGCCGTGATTGGCAGTGACGTGCGCCATTTCATGCGACAGGACAGCGGCGACTTCCGAGGCGTCGTTGGCCAGTGCCAGCAGGCCTCGCGTCACATAAAGATAGCCGCCCGGCAGCGCGAAGGCGTTGATCGACGGCGAATTGAGGATAGTGATGCGATAGGACTGCTGCGGATTCTCCGACACGCTGGTCAGGGCTCCGGCGATGCGGGCAACGAGGCGCTCCGTCTTGGCGTCCTTGTACTCGCCGCCATAGCTGGCGAGAATACGCGGATGCTCGCGAGCGCCCATCTGCGCACGCGGGTCGTTCTTCTGTACCTCGGAAACGATTTGCGGATTGGCCGACGGCGAAACGCTCGGTTGATACGACTGATCCATCACCGTTTGACAGCTGTTCAGTATCGCCGCGGCGACAAGGAGCGGGGCCAGGCGGCGCAAGCGGGCTGCGACGGTCACGCTGATCCTTCGTTTTGCTCGTTCGCTCTGCTCGTCTACCAGTGTATCACTCATTTCGCTGCCATGCCGGCTCGGCGCCAAATCCGGTTGATCGTGACCGGGCGGATCATCGTCGCGCGCCGATAAAGGTTGCCTTTACCCCATCGATCCGCATTCGCCCGGACGGTCTCCACCCCTTGCTGTAGCCGATTTTGGCACCGGTTGCATAGCGAGACTCCGTTTAAATGTGGCAGCGTTGTATTTTAGCAAGCATCTCCCTGGACTTTCAGCCGCACGGCGCGACGAAATTAAGGCAAAGCCGGCGGCATGATGCCGCGACGCCGTCAATGGCGGAGAAATGTGGCAAGTGCGGGGATGTCAGCGGTGTTCAGAAAGGCCTCGATCGGGGCTGAAAGTGCGATCCTGCCGCCATCGACAAAGACGGCGTGGTCGGCAAGACGCCGCACCTCGGCCGGGTCGTGCGAGACGATAAGAACCGTATTGCGGGTTTCTCGATGCAGGGTTTTCAGCAGTTCGACCATGCCCGAGCGCAGGCCCGGATCGAGCGCGGCAAAAGGCTCATCCAGCAACAGGATCGGCTTGTCGCGCACCAATGCTCTGGCAAAGGCCGCGCGTTGGCGCTCGCCGCCGGACAATGTTCCCGGTTTGCGGCGTTCGAAGCCGGCAAGCCCAACGCGCACGAGCGCCTCCGAAACCCTTTGCCGATCCCGTGTCGAGAGCTTCAGCGAGGGGCTGATGCCGAGGCCGATATTGGTGAAGAGATCGAGATGAGCAAAGAGATTGTTGTCCTGGAAGACAAGCGATACCGGCCGTTCGGCAGGATGCTTGCCCGTCACGTCCTCTCCGGCAAGCAGGATGCGGCCACGATCAGGCTGTTCGAAGCCGGCAAGCAGATTGAGAAAGGTGGATTTGCCGGAGCCGGATGGGCCGGCGACGGCAATGATCTGTCCCTGCGGCAAAGCGCAGTCGAAGCGAAAATCATGGGTGCCGAGCCGCAACTCGACGTCGGTCATGGCGATGCTGCGCGAGATCATGGTGCTGCCGTCAGTCATTTTTGTCTGCCTTCGTCGTCGCGCGCGCCCTGGCCCGCCGTGCCGGCGATGGTGAGGAGAAAGCATATCACGCCGAGAATCAGGGCATATCCATCGGCGTCATTGGTGCGGTAGCTGCCGAGCTTGCTGTAAACCAGCCATGGCAGGGTCATCAGGCTGCTGGAGCCGAAGAGGGCGACGGCACCCAGATCGCCAAGCGAGAGGGCCATGGCGAAGGAGAGCGCCGTGAACAGCGGCTTGCGAAGGCCGGGCCAGTCGATCAGCCGCAGGCGCGAAATTCCACGCAGGCCGAGGCTTGCCGCCAGCCGCGCGGTGCGGCGGCGATGCACGGCATAGGCCGGCTCCAGCACGCGGATGACGAAGGGAAGCGACATCAGCGCGTTGATGACGACGATCAGGATTGCGGCAAATCGACTGGGGTCGCCAAAGGGACGCAGCGCCAGGAACCAGCCGGTCGCCAGGACGATCGGCGGAACGAGCAGGATGAGCGAGGAGGCTCCTGTCAGGGCTGCGGCCAGGCCGCGCAATCCCAGCGCGCTCTTGCGTTCGGCAGAGATGACGGAGCGGGCGTGAATGATGGCGAAGGATATGGCGACGGCGAGAAGCCCGGCGGCGAGCGCGATTGCCAGGCTCGTCACCGCCGCCTGAAGAAAGATAGCCTGACCGGCGAGCTTGAAGAGATTGGCTTCGAGGCCGGCAAGGATGACGGATGCGAGCGGCAGGCCGATGAAAAGTGTGGCGGCCAGCAACAGTGCCGCGTCTGCCCATCGCGCGCCGCGCATTTGCCCGTCGATGCGCCGTAGCGGTCGGCCGCTCGTCAGGCCATGATCATCCGGTGAGGGAAACAGCGTCATCGCTGCGAGGATGACCAATGTCACGCCGATCTGCAGCAGTGACAGCATCACCGCCCGTCCGGGATCGAAATCGAACCGCAGCGCCTGATAGATCGCCACTTCCAGCGTCGTTGCGGCCGGCCCGCCGCCGAGGGTCAATATCAGCGTGAAGCTGGTGGCGCAGAGCATGAAGATCAACCCGGCGATACCTGGGATAAGGCCGCGCAGCACGGGCCACTCGATGAAGCGGAAGACCGAGCCGGATTTCATGCCGAGGCCGCCGGCCACGAGCCAATATTCCGCGGGGACACGCTCCAGCCCGGCGAGCATCAGCCGGCAGGCGAGCGGCATGTTGAAGAAGACATGCGCCAGCAGAATGCCCGTCAGGCCATAAATGCTGACGGGTTCCGACAGGCCGAGGGCTGCGAGCGCCTGATTGAGCAATCCGCGCTGACCCCAAATGCCGAGCAGGCCGAGCGCGCCGATCAAGACAGGCAGACCCATGGGCACGGCCATCAGCCGGATCAGCCACAGCCGGCCGGGAAAGCGCGGCTGGCGGGCCAAGGCGCGGGCGATGGGCATGGCAAGCGCGAGGGATAGCAGCGTTGATAATGTTGCCTGCAGCAGCGTGAAGCGCAGCACGCGCAGCAGATAGGGATCGGCGAGCGTAGTGTCGCCGCCGGATTCGATACCGGCGGCAAGCAGGATCACAACGGCGATCCCGACGAAAAGTGCGATGCCAGCAAGGCTGAGCGCCCCACCGGAAATGGCGCGCCTTCTTTCGGATGCCGTGAGCATGGTCGCGATATCAGTTGCCGCTGGTGGCCGTCAGCCACTCGTCGATCCAGGCCTTGCGGTTCTTATCGACGTCAGCGGGGCTCATGAGGAAGGTCTTCGACGGCACCACGAGCTTGCCGAAAGCGTCCGGCAATGGCGTCGAGGTCGCGGAAACCGGCATCATCCAGTTGCTGGTGGGGATGATGTCCTGGAAGCCGGGAGAGATCATGAATTTCAGGAAGTCGCGAGCAAGATCCTTGTTCTGCGACGACTTGATGAGGCCGGCGACCTCGATCTGGATGTAATGTCCTTCGGAGAAGGCTGCCGCCTGATAGCGATCGGTTTTGTCCTCGATCATGTGATAGGCCGGCGATGTCGTGTAGGAGAGCACCATCGGCGCTTCGCCCTTGGTGAAGAGGTCGTAAGCCTCCGACCAGCCAGGCGTTACCGTCAGGATGCGGCCCTTGAGTTTGGCCCAGGCATCGGCTGACTTGTCGCCATAGATCGACTTTACCCAGAGCAGCAGGCCGAGGCCAGGCGTCGAGGTGCGCGGATCCTCGATGACGATCTTCTGCTTGGGGTCACCCTCGACGAGATCCTTCATGCTCTTAGGCGGATTCTTGATCGTCTGCGTGTCGTAGATGACGGCGAAATGGCCGTAATCATAAGGCACGAACACATCATCCTTGAAGTCGCCGGGAACCTTGAGGGCCGATGTGTCTACACTGCTTGCGTCGAACAGGCCGGTATCCTTGGCTTCGTCGACGAGATTGGTATCGAGGCCGAGGACGACATCGGCCTTGGTGCCGGCGCCTTCGAGTTTGAGCCGGGACAGGAGAGCCACACCATCGGTGACACTGACGTAATTGACCGTGCAGCCGCAGGTCTTTTCGAAGGCGGCTTTCACCTTCGGGCCGGGACCCCACTCGGAGGTGAAGCTCTCATAGGTGTAGATGGTCAGCGTCTTGTCGGCGGCAGCGGCAGGCTGGGCGGCGAAAAACGTCGTTCCGGCGGCGAGTGCCAGGCCGGTGATGAATGACAATAGCGAACGGTCGTGCATGACAGCGCCTCCTCTTTGGTTTCGTCTGGAAGGGGAAAAGGGCGCTATGATTTCGTCACGCGTCTAATCCCTCCGCCGGTGTTAACCGGATCAGGTTCCGCGGGTTGGCCGGTGAAAGCCTCTCAGCCAGATATCCGATAGGACATAAGGCACCCCGTTAGAGCGTCGGCAGATTTAGCCCCGTGACGAAGGGATGACAAGGGAAATGATTCGCCTGTCGATTGCAGGACGGAAAACCAGAGCGCTTCCGCATTTCATTGAAGCGCGAAAACGCTCGTTGCTTTTCTTGCGCGTTCCGGACGGAAAACCGCTGCGCGTTTTTCCCGGAAACGCTCTACTCGGCAGCTTCCGCTATGGCCGGGCTTTCGTGCTTCTTGCTGGCGCCGGGAAGCTGCACGTTTTTCAGCGTGAGAGACGTCAGCAGACCGAGCAGGCAGATGCCGGCGGCCGTCATGAACAGCGGGCTGAAGGCACTTGCATAGGCGTTGGCGACGGCTTCGCGGGTGGCTTCCGGCAAGGCGGCCATCATCTTCGGCGTCAATTGCTCGATGTCGGCAACGCCTGAAATCGAAGTGCCGACATTCCCGAGCTTGGCGGCAATGATAGCGCCGTAGATGGAGATGGCGATCGACGCGCCGCCCATGCGCGATAGTGTCACGGCACCGGTGGCGGCGCCGACGTCGCGACTGCCGGCAGCATTCTGCACGCCGATGACAGGCACTTGCTGGGCAAGGCCGATGCCGATGCCGTGCAACAGCATCAGGGCGCCGAGGATTGCGATGGACGTTCCGGCATGAACGAAGGCGAGCGAGGCAAAGGCGATCGTGCTGCAGGTGGCGCTGGCGATGGCAAAGGGCTTGTAGCGCCCTCTTGCCGCGATCAACCGCCCGGCGGACAGAGAGCCGCAGACGAGGCCTCCGGTCAGCAGGATGAACAGCAACCCGGTCATCGAGGGCGAAAGTCCCGTCGTGGTCTGCAGGAACAGCGCGAAGTAGTTGACCATGCCGATGGCGACGGCGCCGCTGGTGATCGAGATGATCAACAGAAGCCCGAACGTCGGGTTGCGGAAAAGCGTCATCGGCACGATGGGTTCCGGCGCGCGGCGCTCGATGAAGACCCACGTGATGGCACAGATGACGCCGAAAGCGATGATGCCGAGACATTGCGGCGACAAGAGCGATCCGAACAGCTCGCTGCCGTCGGCCGCAAGCACGATGCTCGTTGTGGTCAAGGCAAGGACGATTGCACCGGCATAATCGATCTTCGGTCGACGGGCAGGCTTGCGGTAGGGCAGCATGAATGCGAGGCCGGTCAGTACGAGGAAGCCGATCGGCACGTTGACGAGGAAGATCGAACGCCAGCCGAACAGATCGCTCATCGTACCGCCGAGAACGGGACCGACGGCGCCCGAAGCCATCAGAACGAGGCTGGAATAGCTTTGGTAGCGGGCACGTTCGCGCGGCTCGAAGAGGTCGGCATTGACGGCGAAGATCGAGACCATGATGCCGCCGCCACCGAAGCCCTGCAGAACGCGGGCGGCAATCAGCGTGTTCATCGACACGGCAAGGCCGCAGACGGCGGAGCCGACGGTGAAGATGGCGATCGCCGTCATCATCACATATTTGCGGCCGAAGAGATCGCCGAGCTTGCCGTAGACAGGCATGACGGCGGAAAGGGAGAGCAGATAGGCCGAGCCGATCCAGCCGAAGCGCTCCAGATGCCCGAACTCGCCGACGATCGTCGGAAGCGCTGTCGATACGATCTGGTTGTCGAGTGTCGCCATGAACATGGCCGTCATGAGGAGCAGGAAGAGAATAAGCCGCCGTTTATGGTCCGCCACGAGAGGCGTGAACGTTGTCTGCATATTCATGGGGCAAGAAATCCGAGCTTGGCCGGAGCGTTGCGCTATCGAGCGAATGCGCGGGACGCCCAGTCTTCATGGCCAAAACATATGTGCTATTAGCATATAATTGTCAATGGCAGTTGAATGCTATTTGCATGTTTCGTTTCCGCCCGACCTCTGCTATGGTGGAAAGATGACATCTGTGACGAATACACGCGAAGTTGAAGCCCAGACGCCGGCCGAGGACGAGACGTTCCAGCGCATCGGCCAGGCGATGTTACGCATGCGTCTGCTGACCGGCCGTCGCATGATCGGCAGGCTTGCCATTCGCAATGTTGCCCCGGGACTCGAGCTTTCGCATCTCGATGTGCTCGATGCCGTGAGGCGGGCTGAGGATACCGGCGAAGTGACCGTCGGCACAATTGCCGAACTGCTGCGCATCGATCCTTCGCGCGCAAGCCGCATCGTCGCCGACATGGTGGCGCGCGGCGTGTTGCGGCGCAAGGCATCGCAGGCGGATGCGCGGCGTATCGTCGTGGTGCTGACTGCACTCGGGCAACGCCTGCTGGCCGATATCCAGGCGCAGAAGCACGCCGTGATCGAAAGCATTTTCGCCGATTGGTCGCCCGAGGATGTCGAGAATTTTTCATGGCTGTTTGATCGGTATGTCACCGGCTATGAACGCATTTTCCAGGACTGCATGAAGGAAACCACCGACTGACCGGCCCGTCTGGGCCGTTCTGGCGAACGGCGCTCTTCCCTAGGTGTAGGACTTTGCGCTATGGGCTTGGCCCATGAACCAGTCCACCACCTTCACCATTCTGCTTGGCGGCGCGCTTCGTTTGACGGACCGGCTGTGCGCTGCTGTTTCCGGCAGCCGTTTCATTGCGGCCGATGGCGGGATGCGCCATGCCATCGCGCTCGGAATCGAGCCGGAGCTGTGGGTCGGCGATTTCGATTCCACGCCGGCGGATTTGCTCGAAGCCTTTCCCGGCGTGATGAGGCAGCCCTATCCGGCCGCGAAAGCGGCGACCGACGGCGAGATTGCCGTATCGGAGGCGATTGATCGTGGCGCCGTCAGGCTGATCCTGGCCGGCGCCATGGGCGGCGAGCGCTCGGATCATGCCATCCAGCACTTGCTCTATGGTCTCCAGCTTGCCGAGAAGGGTTTCGATGTGCTGCTGACTTCGGGCGATGAAGAGGCGGTGCCGCTCCCGCCGGGAAAACTGGAGATGGATCTCCCGGCCGGTTCGCTGTTTTCCGTTCTCGGTTTCAGCGATCTCGATGGCCTGTTCATCGACAATGCCCGCTATCCCCTCAGAGATTTCCATCTGCCTTTCGGAGGATCGCGGACTATTTCCAACGTGGCGGAGGGCCCAGTGCGCTTTTCGCTCGGCAGCGGCAGGGCAGTCGTCCTTGCCCGCCCTTATGATCTTACCGGAGTCTGATCTTGGCCCCTCCCATTCTGAAACTTGACGATATCTTCCTGAGCTTCGGCGGCGCGCCCCTTCTGGCCGGCGCCGGGCTGCAGGTGGAGCCGGGTGACAAGATCTGCCTGGTCGGGCGCAACGGTTCCGGCAAGTCGACGCTTCTGAAGATTGCGGCCGGCCTGGTCGAGGCGCAATCGGGCGAAGTGTTCCGCCATCCGTCGTCGACCGTGCGCTACCTCGAGCAGGCCCCTGATTTTGCCGGCTACAAGACGGTCGCGGCCTATGCCGAGGCCGGCCTCGGGCCGGGCGACGATCCCTATCGCGTCACCTATCTCCTCTCGCATCTCGGCCTGACCGGAGAGGAGGATCCGAAAAATCTCTCGGGCGGCGAGGCCCGTCGCGCCGCTCTCGCCCGCGTCATGGCGCCGGAACCGGATATTCTCCTGCTCGACGAGCCGACGAACCATCTCGACCTGCCGACCATCGAATGGCTGGAAGGCGAACTGCAGAAGAGCCGCAGCGCGCTCGTGCTGATCTCGCACGACCGTCGTTTCCTTGAGAAAGTGTCTACGGCGACCGTATGGCTCGATCGCGGCACGTCGCGCCGGCTGGACAGAGGCTTTGGTCATTTCGAAGCTTGGCGCGATCAGGTGCTTGAGGCTGAGGAGCTGGAACAGCACAAGCTTGGCAAGGCGATCGAGCGTGAGGAGCACTGGCTGCGCTACGGCGTGACCGCCCGGCGCAAGCGCAATATGCGCCGCCTCGGCGAATTACAGGACATGCGATCGCGCCATCGTGGTCACAAGGGTGCGCTGGGCACCGTGCAGGCGGCGGCGTCCGATGCGCAGGAAAGCGGCAAGCTGGTGATCGAGGCTGACAAGATCACCAAGACCTACGGCGATCGCGCCATCGTCACCCCGTTTTCGATCCGCGTGCATCGCGGCGATTGCATCGGTCTCGTCGGTCCGAACGGCGCCGGCAAAACGACTTTGTTGAAAATGCTGACCGGCCAGCTGGAGCCCGACAGCGGTACGGTAAAGCTCGGCACCAATCTTGAGATCGCCACGCTCGACCAGAAGCGCGAAGAGCTCAATCCTGAGGATACGCTCGCCAATTACCTGACAGACGGTCGCGGCGAGAACCTCCTCGTCAACGGCGAGCAGCGGCATGTGACCGGCTACATGAAGGAATTCCTGTTTCAGCCGGAGCAGGCGCGCACGCCAATCAGGAACCTCTCGGGCGGCGAGCGCGCGCGGCTGATGCTGGCGCGCATCCTCTCACGACCGACCAACCTCCTGATCCTCGACGAGCCGACGAACGACCTCGACATCGAGACGCTCGATCTGCTGCAGGAAATCGTCTCCGGTTTTTCCGGCACGGTCATTCTCGTCAGCCACGACCGCGACTTTCTCGACCGCACCGTGACATCGACGATCGCACCCGCCAATCCGGATGATCCCGATGGCCGCTGGATCGAATATGCCGGCGGTTATTCCGACATGCTCGCCCAGCGCAAAGGCGCGATCGAAGAGCGCAAGCGGGCGGAGAAGCCGAAGGCTGCTGAAGCATCACCGTCATCCGGCGATGCTTCGAAAGGCAAGAGCAAGCTCTCCTACAAGCAGAAGTTCGCGCTCGAAAACCTGCCCAAGGAAATGGCCAAGGCAGAGGCCGAGATCGCCGCTCGCGAAAAGAAGATGGCCGATCCGAACCTCTTCACCAAGGATCCTGCAACGTTCAACCGTCTCGCGGCCGAGATGGAAAAGCTGCGCGAGAGCCTCACGAAGATGGAAGAGGAATGGCTGGAGCTTGAAATGCTGCGCGAGGAGCTGGAGGGCTAAGCCGCCGCCAGCTCATCCTATGCGGGTCTATCTATATCAAGAAAAACAAGTGGTTGCGCTTGGCGGCAACCGCTTCTTTCCCTGTTGTCGAATTCGATAAACCGTTTATACATTAAGGCATGTTGCCGGACGGAGAGCCGGTTTATACCCCCGGGCCGGCGTGGCCCGTGGCGCATGTTGGGGAAGTTCGAAGCGATCTGATTGGAATTTCGCCCCCATGGCGAACAGATCCTTCGTGAAAATTTGCAGGCAAATATCGTGGACGCTTAACGCGGCGGTGCCTCTCACCGTGCGCGGTTTTTCGAGGGGGCCTTCATGCCAGTGCTGCCGCGTGCCATTTTGTTCAGCTGTCT
Organism: Rhizobium sp. ASV8; assembly: GCF_016429255.1. Lineage (GTDB taxonomy): Bacteria > Pseudomonadota > Alphaproteobacteria > Rhizobiales > Rhizobiaceae > Rhizobium. The sequence continues at coordinate 23,632 of NZ_JAELUG010000022.1, forward strand.
CATCGTTGCTTTCTCCGGAGCTCAGGCGTTTGCGCAGAGCGCGCCGCCAGCTCCGCCCGTAACTGTCGCCAAACCCGTCGTTCGCGATGTCATCGATAGCGATGAATTCATCGGCCGTTTTCAGGCAGTCGATGAAGTTTCCGTGCGCTCGCGCGTCGGTGGTTATCTTCAGGAGGTGCATTTCAAGGATGGCACCTTGGTCAAGCAGGGCGACCTGCTTTTCGTCATCGACCAACGACCCTTCATCACCACGCTGAACGAGTCGACCGCCTCACTGGAGGTGGCGAAATCGTCGCTCACGCTCGCCGATGCGCAGTACAAGCGGGCGGAATCCCTGTCGACTACGGGCAGCCAGTCGGCCTCGACACTGGATGACCGCCGTCGCGATCTTCTTGCCGCACAGGCCAATGTGCGCGGGGCGCAAGCAGCCGTCGATCGCGCCAATCTCGACATGGATTTTACCCGGATCACCGCGCCGCTCAGCGGCCGCATCGACCGGCGGCTGATCTCCGTCGGCAATCTCGTGCAGGCCGATCAGACCGCGCTGACGACGATCGTGTCGCTCGATCCGATCGATTTTTATTTTGACGTCGACGAACGCCGGCTGCTCTCCTACGCCGATGAGGCCCGCAAGAACGGCAGCGCCCTGCAGCAAGGCGGCGGCGGGCTCGATGTGACGGTGACGATCGCCGATCCCAAACAGAAGCCGTTCAAGGGCAAGCTGGATTTCGCCGAAAACCGCGTCGACAACGAAACGGGGACGATCCGCGTTCGCGCCCGCTTCCCGAACCCGGATCTCATCCTTCAACCCGGCCTTTTCGGGCGCGTTCAGGTGCAGGGATCCAACAGCTACAAGGCGATCCTCGTTCCGGACGAAGCCATTGGCTCGGATCAGAACCAGCGCGTGGTTTATACCGTCGACACCGCCGGCAACATCACGCCGAAATCCGTTCGCCTCGGGCCGAAGCTCTACGGCTATCGTGTCATCCGCGACGGCATGACCGGCGACGAAACCATCATCGTCAACGGGCTGATGCGGATCCGGCCGGGCGTCAAGGTTGCGCCGCAGCTGATCGAATTGCCGCAGCAGGCGACGAACGATGAGCCGCCGGCGCAGGCCGATGCACAGGGGACGGATCAATGAGGTTCTCCCATTTTTTTGTCGACCGACCGATTTTCGCATCGGTGCTGTCAATCGTGTTGCTGATCGTCGGCGGCATCGCCTATTTCCAGCTTCCGGTGGCGCAATATCCCGAGGTTGCGCCGCCCACTATCGTCATTCGCACCTCCTATCCCGGTGCTGATGCGCAGACCATCGCCGATACGGTGGCGACGCCGATCGAGCAGGAAGTCAACGGCGTCGAGGACATGCTCTACATGTCCTCCTATTCCAGCGCCGATGGCTCGATGTCGTTGACGATCACCTTCAAGCTTGGCACCGACCTCGACAAGGCGCAGGTGCTGGTGCAGAACCGCGTGGCCATCGCCGAACCGCGCCTGCCTGACGATGTCCGCCGCATCGGCATCACCACGGTCAAGAGCTCGCCCGACCTGATGATGGTCGTGCATCTCCTGTCGCCGAACAATCGCTACGACCAGCTCTATATCTCCAACTATGCCCGCACGCGTCTACGCGACGTCCTCGTCCGCCTTGATGGTGTCGGCGATGTGCAGCTTTTCGGCGAGCGGCAATATTCGCTGCGTATCTGGCTCGATCCGCAGAAGCTCGCCGCTTATGGCATGACCGCAGGCGATATCGTGCAGGCGCTTCGGGACCAGAACGTGCAGGTCTCCGGCGGCACGATCGGCGGACCGCCCGTCTCGGGTACCAATGCTTTCCAATATACGGTGACGACGCAAGGGCGCTTTTCCGACGCGCGGCAATTCCGCTACGTCATCGTCAAGGCGACAGGCAACGGCCGTCTCGTGCAGCTGCAGGATGTCGCCCGCATCGAACTCGGCGCGCAGGACTATGTCACCAACAGCTATCTGAACGGCAATCCGGCGGTCGCGCTCGGTGTCTTCGCCCGGCCCGGCACCAATGCGCTCGATGCCGCCGCCGACATCCAGAAGACCATGCAGAGCCTGTCGCAGGATTTCCCGCAGGGGCTCGAATATCGCATCATCTACAACCCCACAGACTTCATCGCGGAATCGATCAACGAAGTCTACAAGACGATCTTCGAGGCGGCCGTTCTCGTTGCCATCGTCGTGCTGGTGTTCCTGCAATCGTGGCGGACGGCCATCATTCCGATCGTCGCCATTCCGGTTTCGCTGATAGGCACTTTCGCTTTCCTTTTGGCCTTCGGCTTCTCTTTGAACATGCTGACGCTGTTCGGCCTGGTGCTGGCCATCGGTATCGTCGTCGACGACGCCATCGTCGTGGTCGAGAATGTCGAGCGCAATCTCGCACTTGGCATGACGCCGAAGGAGGCGTCGCATGTGACGATGAACGAGGTGGGAACCGCCGTTCTGGCAATCTCGCTGGTGCTGATTGCGGTCTTTCTGCCGACGGCCTTCATTCCGGGCATTACCGGGCAATTCTACAGGCAGTTCGCCGTGACGATTTCTGTCGCGACGGCGATCTCCTGTCTGAATTCGCTGACGCTCTCGCCGGCGATAGCCGCGATCGTGTTGCGCCCCCATGACCATAAGAAGTCGAACAATGTCTTCTCGCGTTTCGGCCGAGCCCTGGGCGATGGATTCAATCGCGGTTTCGAGCGGATGAGCAGCGGTTATTCCTGGATCGTGCGCCACCTCGTTACGACCTGGACAGCGCTTGCATGCGCGCTTCTCGTCTTTGCCGTTCTCCTCGCCGGCACCTGGTATATGGGCAGGATCGTACCGCAGGGCTTCGTTCCCACGATGGACCAGGGCTACGCCATCGTCGTCGTGCAGCTGCCCGACGGCGCGTCGCTGGCGCGCACCAACGCCGTCATCCAGAAGGCGACCGCAATCATCAACAAGACGCCGGGCGTCGAGAATGCCGTCGCCTTTGCCGGCTTTAACGGCGCCACCTTTACCAACGCCTCGAATTCCGGCGTCATCTTTACGCCGTTCAAGCCTTTCGAAGAACGGTTGAAATCCGGCGATACCGCCAGCAAGATCATCGGCACGCTTTACGGTAGCCTCCAGGGCATCCAGGAGGCTTTCATCATCGCCATTCCGCCGCCCTCGATCCGCGGCGTCGGCAATTCCGGCGGCTTCAAGATGCAGATCATGGACCGCGAAAATCCGGACATGCGCCGCATTCTGCCGCTCGCCTACCAGATGATGGGCGCTGCCGCGCAGAACAAGGGCGTGAGCGGCGTCTTCACGACCTTCTCCGCCAACAGCCCGCAATATTTCCTGGCAATCGATCGTGACAAGGCGCGGGCACTGAACGTGCCGATCCCGAATATCTTCGAAACCTTGTCGATCAACCTCGGTACGTCCTACGTCAACGACTTCAATGCCTTTGGCCGCGTCTACCAGGTGCGGGCGCAGGCCGATCAGCAGTATCGTATGGATCGCGACGATATTCTGGCGCTGAAGGTGCGTTCGGCGACGGGCGCGCTGGTGCCGCTCGGTACGCTGGTGGATATCCGCGACACGACCGGACCGGCGCTCGTGCAGCGCTATAACATGTATGTCTCCGTGCCGGTTCAGGGTAATCCGGGGCCGGGCGTCTCCACCGGGTCAGCCCTCGACACCATGGAAGGCATAGCAAAGAACCTGCTGCCGTCGGGCACAACCTTCGAGTGGACGGAGCTTGCCTATCAGGAGAAGCATACCGGCAATACGGCGATCTATATCTTCGCCCTGTCGGTGATCTTCGTCTTCCTGGCGCTGTCGGCGCAATATGAAAGCTGGATCCTGCCGCTCGCCATCATCCTCATCGTGCCGCTCGCCGTCCTTGCGGCGTTGATCGGCGTGCATCTGAGGGGGATGGACAACAATATCCTCACGCAGATCGGGCTCATCGTGCTGATCGGCCTCGCGGCCAAGAACGCGATCTTGATCGTCGAGTTCGCCCGGCAGGCACAGGCGGAGGGAAAGAGTGCAGTGGAGGCGGCGATCGAGGCCAGCCATTTGCGTCTGCGTCCGATCCTGATGACGGCTTTCGCCTTTATCTTTGGCGTCGTGCCGCTGATGATCGCGACCGGCCCGGGTGCCGAAATGCGCCAGTCGCTAGGCACCGCCGTCTTCTCGGGCATGCTTGGGGTGACGCTGTTCGGTCTGTTCCTGACGCCGGTGTTCTATGTCGTCCTGCGCCGGCGGCGCAAGCAGGGGGAGACTGCTGTAGAAGAGCCGTTGTCGAACGACGCAGCGGCACAATAACGGCAATTGGGGCGGTTTGGCGTTTCACGGGAATCACTCGAGCGTTCCCACCGTTTGCCCAATATGAATAGCCCGGCGAAATACCTGCCGGGCTTTTCTGTTAGTGGCTTGGAGCGTCTCGGCTTTTCTTCGAAACGCGAAAGCGCTCTATCTTTTGTTTTCTTGCGTATTCCGGACGGAAAACCGCTGCGCACTTTTGCTGGAAATGCTCAGAGGTGCGGATTTCGCGGCCGATACTTTTTGACCAGCTGCTGGTTGATCTCCCTGGCGCCGGGCATGTTGGCGCTGAGGTAGACGGGCGGATTGCCGTCCTTGCAAAGCTCGGCGGCGACATCGGCGAAGATGGCGTTCAATACCGTGGTGCCAACGGCTGTCGATGCCGGCCCGACCTTTAGCTCCGTGCCCGGTAGATCGATCATGGCGTCGCCCGGCGGCAGGCCGTTATCAAGCACGATATCGGCCAGATCGGCGAGCTTCCTGCGACCATCGGCGATGGCGGAAGAATAGGCGAACGAGGTGATAGCGATTACCGTGGCGCCGATCTCGCGGCCGTAGTCCGCTGCCTCGATCGGTGCGGCATTGACACCCGAATTCGAGGCGATGATCAGCACGTCGCCGGGCTGCATGCCGTAGCGCTCGAGGACCGGGCGGATGAGGCCCTCGATACGCTCATAGACCGTGCTGATGACGGCACCTTCATGCAGCATCGCGGATCCGATGAGCACGGGGATGGTGAAGGCCAGCCCGCCGGCGCGATAATGCACCTCTTCCGCCAGCATGTGCGAATGGCCGGTGCCGAAGATGTAGACGCGACGATCGCTGCGCGCTGCCGCGCAAATGGCGGCGGAGGCCCTGGACATGGGCTCGGCAAGCGTTTCGCGCAGGGTTTCCAGCCGACCGATGAGAGCGGAGAAATAGCTGTCCGTGACTGCGGTCATGCCGAGCCTCCATGTTAGAGCATTGCCGGGAAAGCTGCGCGGCCGTTTTCCGTCCGGAATGCGTGAGAACAACAAGATGGAGCGCTTCCGCTATTCAAAGAATGGGCGGAAACGCTCCAATATTTCAGGCGGAAGGCTGGCCGGAGATCCATGTTTCGGTGGCCTCGATACCGTCGTTGATATGAACGAGGTCGGCACGGGCTCCCGGTGTCAGGTGGCCCCGATCCGTAAGCCGCAGGAAGCGGGCGGGATAGGAGGTTGCCATACGCAGGGCTTCCGCCAGCGGCAGCTCGAGCACGTTGACGCCGTAGCGGATCGTGGAGGCCATGTCGACGTCGGAGCCGGCCAGCGTGCCGTCATCCAGCGTCAGCTTCGAGCAATAGCCGCCCTCGGTGCGGTAGACCGTGCGACCGTTGAGCGTGAAGCTCGGAAGATCCGTGCCGACCAACGACATGGCGTCCGTCACGAAGAACAGCCGTCCTTCACCACGCTTGGCGCGCAGCGCCACTCTGAGCGCCGTCGGCTCGACATGATGGCCGTCGGCGATGATACCGCACCAGGGCGCTGGGTGGTCGATGGCGGCGCCGACGAGGCCAGGTGCGCGATGGCCCATCTGGCTCATGGCGTTGAAGAGATGGGTGACGCCGCGGGCACCGGCGTCGAAACGCGCATTGGCCGCTTCCGTCGTGCAATCGCTATGGCCGATGCTGACGATGACGCCGCCTTCGGCAAGCGCCTGCACCTGCCGCTCCGTCACCTGTTCGGCGGCCATGGTGACCAGCAGCGTGCCGATCGCCTCGCGGGCGCGGATGAAGGTGCGAACGTCGCTGTCTTCGACCGGACGCATCAGTTCGGCGAGATGCGCGCCCTTGCGGGCGGGTGCGAGATGCGGGCCTTCCAGATGCAGGCCAGCGACGCCGCGATTGGCTTTCACGGCTTCGACCGCTGCCTCGATGGATGCAGTCGTCGCGGCAGCGACATCGGTGATGAGCGTCGGCAGCACCGACGTCGTGCCGTAGGGGCGATGCCCCTCGGCGATCATATACATGGATGCGGGCGAGGGCTCGTCGTTGAGCATGCGTCCGCCGCCGCCGTTTACCTGAGCATCGATGAAGCCAGGGGAAAGGACGCCGCCCTTCAGCTGAATGGTTTCGGCATTGTCCGGCACATCGTTGACGCCGGTGATGGCGTGGATGCGGCCGTTGCCGATCACCAAAGCGCTATCTTCGTGAAAGCGATCGCCATCGAAGATGCGCGCACCTGTAAAGACCTTGTAGTCCATCACATGGTCTCCGTTACCTTGAGGAGGTTAGCCGGCTTGTCCGGATCGAAACCCTTGCGGCGTGTGACCGCTTCGATCAGGCGATAGTAGCAGAGCAGCGACACCAGCGGGTCGAGCAGGCCGTTGCCGGTGCTCGGCATGCGCAGATTGATGCCGGCAAGCGGAGCGGTCGAGAAGGAGACGGCGGTCGCACCGAGCTTCTGCAGGCGCTCCAGCGCCTGGGCGTTGTTGGGGAAGGCGGCATCGTCGGGCGAGAAGGCGACGATCGGGAAGCCCGGCTGCACCAGGCGCATCGGGCCGTGCATCAGTTCGGCGAGCGAGAAAGCTTCCGCATGGATGCCAGCGGTTTCCTTGGCCTTCAGGGCCGCTTCAAGCGCGATGGCGAAGGCGGGACCGCGGCCGCCGGTGTAGAGCGAGGAGGCATTGAAGAGCACGTCTTCTGCCGCCTTGCCGTCGATGCCCGAGGTTGCGGCCAGTGCTTCCGGCAGCTTGGAAAGGCCGTCAGCGAGGGCCTTGTCCTGCGAAACCGCGGCGGTAACGCCGGCAAGTGCTGCGACCGAAGCGATGAAGGATTTCGTTGCGGCGACGCTCTGTTCCTTGCCGGCATTGAGGCCGAGCACGATGTCGGCTTCATGGGCGAGGGGACTGTCGGTGACGTTGACGACGGCGATCGTGGTTGCGCCACCCTTCTTCGCCGCGGCCTGCAGCGCGATGATGTCGGGGCTTCCGCCGGACTGCGACACGGTGAAGTGGATGCCGCCCTTCAGGTGGAGAGGGGCGCCGTAAACGGAGGCGATCGACGGGCCGACCGAGGCGACCGGGACGCCGCAGGAGATTTCGAACAGATACTTGAAGAAGGTTGCCGCATGGTCGGACGAGCCGCGTGCCGCCGTCGTTATCAGCGAGGGGCGAGCGGAGGAGAAGAGTTTTGCAATTTCCGCAAAGGCGGGCTTTTCCTTTTCAAGCAGCGTCGCGACGACGTCGGGCGACTGGCCGGCTTCCGTCAGCATAAGGGATTGGGTGTTGCTCATAGGTCATCTCCAATTCTTAATTCAGTAACAAAATCATAGGCATCGCCGCGATAATGCGAGCGGGTATATTCAACGACGCGTTGGTCGGCGAGGCGAGAGACACGCTCGATCAGAAGCGCGGGCGCCCCGGCCTTGACGGTCAGGATCGATGCGGAAGTGGGGTCCAGCGTCACGGCGGTCAGCCTCTGCTGCGCGCGCACTGGCTTGAAGCCTCGTGCGGCGAGCGCATCGTAGAGCGACCCTTCGGCTATGGCGTCTTCGCCCAGAAACTTCATCGGAACCACGGCGCGCTCGATGGCGAGCGGCTGGCCGTCGGCGAGGCGCAGGCGGTCCAGCCGCAGCACGGGTTCGTCAAGGCCGAGGCCGAGAAGGAAAGTTTCTTCGGGCGCTGGCGGACTGATGGTGCGCTGAAGGATGCGGGCAGCCGGCTCGCGACCACGCGAGCGCATGTCGGCGGAGAAGGAGGAGAGCCGCCAGAGCGGCTGCTCGATGCGCTCGACGTGCTGCGAGACGAAAGTGCCGCTGCCGTGGCGCGATTCGATGACGCCTGAGGCCAGCAGGTCGCGGTAGGCCGTCCGCACCGTGACCCGGCCGATCTGCAGGGCGCCGGCAAGATCGCGCTCGCCCGGCAACGCCGTGCCCGATTTCAGCAGGCCTTCCTGGATAAGCCCGGTCAATGCCCGTGCCAGCCGCTTATAGAGCGGCCCGCTCCCGGTGCCCTCGCCGAGACCGCGATTATTCAATTCAGCGATCAAACTGGTTCTGTCCATGGAAATTATTTAGAACCTATTTAGAACCAATTTACAAGGTGAATCTGTTCGCGGGGCAAAAAGAAACGGCCGGGCGTTTGGAGCGCCCGGCCGATGCTGTAGGTTCAAGAGGTTAGAGCGACCTTTGTGCTTCCGAAAGGAAGCACGGCGCTCTAATGCCCGGCTCAGTTCTTGGTGAAGATGTAATCCGTTTCCTGCCGCAATACCTCACCCGGGCGGAGCACCGCATTGGGGAAGCCTTCGTGATTGATGGCATCCGGCCAGACCTGGGTTTCCAGGCAGAAGCCCGCGAACGGCCCGATCTTTTGGCCGTCGTGGCCCGGAACCGGAACGTTGAGCTTGAAGGCGGTGTAGAATTGAACGCCTGGCTCGGTCGTGCGGACTTCCAGCGACACGCCTGAATTGACGCTGCGGGCGAGCACGACGGAGCGCTTGGCGGTGCGCTCGCTGGAAAGGCAGAAATTGTGGTCGTAAAGCGCCTGCTCCGACCCTTCGAAGCGCTTCATCGGCGACATCTCGCGGAAATCGAACATTGTGCCTTCGACCGAGCGGATTTCCCCCGTCGGCACCTGCTTTTCGTCGGTCGGGGTATAGTGATCGGCGGCGATCATGATGTCGTGGCCAAGCGTGTCGTCGCGGCCATCGAGGTTGAAATAGGCATGCTGGCAGACATTGGCCAGCGTCGGCTGGTCGGTGGTCGATTCGTAGGTGACCGACAGTTCGCCATTGCCATGCACGCGATAGGTTGCCTGGATCGTGCAGTTGCCGGGGTAGCCGGCGCGGCCATCGGGATCGACGATCTTCAGGACAACGCGGTCGGTATCGTGCTCGACGATGGTCCAGTTGCGTTTGGCGATATTGTCCTTGCCGCCGTGCAGGTGGGTAACGCCCTTTTCGTTGAGCTCCAGCTGGTACTGCTTGCCATCCAGCGTGAAGCGGCCGGCTCCGATACGGTTGGCGCAGCGGCCGGGCGTGGCGCCGAAATAGGAGGAGTGGGCGGGATAATCGGGGAAATTGTCGAAGCCGAGCAACAGCGCAGGCTGGTGGCCCTCGAGCCGCAGGTCCTGGATGACGGCGCCCCAAGAGATGACATGCGCGGTGAGGCCGCCACCGACGATCTTGACGCGATAGACGGTTTCCCCATCGGCCGTCGTCCCAAAAGCTTCCCGCTGCAAAGTATTTTCCGTCATATCAGCTCATCCATGGCTATCGAAAAGGCAAGGCCAGACCCTGCCCCCATTCTCGTCGTTCCGCAACCGGTCCGGAGGCGAAATTTAGGGCGGGGAGAAGGGAACGAGCTTGGCTCGGCTTGCTCCATCGCTTTGGAAGACCAACCTGCGCCGCAAATGTGCAGGGCGTACGACAGTCGGCGAGGAGGAGATGATAAACCGTGGGCGCCGTTGGTGACTCGATGGCGCGCAACTGATATTGAGACATCCCGGTGCCTGCTTCGGGCACCGCACCTAACGCAGGAGATTTATGCGCAGAGACTTTAACTGAACCGCGTAAGCCGGTGTTCGTAGCGTCCCGGTTGGACGCTGTCTTTGTTTGCATTTTTTCTGCAGGCCATATCATGAAAAACCTGGATATATCGATCCGCGCCTATGACGAGGCGACGGATCTCCAAGCATTATCGACCATCTGGTTTGAAGCATCGCTTCGCGCCCACGCTTTCATTGGCAGAGAGCGCCTGCTTGAGCAGCGCATCCTGATCGAAACACAATACCTCCCAAGCGCGGAGACCTGGGTCGCCTGCCATCAGGAAAGGCCGGCCGGCTTCATCAGCCTGCTCGACACCTTCATCGGCGGCCTGTTCGTCGCACCTGATTATCACGGGCATGGCATCGGCAGGTTGTTGGTTGCCCATGCCCTGAAGCTGAAAGGCGAATTGCGGCTGGAAGTCTATATTGAGAACGCTCAGGCATTCTCCTTCTACAAGAGCCTTGGGTTCAAGGAACTGTCGAGAAGAGCCGAAGACGACGAGGGCCTGCCATTCGAGAATGCGGATATGTTGCTGAAGGGCTGAACAGAGGAGAGGGTGGTGTTAGGCGCGCCGCCCTCTTCCATCTCGCCCCTGGCGAGACGATTGCGCGGTAAACATGCGGCACGCATGAAAGGCCGCGGACTTCTTTCTCGTCCGGCCTCAATTGCTCGATTGGCAAAAGGGGCGTGCAGGCTATGTCCTGTCATATGAAAATTCAGGCCGTCGTTCGAAGAGCATTTTGGTCTTTTGCTTCGACCTGTCCTTTCCTTCGGTCCCCATGATGATCATTAGTCTGTTGTCCCGAATGGCAAGAAAGACACTGAATGCTTTCGGGTTATGCTCGCCTGCATAGGCGTTCCAATGCCCAGTGCCTTCGGCATAACTCACATTTCCGTTGCTGCTCGTTTCCGCCGTCGCGCTCCAGCCGCTGTTCGAGCTGATTGTCATAAGTCTGCCTTGCCTTACTATTCCAACAAGGCATTCTTCACAGGAGCCGGCATCGGAATAGGTCTGCTTCCATTGGCCAGTGAAATCTCCTTCCTCCGATCTTGCCTGCTGCGAGGTCAAAAAAACGGTTGAGATAAAGAGAAGCAGTCTAAGAGCGTAGCGCAAGCATATCTCCACCAACATTACCGGGGATTCCGGATGATGTGCCGATGCTATTTTCTACAAATGGTTGTGGTGATTTGGTGGCGCTTTGGCATGTCGATGCGACTGCGCTTGGTCCGGACTCAGCGCGACAATTCCTTCGTCGCTTTTTCCAGCCCGCCGAGCGTCAGCGGATACATGCGGTCGCTCATCAGGCGGCGGATGATGGAGATGGAGGTCGTGTAGCCCCAGTCGTTTTCCGGCACGGGGTTGAGCCAGATGCATTTGCGGAAATGGCCGGTTACTCGGCCAAGCCAGGCTTCGCCCGCTTCCTTGTTCCAATGCTCGACAGAACCGCCGGGATGGTTGATTTCGTAGGGGCTCATCGAGGCATCGCCGACGAAGACGACGCGGTAGTCGGGGCCGAAGGTGCGGATGAGATCGGTCGTCGCCGTGATGTCGACGCGGCGGCGGCGACGATTGTCCTTCCACACGCCTTCGTAGAGGCAGTTGTGGAAATAGAAATATTCCATGTGGCGAAACTCTGATCGCGCGGCGGAAAACAACTCCTCGACCACGCGGATATGATCGTCCATCGAGCCGCCGACATCGAAAAACATCAATAGCTTGACGGCATTGCGCCGTTCCGGCCGCGTCTGGACGTCGAGATAGCCATGCTCGGCGGTGGAGCGGATGGTGCCGGAAAGATCGAGCTCCTCGGCGGCGCCCTCGCGCACCCAGCGGCGAAGTCGTTTCAGTGCCACCTTGATATTGCGGGTGCCAAGCTCGACGCCATCGTCGAGATTCTTGAAGTCGCGGCGATCCCACACCTTGACCGCGCGGCGATGGCGCGAGGTTTCCTGGCCGATGCGCACGCCTTCCGGATTGTAGCCATAGGCGCCGAAGGGCGAGGTTCCAGCCGTGCCGATCCATTTCGAGCCGCCTTGATGCCGGCCCTTCTGCTCGGCCAGCCGCTCGCGCAGCGTCTCCATGAGTTTCTCGAAACCGCCAAGCGCCTCGATCTCTCGTCTTTCCTCTTCGGTCAGATGCCTCTCGGCGAGCTTGCGCAGCCATTCCTCAGGAATGGCTGACGCTTCGACCACTTCCCCCTCGGCATTGCCGCCGATCGCTTCCACGCCGCGGAAATAATCGGCGAAGACCTGGTCGAAGCGGTCGATAAAGCGCTCATCCTTGATGAGCGTCGTGCGTGCCAGATAGTAGAAGGCCTCGACGTCATAGTCGGCGATCCCCTCTTCCATTCCCTCAAGCAGCGACAGGAATTCCCGGAGCGTTACCGGAACCTTCGCTTGCTTCAGCTTCAGGAAGAAGGGAATGAACAAGCCTCAGGTCCTTTCCAGACCGATCTCCTCCAGATCATACGGCGTGGTCTGGTAGATCTCGTTGATCCAGTTGCCGAAGAACAGATGGGCGTGGCTGCGCCACCGGTTCTGCGGCGGAATTTCCGGGTCATTATGCGGGAAGTAGTTGTGCGGCATCTTGATCGGCACGCCCGCATTCACATCGCGGAAATACTCATCCGCCAGCGAGGTGGAATCATACTCGACGTGATTGAACATGTAGAGCCGGTTGCAGGCCCGCTCGTGCACGAGGCAGACACCCATTTCACTCGATTCCATCAGAATCTGCAGGCTCGGCACCTTCTCGATGTCATCGCGGCGCACTTCCGTCCAGCGCGAGACGGGAATGGCGAAGTCGTCGGAGAAGCCGTTGAGGTAGACGGAGGATGGCGCGAGATTCTGGTGGCGATAGACGCCGAAGGCCTTTTCCTTCAGCGTATGCTTCGGCACGCCATGGAAATGATAGGCGGCGGCCATGGCTCCCCAGCAGACGTTCATCGTCGAATGGACATTGGTCGTCGTCCAGTCGAAGATCTGCCGCATCTCGTCCCAGTAGGTAACCTCTTCGTATTCGAGCAGTTCGATGGGTGCGCCGGTTATGATGAAGCCGTCGAACTTGCGGTGCTTCACCTCTTCCCAGGTTTCATAGAAGGAGAGCAGGTGCTCCTCGGAGGTGTTCTTCGCCTTGTGGGCGCCAATGCGCACCAGGGAGAACTCGACCTGCAGCGGCGATGCGCCGACCAGGCGCGCCATCTGGATCTCGGTCTTGATCTTGTTCGGCATGAGGTTGAGGAGCCCGATCTGAAGCGGGCGGATGTCCTGACGGAACGCCACCGTTTCGGTCATCACCCGCACGCCCTCGCTCTGGAGGGTTTCGAATGCGGGCAGCGTATCGGGAATCTTGATGGGCATTGTTTCCACTCAACCAAATACAAAAAAACCGGCCGCGATGAATCGCTACCGGTCCGCACGCGGCCCTTTAGCGACTTATTTAACGTGGCTGCAAGCCGGCCGGCCAAATCACCACAGAGCAAAATCCATAAACCCGCTGTCGCGGCGGGTCAATGGGCTAACGGATAGCCGAGAGGCCGCCTCGCCCTTCGAGGCCTGGGCGTTTGCGCTCGCGCTTCAACGCCAAGGCATCTCAGGGTGAGGCGGAGAGAGTTTCCGACATTGCGCGAAAGATCAGACCTCATGGTGAGGAGGTCCGCAGGGCCGTCTCGAACCACGAGGACGGGTGGTTGGCTTCCTTCACTTTCCCTGTCCCCGCGCCATGAACGCCAGCCGTTCGAAGAGATGCACGTCCTGTTCGTTTTTCAGCAATGCGCCATGCAGCTTCGGCAGCGCGTTCTTCGCATCGGCGCGCAGCGTGGCTGGGTCGACGTCGTCGGCGACGAGCAGGCGGATCCAATCAAGGGCCTCTGACGTCGAGGGCTTCTTCTTCAGGCCCTGTACGTCGCGGATTTCGAAGAATTGCGTCAGGGCGGCGTGTACCAGGGCCTGCTTGATGCCAGGGTAATGCACCTCGACGATACGGGCCAGCGTTTCCATGTCGGGGAAGCGGATATAGTGGAAGAAGCAGCGGCGCAGGAAGGCGTCCGGCAGTTCCTTCTCGTTGTTCGAGGTGATGATGACGATCGGGCGGATGGCGGCACGGACGGTTTCGCCGGTCTCGTAGACATGGAATTCCATGCGGTCGAGTTCCTGCAGCAGGTCGTTGGGAAACTCGATATCGGCCTTGTCGATCTCGTCGATCAGCAGCACGCTTTTTTGGGATGAGGTGAAGGCCTGCCAGAGCTTGCCCCGCCTGATATAATTGCCGACATCGTGAACTCTGATATCGCCAAGCTGGCTGTCGCGCAGACGCGATACGGCGTCGTACTCGTAGAGGCCCTGCTGCGCCTTGGTGGTCGATTTGACGTTCCATTCGATGATCTCGAGCCCGAGCGCCGCCGCCACCTGGCGGGCCAGTTCGGTCTTGCCGGTGCCCGGTTCACCCTTTACCAGCAGGGGGCGTTCCAGCCGGATAGCGGCGTTGACGGCGACCATCAGGTCCTTGTCGGCGATATAGTCTGCAGTTCCTTGAAATTGCATCGGAAGGCTTTCTCAATCTTTCGAGTGCAAGCTAATTGCTGACCTAATTCGGTTCAAGACGCGAAACCGTGTATATAGGAACGTGATCGCACCGATCTGTTGCAAGGATGGACATGAGGGCGGGTCATGATTAATTGACGGGACGTGCGTCGCAGGGAAGTGCTGATGGCAGTTGAAGCGCAAGCCAAGCCGAATATCCAGGGGAACGAGCAGGTCGGATACGATTTCAGCCTTTTCTTTCGGCTGAAAATGATGTTCTCGGCCTTCTGGAATTCGCCGGTTCGCATCAAGATTATTTCGCTGACGGCAGCGCTCCTGGTGATCATCCTGCTCACCGCCTACGTCCAGGTGCTGCTGAACAGCTGGAATGCGCCTTTTTACGATTCACTGGCACGGCGCGATATCTCAGCCTTCTTCCATCAACTCGGCGTTTTCGGCATCATCGCCGGCTCGCTGCTGGTGCTCAACGTCATCCAGGCGTGGCTGAACCAGATGACGGCGCTCTACATGCGCGAGGGGCTGGCGAGAGATCTGGTGAACCAGTGGCTGCAGGCCAAGCGGGCGCTTCGCCTCGCGTCCTCCGGCCTGATCGGCGTCAATCCCGACCAGCGTCTGCACGAGGATGCCCGCAACCTCGCCGAAAGCACCACCGGCCTTGCCATCGGTCTCGTCCAGGCGACGATCCTGCTCCTGAGCTTCATTGGCGTGCTCTGGGAGCTGTCGAGCGGCATGGTCTTCCATTTCAAGGGAGCGAACTTCTCCATCCCGGGCTACATGGTCTGGGCGGCAATCCTCTACGCCGGTTCCGCATCCTTTCTCAGCCAGTTCGTCGGCCGTCGTCTGGTGCGATTGAATGCCGATCGCTATTCGAAGGAAGCCGAGCTGCGTTTCGCGCTCATGCATGCCAACGAGCATATGCCGGCGATCACCATTGCCGGCGGTGAGGAGAACGAGCGCAAGCGGATCAACCTCGATATATCGGCCGTGCTTGGCGTCATCCGTCAGCTTGCCATCGCCAACACCAACCTCACCTGGGTTTCCGCCGGCTATGGCTGGCTGGTGCTGATCATCCCGATCCTGGTGGCGGCGCCCGCCTATTTCTCCGGCGGGTTGACTTTCGGCCAGCTCATGGTGGCGGTCGGCGCCTTCAATCAGGTCAATTCGGCCCTGCGCTGGTATGTCGCCAATTTCGGCCCGATCGCGGAATGGCGCGCAACGCTGATGCGCGTCACCGATTTCCGGCAGGCACTGACGGAGATGGATGACAAGCCGCCGATGCCGCACACCCTTACCTTCGACAAGGCTGCTCCGGGCACGATGGTCTGGACCGATCTGGAGGTGTCGACGAAGACCAATGACGAGGCCACGGAAAATGGTTTCCGGATCGCCGAGGGCACCGTCACCATCAATGCCGGCGAGCACATCATGATCAACGGCGACCATGGCGTGAACCGCAGGCTGTTGTTCGAGGTGTTGGCACATCAATGGTACAGCGGCGCAGGAACGGTCAGCCTTCCGCCGATGGAAGACATGATGTTCGTGCCGCACATACCCTATGTTCCCACGGGCACGCTTCGGGAGGCGATCTGCTTCCCGGACGACAGGGACGCCTATGACGATGCCGCCGTCGATGCCGTCTTGGACAAGGTGGGACTCGGCCGCCTGAAGAGCCGCCTCGATACCCAAGCCCGCTGGGATCGGTTGCTCGATACCGAGGAGCAGAAGGCCGTCGGTTTTGCGCATCTGCTGTTGGCGAAACCGAAATGGATCATCCTCGACGATGCCTTTGAAGGGCTGGAGGCTGAAGTTCAAGCAAAGGCCTGCGCCATGCTGGCGGACCTCACCGATGCGACGATGATCTATATCGGCCGCTCTGATGCTTACATGCAGGCGATGTCGCCACGCGTTCTGCACATGCAGGCTTTGGCTCCGCACGAGCACAGCACCGAAACAGATGCGCCTTCGGAACCCGCCAAAGCCGAAGAAAAGAGCGGGAAAAAAGCCAGCACGCGCTAGGGCGTCGTACTTCCTTTCGGAAGCACAAAGACGCTCTATCTCATTGAATCTACGCATCAGGCTTTCCGAAAATCGATTCCGATTTCGGGCCGATGCTGTAGTGTGATCCTGCCTGCCGGCGCGGCCACAGCGATGCGATTTCAATCCAGCTGAAACGCAAAACGCCCCGTCGCGAGGACGAGGCGCTTCTGATGCAAGCTAAAAGCCTGAAGATCAGTCCTTGGCGCGCTCGACGTAGGAATTGTCTTCCGTGGCGATGACGACGCGGGTGCCGGCGTTGATATGCGGCGGCACGAGAGTGCGGATGCCGTTCGACAGCATGGCAGGCTTGTAGGAGGAGGATGCCGTCTGGCCCTTGACGACCGGCTCGGTCTCGGTGATCTCAAGCGTGACGTGGCGCGGCAGTTCGAGCGCCAGCGGAATGCCTTCGTGGATCGACAGGATGCAGGTCATGCCTTCCTGCAGGTAGGCCTTCTGGTCGCCCATGGTGTCGACATCGACGACGACCTGGTCGTAGGTGGCCGGGTTCATGAAGTGGAAGCCCTCGCCGTCTTCATAGAGGTACTGGAAGTTCACGTCTTCGACGAAGGCGCGCTCGACCTGTTCGGTGGTGCGCCAACGCTCGGAGACCTTCACGCCGTCGACGATGCGGCGCATGTCGACCTGGGTAACCGGAGTACCCTTGCCCGGATGAAAGTTCTGAGCGGTGAGAACGACGTAGAGCTTGCCGTCGACGTCGAGAACGTTGCCCTTGCGGACCGAAGAGGCGATGACCTTGACCATAAGACTTCCTTGTAACGCTGCGCTTTGCGTCGTAGAGGGACTGTCTAAATGCTCTCCGAGACGCAGCAATTGTTTGCTTGGGGGCGCAACTACCCTAAATCAATGGAAATTGCCACCCCCAACGCGGCTTGCGCCCCGAAGAAAGCTAGGAATGAAGCCAACGACGAGCAAAGCGTCCCCCTGGTGGACCCGCAATGTCCATGCGGACCGGCGGCCATTCCTGATCGGCCGGAATGCGATCCAGGCCGCGATGCGCGTGTTCTTTGCAAGCAACGATTTTATCGAGGTCGATACGGCAACGCTGCAGGTGTCGCCGGGCAACGAGGCGCATCTCCACGCTTTCGAGACCGAGGGGCTGACGACGGACGGCAAGGCATCGCCTCTCTACCTTCATACTTCGCCTGAATTTGCCTGCAAGAAACTGCTTGCGGCCGGCGAGGAGCGCATTGCCTGCTTTGCCCACGTCTATCGCAATCGCGAGCGCGGGCCGCTGCACCATCCGGAATTCACCATGCTGGAGTGGTATCGGGCGGGCGAGAGCTATGAGATGCTGATGGCCGATTGCTCAGCGCTCTTGGCGCTGGCGGCCGAGACGGTCGGCGCGAAGAAACTCATCTATCGCGGCGCCGAGATCGATCCGTTCCTGCAGCCGGAGCGGATCAGCGTCGCAGCCGCGTTTGAGCGCTATGCCGGCATCGACCTGTTTGCCTCCATCGGCCTCGATGGATCGACCGATCGCGAGCGATTGGCGGCCGATATGCGCCAGGCAGGCATTCGTTTTGCCGACGACGACCTCTGGCAGGATCTCTTCAGCCGTGTGCTGGTCGAGAAGATCGAACCCAATCTCGGCTTCGGCCGCGCCACCATTCTCGACGAATATCCCGTTTCGGAGGCGGCGCTTGCCCGCCCGTCGGCAAGGGATCATCGCGTCGCCGAACGTTTCGAGCTTTATGCCTGCGGTGTCGAGCTTGCCAATGCTTTTGGCGAGCTCACCAATGCCAAGGAACAGCGCCGCCGGTTCGAGATCGAAATGGCGGAAAAGCAGCGCGTCTACGGCGAGACCTATCCGCTGGATGAGGATTTCTTGCAGGCGCTGGCCCTGATGCCCGATGCAAGCGGCATCGCGCTCGGCTTCGACCGGCTCGTGATGCTGGCAACCGGTGCTTCGCGCATCGAGCAGGTGCTCTGGGCGCCCGTCGCGGAGTATGGCGCATGAATTCGATGCGTCCGCTCCGCAATATCGGTGAGCTCGAGCGTGCCGGGTTGATCGATGCCGAGCAGGCGATGGCGCTCGAAGCTGTGGCGGAGCGCTATGCCGTCGCGCTGACGCCATCAGTCACGCGCTTGATCGACCCTGCGGATCCCGCCGATCCCATCGCCCGCCAATTCGTACCCGATGCGGCCGAGTTGCTGGTTACATCAGAGGAACGCGCCGATCCGATCGGCGATCACGCGCACAGCCCGGTCGAAGGCATCGTGCATCGCTATCCGGACCGCGTGCTGCTGAAGGCCGTGCATGTCTGCCCGGTCTATTGCCGGTTCTGCTTCCGCCGCGAAATGGTCGGGCCGCAGGGGCTCGGCACGCTTGACGGCGATGCGCTCGATGGTGCTTTCGCCTATATCCGCGATCACAGGGAGATCTGGGAGGTCATCCTGACCGGTGGCGATCCGCTGGTTCTTTCGCCGAGGCGGCTGGAAGAGATTCTCAGGCAGCTTGCCGATATCGATCATGTGAAGATCGTTCGCTTCCATACGCGCATTCCCGTTGTCGATCCTTCCAAGGTCGATGCGGCATTGATCGCGGCGCTGAAGGCAAGCGGGAAGACTGTTTATGTCGCCCTCCATGCCAATCATCCGCGCGAGCTGACGGAGGAGGCCCGGGCTGCCTGCGCACGGCTGGTCGATGCGGGCATCGTGCTGGTCAGCCAGTCGGTGCTGCTCAAGGGTGTCAACGACGACCCCGATGTATTGGCGGCGCTGATGAAGGCTTTTGTCGAAACGCGGGTAAAGCCCTATTATCTGCATCACCCCGATCTTGCCCCCGGCACCAGCCATTTCCGTCTTGGCATCGCGGAGGGACAGGCGATCGTGGGGGCGTTGCGCGGCCGGATCTCCGGTCTTTGTCAGCCGACTTATATCCTCGATATTCCAGGTGGTTACGGCAAGGCTGACATCGGCGGGAGTTCGGTTCGCCCGGTTGGCGAAGGTTGCTATTCCGTTTCGGATTATCGCGGCGGCGAGCACCGCTATCCGCCCGAGGGCCACGGCATAGTTCCTTAAATCGGATTCGGTTTTGGGGAATTATGCAGCGGATTTAAAGTG
Organism: Rhizobium sp. ASV8; assembly: GCF_016429255.1. GTDB lineage: Bacteria > Pseudomonadota > Alphaproteobacteria > Rhizobiales > Rhizobiaceae > Rhizobium. The sequence goes on from NZ_JAELUG010000022.1 coordinate 43,118, forward strand.
CTGCAGCGACCTTTGCGCGTCGCATGCGGCGCGCGGCGCTGTAGAACCGGCGCTTCCAATCTATACTTTTACTGACGCTATGATTGTTATGAGATTTATCGAATAAAACGTGGCGGCGAGTTGGCGCGTTAACCTTCTTGCGCGCACCGTCTTTTCACAAAATCACCGACACATAATATTGTGATTATTGAATATGTGTGTGCGGACGGCAGTTTGCATGGTTTATGTTTAGTAAATTTTTATCAAACAAATGATGAATATAGAATTGTTCTGCAAAGTATAAGTTGGTTGTATTTACCACGTCGATTAGCGGAATGTTCTATTTTGCCTGTTACTTCTTGGCGAAAATAAGACTGCGTAACCACGGTTATGCTTGCAATTGCCAGAAGGGACTAGACTATGAACAAGACGATTCGCGATTTGCTGGCCAAGTTCGGTGCGCTTCCCGTTGCTATCGATCAGATCGAAGACGATGCCGATCTCTATGCGACAGGATTGTCCTCATTCGCTTCCGTTCAGTTGATGCTCGGTATCGAAGAGGCATTCGACATCGAGTTTCCCGATAACCTGCTGAACCGCAAGTCCTTTGCCAGCATCGCCGCGATCGAAAGAACAGTCGGCATGATCCTGGACGGCAGAAAGGTCGCGTGATGAGTGTGGCGGTCGCTTTACTCGAGGTTGGGACGGGCGAGGGAGCGGCGGTGCGCGCCGCCCGCGTCGCAGCGATCGCCAGCCAGCACGCCGATGCCGTCGATCTCGAGGGCCGGTTCCCGCGTGAAGCCGTCGACGCGATGCGCGCCGAAAAGCTGCTTTCCATCCAGATCCCCGTCGCGCTTGGCGGCGAGGGTGCGTCGATCACCGAGATCGCCGAGCTGTGCTCGATCCTCGGTCAGGCCTGCGCGGCAAGCGCCATGGTTTTCGCCATGCACCACATCAAGCTTTCGAGCCTGGTCGAGCATGGCGCCGACAGCGACTGGCATCGCGAATTCATGCGCCGCATCGCTGGGGAACAGCTGCTGCTGGCCTCGGCCACGACCGAAGGCGGAATTGGTGGCAACCTGCGCAACAGTATTTGCGCCATCAAGGTCGAAGGCGACACTTGCTATCTCGAGAAGGATGCGACCGTCATTTCCTATGGCGCGCATGCCGATGCTATCCTGATCACCTCGCGCAGTCATGCTGATGCTGCGTCTTCCGACCAGGTGCTGACCTGCTTCCTGAAAGACCAGTATGAGATCAAGCGCACAGTCGAGTGGAACACGCTCGGCATGCGCGGCACCTGCTCCGACGGCTTCCTCTTCAAGGGTGAGGCTCCGGCCACGCAGATCCTGCCGAAGCCGTTTGCCGAGATTGCCGCGCAATCGATGCTGGCAAGCTCGCATCTGCTCTGGAGCGGCGTCTGGTACGGCATAGCCGCCGATGCGGTTTCCCGCGCGCAGGCGTTCGTGCGGGCCGCTGCCCGCAAGTCTCCCGGTGCGCCACCGCCCGGCGCGCTGCGTCTCGCCGAAGCCTCCAGCATGCTGCAGATGGTGAAGTCCAATGTGGTTGCCGGGCTGAAGGCTTATGAAGAGGCGAAGCTCGATGCCGATCGGCTGTCGTCAATGGCCTTTGCCGTGGCGATGAACAACGTCAAGATCGCATCATCCGAGACGATCCTGCCGATCATCAACCACGCGATGCTGATCTGCGGCATCATGGGCTACAAGAACGGTACGCCCTACAGCCTCGGCCGCCACTTGCGCGACGCGCACTCGGCGCAATTGATGATCTCGAACGACCGCATCCTTGGCAATACGTCGACGATGCTGCTCGTCCACAAACAAGACACCAGCCTGTTGGGGTAACCGCCATGGATATGCAATCCTCGTTTCTCGACCGTCTTTTCGATTCCGGTCTCTTGATCGATACCGGCGTTGACGGCCTCTACGGCCGCAGCGGCCAGTTCGAAGACGTCATTTCGGCTTTCGAACGCCTGATCGACAAGTTCGGCGGTGCCGATGGCGCCGAGGCCATCCGCTTTCCGCCCGGCATGAACCGCGCTTTCTTCGAAACCAGCGGTTACATGAAGAGCTTCCCGCAGCTTGCCGGCACGGTGCACAGCTTCTGCGGCAACGAACTCGATCATATGAGCCTGTTGAAGTGCATGGAAGTCGGCGACGACTGGACGAAAGACCAGCAGGCTACCGATATCGTGCTGACACCGGCTGCCTGCTATCCGCTCTATCCGACGGTCGCCAAGCGCGGCGCCATTTCGGAAGACGGCGCGCTCTACGACCTGCAGTCCTATTGCTTCCGTCATGAGCCCTCCAAGGACCCGGCGCGCCAGCAGCTCTTCCGCATGCGCGAATATGTCTGCATGGGCAGCGAAAAGCATGTGACGGATTTTCGCCAGAGCTGGATGGATCGTGGTGTCGAGATGATGAAGGCCGTCGGCCTCGCTGTGACCATCGACGTCGCCAACGACCCCTTCTTCGGCCGCGCCGGCAAGATGCTCGCCAACAACCAGCGCGACCAGAACCTCAAGTTCGAGCTGCTGATTCCGATTACCTCCGTTGCCAAGCCGACCGCCTGCATGAGCTTCAACTATCACCAGGATGCCTTCGGCACGAAGTGGGGCCTGAACTTTGCTGACGGCAGTGTCGTGCACACGGCTTGCGTCGGCTTCGGGCTGGAGCGCATTGCGTTGGCGCTCTTCCACACCCACGGTCTCGACGTCAAGGAATGGCCCGAGAGCGTGCGCAAGACGCTATGGGGCTGATCGCTTCCATGGTTTCAGTGTTTCAGGGACTGGATCCCGCCGCCTATAGGCCGCATGCGTTGCACGACAGCGAGCGCATGTGGCCCGAGACGAATTGCTATATCGATCTGTGGATCGAAGTGCTTTCGAACCTGAAGCTGCCGCCGGAAGCCATGCTGGGCTTCACGGTGGCCCAGGATTTCGAGGGCGACCAGTTCACCTTCTTCAAGGTGCCGCTCGAGGATCTGGAAGCGCTCTATGGCGTGCGCTGCACCGAGCTTGCGATCTACGACAAGGTTCAGAACCATGTCGCCGAGCAGGTCGGTCGCGGCCGGCTCTGCCTGGTGGAGATGGATTCCTATTTCATGCCCGATACGCAGGGCGTCGGCTATCGCCGCGAACACGGCAAGACGACCGTGGCGATCAACCGGCTCGACATGGAAGGGCGCACGCTCGACTACTTCCACAATGGCGGGTTCTTTCAACTGTCGGGCGAGGATTTCGACGGGCTGTTCCAGCTGCATCTGACGGATGAGGACCTGCCCTTCCTGCCTTACACGGAATTTGCCAAGTTTCCTGAGAAAGTGCCGGGCGAAGCCGCGATCCGTCAGGTCGCACGGCAGATCCTGTCCTTCCATTTCCGCCGTCGCCCGAACGCCAATCCTATCCGAGCCTTTGCTGAGGTTTTCCCGGCGCAGGTAGAGGCGGTCGCCGAAAGGCCCTTCGGCTTCTTCCATAAATATGCGTTCAACACGCTGCGTCAGCTCGGCGCCAATTTCGAACTTGCCGGCAGTCACTTCGATTGGCTTTCGGCCGATTTGTCCGATGCGGCCGGCGAGGCGCGCAAAATTTCCGAGATGGCGAAATCGGTGCAGTTCCAGCTTGCCCGCGCCATCACGCGCAAGAAATTCGAGCCGCTGCGGACAGCCCTTGATCCTGCCGCAGATGCATGGGATGCCATGATGAGCGAACTCGAACGAAAGCTTTAAGCGGCTTCCGTTCGATCACGATACGGCTGGGTCATTTCTGAAAATATTGGGGCGGGGGTAATCCCTCGGAAAATGTCATGGGCGGGCGCTTGGCGGATCTCGGCGGCGGAATGCGGCTGAGCGAAGGTTGGAATCTGGTGTTGACGGATGCAGGCGCCTGCAACTCGCCGTCCGATGTACCAATGATGTCCGGGCTCATTCCCGCGCCGGTGCCGGGCACGGTGGCGGAGGCACTGGAAAAGGCCGGACGTTTCGACCGAACGAAGCCTCTACCCCTTAACGACCGAGATGCCTGGTACATCTGCCGTCTGGTGGATGCCAAGGCGGGAGAGGCGGTTTTGCGGCTGGAAGGGCTGGCGACGCTTTGCGACGTCTTCCTCAACGGCCAGAAAATCCTTGTGTCCGAAAGCATGTTCGAGGCCCATGACGTCGACGTCATTTTGCTTGGTGGCGACGAGCTGGCACTATGCTTCCGCGCGCTGGAGCCAAGGCTTTCCGAGCCAGGTCCGCGCGCCCGCTGGCGGCCGCAGATGATGACGCCGCAAGGCTTGCGGATGGTGCGCACGACGCTGCTCGGCCATATGCCCGGCTGGTGCCCGGAGGTTCAGGCCGTTGGCCCTTGGCGGCCGATTTGGCTTTTACGACCAGGCGCGCCTGTCATCCGTGATCTTTCCCTGCGGCCGGATCTGCTCGAGAACGGCGAAGGCAGGCTCTATGCTTCGCTTTCGATTGAAGGCGATGTCGAACATCTGGTGCTGCGGTGCGGAGAAGCCGAACAGGCTTTCGAGAAAGACGGGGCAGACCGTTATACCGCGATCCTCAGAATTCCGGATGTAACGCCCTGGTGGCCGCATACGCATGGCGCGCCACAGCTCTTCGATGTCACACTCATCCTCGATGGCGTCGAGCATGAGCTTGGGCAGACCGGTTTTCGCCGGCTATCGGTCGATCGCGGTGCCGGTGGGCAGGATTTCGCTGTGATCGTCAATGGCGAACGGATTTTCTGCCGCGGTGCGGTGTGGACGACAGCCGATATTGCGCGGTTGCCCGGTGGTCGCGAAGATTACGAACCCTGGCTAAGGCTTACGGCCGAGGCCGGCATGAACATGATCCGCATCGGCGGCACCATGGCCTATGAGACGGCGGAATTCTTCCGCCTCTGCGACGAACTTGGTCTGCTCGTCTGGCAGGATTTCATATTCGCCAATTTCGACTATCCGAAGAACGACAAGGCCTTCAACATTCATGTCGAGACCGAGGTTTCACAGTTTCTGAGCCGCTCGCGCCTCTCGCCCTCGCTGGCGGTTCTTTGCGGCGGCAGCGAAATCCACCAGCAGGCGGCGATGATGGGTCTGCCCGAACAGTTCTGGAAAAGTCCTGTTGTCGAGGAGATCATCCCGCCGCTGGTTCAGTCGCTGCGGCCGGATGTGCCTTATGTCGTCAATTCGCCCTCCGATGGCCCGATGCCGTTTTCTTCGGATGTTGGCGTTACACATTATTACGGCGTCGGCGCCTACATGCGGCCGCTCGCCGATGCGCGTCGCACTGGTGTGCGCTTCGCGGCGGAGAGCCTGGCCTTCGCGCATGTGCCGCAATCAAGGACGCTCGGGCGCCATCTGCCCGTTCCCGCCGTTCATAGCCCGCTATGGAAAGAGCGTGTGCCGCGAGATCGCGGCGCATCCTGGGATTTCGAGGACGTGCGCGATCACTATCTTCAGGAGCTTTACGGCTTCGAGCCCAACCGCCTGCGGCGGGAAGACCCGGATCTCTATCTCAACCTTTCCCGAGCCGTGACCGGCGAAGTCGCCGAGGAGACCTATGCCGAGTGGCGGCGGCACGGTTCCGGCTGCAACGGAGCACTCGTCTGGACGCTGCAGGACCTGCTTCCCGGCGCCGGCTGGGGCGTGATCGACTCGACCGGGGAGCCAAAGCCGGTTTGGTATGCGCTTCGCCGTGCCTTCCGGCCCGTGCAGGTGCTATTGATGGACGAGGGCACGAATGGTCTCGACGTGCATATCATCAACGAAAGCGATGCGGCGCTCGACCTGACCGTCGAGGTTTCTTGCCTGCGCGACGGCCGTCAGGTTGTCGTCGGCGGTGGTCGCGATCTGGTCCTCGAAGCGCGCAGCAAGCAAAAGATAGCGTGCACGGATCTTTTCGGCGCTTTCTTCGATGCGACCTATGCCTTCCGCTTCGGGCCGCCGTCGCATGATGTGGCCGTGGCGCGTCTGACCGCGCCGGCGACCGGCGCGACGATCGCCCATGCTTTTTACTTCCCGCTTGGCCGCACGAAGGCGTTTCATGATGCCGAGATCACGGCATTGGCCGTTCAGGAGGGCGAGGATTGGTTCCTCGATCTAAGCACGGATCGGCTGGCGCAATCGGTTCAGATCGATCTGGAAGCCTACCGGGCCGAGGATGACTGGTTTCATCTGGCACCCGGTAGCCGGCGGCTTCGGCTGCACCGGCGCGAGGGTGTTCCAGCCGATGCCATTCCGATGGGCCAGGTCCGCACGGTCGGCGGCCGGCGGGTCGTCGAGATCTGATCGATCCGCTGCCGGCTGCAGTTACAACGCCGCGCCGTCCGGCCCGAACAGGTGGCAGCGTTCCGGATCAATGCGGATGTTGACCGTTTCTCCGGCGCGGATGGCCTGCTGATCCTCCAGCGCGACCGTCAGCGTCTGGCCGCCGTGCAAGGTGGCATAGAGAATGGTCTGACCACCCAGATGCTCCACAAGATCGACGCGCGCGCTGCCGAGAGCGACACCGCGATCGCCGACATTGAGATGCTCGGGACGTGCGCCGAGGGTCACGGCTTCTCCCGGCTGGATGCCACCCAGCCGACGCGGCAGGCGAACGGTCTGGCCGGCGAGATCGATGACGGCGGATCCGTCGTCGGAGCCGACGATCTTCGCCTCGAGGAAATTCATTTTCGGCGAACCGATGAAGCCGGCAACGAACTTGTTCTTCGGCTTGTTGTAGAGGTCAAGGGGAGCGCCGACCTGCTCGATCTTGCCGCCGTTGAGCACGACAATCTTGTCGGCCATGGTCATGGCTTCCGTCTGATCGTGCGTAACATAGATCATCGTATTGCCGAGCCGCTGGTGCAGGCGGGCGATCTCGACGCGCATCTGCACGCGCAGTTCGGCATCGAGGTTCGACAGCGGCTCGTCGAAGAGGAAGATGTTGGGCTCGCGCACGATGGCGCGGCCGATCGCGACGCGCTGGCGCTGGCCACCGGAGAGCTGCTTCGGCTTGCGCTGCAGCAACTGGGTGATTTGCAGCACCTCGGCCGCCTTTTCGACACGCGGCTGGATCTCGTGCTTCTTCATGCCGGCGGTTTCAAGACCGAAGGCGAGGTTCTTGTAGACACTCATATGCGGATAGAGCGCATAGGACTGGAAGACCATGGCGATGCCGCGCTTGGAGGCGGGGACATCGTTCATGCGGCTACCGTCGAGATAGAGCCCACCGCCCGAAATCGGCTCAAGACCGGCGATCATGCGCAGGAGCGTGGACTTGCCGCAGCCCGATGGGCCGACGAAAACGGTGAACTCTCCCGGCTCGATTTCCAGGTCGATGCCGTGAACCACCTGAAGCTCGCCATAGCGCTTGATAACTTTCTGCAGCGATACGCTCGTCGCCATGGGCGCTTCCTCCTTGTTGGTTCTGATGGCTCGCGGCGCAACGTTCATGCCGGCCTCCAGCTTTTGTATTTTGCGCTTTCCGGCCCGACAGGGAAGCGGACTTCGGTGCGCGTTTCAGACGATTCATAAAGTGCCGTGACCAGTTCCAGGGCCTGACGGGCATCTGCTGTGGTTACCGGCAGCGGGCCGCCCGATACCAGGGCCTCGTGGAAGAGCTTCATCTGCGTGTTGAAGCGGATCGGGATCGGTGACCAGTCGGCGAGCAACGCATCGATCTTGGCTGCGATCTCGTCATTGGCCGGAACGATCTTCCAGGGATCCTGGCCGGGGCTATAGGGCTCGTGATTGCTTTCGATCAGGACGTTTTCGAAGGCAAGGCGCAGACGGCTGATCTGTTCCTGCGAGCCGAGCGTGGCGCTGATGGTGGCGAGCGCGCCGTTTTCCATCAGCAGGCTGGCGCTGGCACAATCCTCGACTTCGATATCGTTGACGCGGGTGGCGACGCGGCCGAAGAGGCCCGCGATCGGCCCCATCAAATAGGTCAGCATGTCGTGCAGGTGGATGGAATGCGTCATCAGCACGCCGCCGAGTTCCGTTTCCCACTTGCCGCGCCAGGGGACGGCATAATAGTCGGCGCCGCGCACCCAATGCGTCTCGGAGGTCGCGACATAGGGCTTGCCGGCGATGCCTGCATCGATGATGCGCTTGGCCTTCTGGATGCCGTCGCCGTAGCGATACTGGAAGATCGGCATCAGCCGCCCCTTGGAGGTCTTCTCGGCTGCGATGACGGCATCGACATCGGCGAGCGATCCCACCAGCGGCTTCTCGCAGACCACATGCTTTCCGGCTGATAGCGCCTGCATGATCAGCTGGAAATGCGAGCCGGGCGGGGTGCAGATGTCGATAATGTCGATATCGGGCATGTTGAGGACTTCGGAGAAATCCTTGACGCGTTTCTCTATGCCGAATTCGTCGCCGACGGCATTCAGGCGTTCCTCGTTGAGATCGCAGAGGACGGCAACTTCGTAGCGATCTGAATGCGGCAGATAGCCTTCGGTAATGTGGGAGCGGCCGATACCGAGGCCGATGATCGCGACTTTCTTGATGTCGGACATAACGCAATTACCTCTGAATGTTCTTGAGCGACGTCGCTTCGGCGAGCGCCTGCGCCTTCAGCGCCAGTTCCATCGCCTTGAAGCAATGTTCCTGGCCCATCGCCGTTTCGGTGCGGTCCCTTATGTCGGCGGCAAGCTGGCGGCCATAGGGCAAGTCGAAGCCGGTGCAGTCGATATGCTGCATGCCTTTACGATCGGTGAGGAAGAGGTGATCGGTGCCGGGCCGACCGGCAACGTCGATATATTTGCGCAGCTCGATCGTCCCCTCGGTGCCGACGATGAAGAGGCGGCCGTCGCCCCAGGTGGAAAGACCATCCGGCGTGAACCAGTCGACGCGGACATAGCCTGTGACATCGGGCGTGCGCAGGTGGAAATCGCCATAGTCTTGCAGGCCGGGGGTGTCAGGATTAGCCCGGTTGGAGACCGTAGCCGACAGCACCTCGGCTTCGAGCGAATCGGCGAAGAACAGAAACTGTTCGCATTGATGCGAGGCGATGTCGGTGATGATGCCGCCATAGCGCTTGCGGTCGAAGAACCAGTCCGGCCGGGTCGGCTTGCGCAGCCGGTGTGGCCCAAGGCCCGTGGTGTGGATGACCTTGCCGATGGCGCCTGATTTCACCAGCTCGCCGGCCTTGACGGTCGACGCCGTCTCGAAATGCTCGGAATAGAGAATGGAGACGATGCGCTTGGTCTCGGCCTGCACCTTTCGGACGTCTGCGAGCTGATCCAGCGTCACCATGCCGGGCTTGTCGAGCATCACGTCCTTGCCGTGGCGCATGGCCTCGATGGCAAGGCTTGACCGTTCGCTGGAGATCGCGGCGCTGACGATCAGCGCGATGGAGTTGTCCTCCAGGATTTCGCGCTTGTCGGTGACTCGTCTTGCCTGCGGGAAGCGTCCGGCGAAGACGGTGGCGAGGTCGTCTTCCTCAGCGTGGAAGGCGACCAGCTCCGCGCCGGCGCGCAGCATGACGTTGACCTGGCCGTAGATATGATCGTGATTGAGGCCGATGGCGGCAAAGCGCAGCGCGCTCATGCGACATTTCCTTTCAATGGGTTTCTCAATATGCGGTCCCAAGCCTTGGGAGTTCGGGACCGCGCGGTTCGTATCAGCGTTTGAGACCTGCCGTGGCGATACCGTCGATCAGCAGCCTCTGGAAGAAGAGGAAGATCAGGAAGACCGGGATCAGCGACAGGCTCGACATGGCGAACAGGCTGCTCCAGTCGGAGCTTCCGGTGGAGTCCACGAAGGACCGCAGGCCGAGCTGCACCGTGTAGGTATTGATGTCGGAGAGGTAGATCAGCGGCCCGAAGAAATCGTCCCAGGTCCAGATGAAGGAGAAGATGGCGGCCGTCGCCATGACCGGCAGCGACAAAGGCAGCATGATGCGCCAATAGATGCGCCACGGGCTGCAGCCATCCATCATGGCAGCCTCGTCCAGCTCGCGCGGGATGCCGCGGAAGAACTGCACCATCAGGAAGATGAAGAAGGCGTCGACCGCAAGGAATTTCGGCACGACCAGCGGCAGCATGGTCTTCACCCAGCCGAGTTTCAGGAAGAGGATATATTGCGGGATCAGCGTGACGTGATAGGGCAGCATCAGCGTGCCGAGCATCAGCGCGAACCAGAAATTCTTGCCCCAGAAACTCAGCCGGGCGAAGGCATAGGCCGCCAGTGAGCAGGAAATGACGTTGCCGATGACCGAAAGCACGGCGATGACGGCCGAATTCCAGACGAAGGTTCCGAAAGTAACCTGACCGCCGAACCAGCCGCGGGCATAGGCGCTGAAGTCGAATCGGGTTGGGATCAGCGATGCCGTGCCGAAAATCTCGTTCTGGTCCTTGATCGAACCGGAGAGCATCCACAGCAGCGGATAGAGCATCACGATCGATGCGGCGATAAGGGCGATGTGGATGAGGACGGAGAGGAACCACGGGTGCTCGCGCGGCGGCTTCATGTCCTCGGCAAAATGGGTGAGCTTCGCGTCAGTCATCGTAATGAACCCAATAACGAGCGGAGAGGAAGGAGAAGGTGGTGAAGATGGCGATGATGATCACCAGGACCCAGGCGAGCGCGGCGGCATAACCCATGCGGAAATAACCGAAGGCTTCCTGGTAGAGGTAGAGCGTGTAGAACAGCGTCGAATCGATTGGTCCGCCGGTGCCGGAGGAAATCACATAGGCCGGTGTGAAGGCCTTGAAGGCATCGATCGTCTGGACCACGGCGTTGAAGAAGATCACCGGCGTCAAAAGCGGCAGGGTGATCTTGAAGAAGATCCGCACTTTCGAGGCGCCGTCGAGGCTCGCGGCCTCATAGAGATCAGTCGGGATCTGGCGCAGGCCGGCCAGGAAGATGATCATCGGCGAGCCGAACTGCCAAATGGCAAGGATCACCAGCGTGTAGAGCGAATAGTCCGGATTGGAGATCCAGCTCGGGCCGTTGATGCCGAAAACATACCAGAGCAGCGTGTTGACGATGCCGTCGGCGTCGAAGATCTGCCGCCAGAGCACGGCGATCGCGACGCTGGAGCCGAGCAGCGACGGCAGGTAAAAGATGGCGCGATAGACCGGCAGGCCCTTGATGCCGCGGTTCAGCAGCAGCGCAACGAGCAGCGCAAAGGCCAGCTTCAGTGGCACGGAACAGACGACATAGAACAGCGTCACCTTCAGCGACGACAGGAATTTGTCGTCTGCGGTGGCGATGCGGACATAGTTGTCCAGTCCCACAAGGTTTGGTGACTGCAGCAGATTGTAATCGGTGAAAGAAAGGTAGAGCGAGGCAATTGCCGGCCCCAGCGTCAAGCCGAAGAAGCCGATGAACCACGGCAGGAGAAAGAGGTATCCAGGCGCGTTGCGCGCGAAAGCGCCCGGCGCCTTGTAGGCGGTTTCCACGCGCAACGGCGCGCGCGCACCGACGGCCAAGCCGCCGGCAACGCTCTTGCTGTTTGTACCCACGGTATCAGCCTCGCGTAATGTTTGCTGCTGCCTGTTCGGTGAACTTGGCGCCAGCGTCCTGCGCGCTGGTTTTGCCGAAAGCCACTTCCTCGGCGATCTTCTTCAGCAGGAATGAATTCTCGCCCGCGCCGTTCGGCGGAGATGGCGGTAGCGCTCCCACGTGCGGCGTTAGCCGGCCAATATAATCGACGACCTGCTTGCTGACGGGATCCAGATCCGGCGTCAGAAGATCGCGGATCTTTGGCGACGGCGGAACGCCGCGCTCGAGGCCAAGTGTCTTGGTGCCCTCCGGATCCTCCACCAGATAATTGACGAAGGCGACGGCGGCATCCTTGTTCGGCGAGGTAGCCGAAACAGACATCAGCATCGACGGCTTCAGATATTGGCCAGGTTTGCTGTCCGGGCCTGCGACCGGATAGGAGACGATCTCGAGCTTTTCCTTGACCAGGCCCTGAATGGCCACGAACTGATTGGAATGAGCGTAGCTGATCGCCGCCTTCTTGGTCACGAGCATGTCGGTTTCGAGGGTCAACTGATCGAGCGCCTGGACGTCTGCCGGCACGCAGGCGCCGCTTTTGCGCATATGGCTCCATAAATCGAACCAGTCGGCTGCGTCCTTAGCTTCGAAGGCAAGCTTGCCGTCCGCCGTATAGAGCGCCTTGCCGCGCTGGCGCAGCCAGCATTCGAAAGCCGGTTCGTTGCCGCTCGCATCGCCAGTGCCATAGAATCCGCGCCGCTTCTTGGCTGATGTCACCTTGGCGCAGGCATCGCCGATCTGCTCCCATGTCATGGCGTCATGCGGCGGCTCGACGCCGGCTTCGGCCCATGCGGCCGAGTTGACGACGACCATGAAGGAATTCACGCCGAGGCTGACGCCATAGATCTTGTTGTCGACCTTGCCGGAATCGATGTTGGCGGCGCCGAAATCTTCTATTCTGAGGTTCTTGCCAAGATAAGGCGTCATGTCGAGCAACGCGCCGCGGCGGGCATATTCGAAGATGTAGCGATAATCCATCTGGATGAGATCAGGCGCGTTGCCGCCACCCGTCTGCGTCGCAAGGCGCGTCCAGTAGCTGTCCCAGCCGAAGGATTCGCCGGCGATGGTGATGTCTGGGTTTTTAGCCTGATAGGCTTTCACCGCTGCAAAGGTCCGGTCGGCACGCTCCTTTGAACCCCACCAAAGAAGGCGCATCGCGGTTGCCGCATTGGCGCGGGAAAGTCCCAAACTGCTGAAGGCAAGCGTCGCTGCCATACTGGCAAGCAACTGCCGGCGGTCGATCGTCAACGTCATCCTGGTCTCCTCCCCAGCGAATCGATGATTTACGAACTGCTTTGCATGATATAACTATTTGGTTACAAGTTGGATAGAAACGCGACCGCTGTCAAGCGTCAATCGCATCACAATCGAAACGGGCATGCCGGCGCCGGCTGCGTCCATCGCAAAAGGCATCGGCCCGGAAGGAGATCGTCCATGGCGGGCAGGGCGAGGCAACAGGCTGAAAGTAAAGCGAAAGTGGGCGCCGGCAAGGTTGCGGAGAAGCGGCCGAAGGGGCTTTCGCGCAATCCGCAGCGCACCCAGGCTGCAATCCTGGAGGCGGCGACGGACGAATTTGCGGCCCATGGTTTCGGTGGCGCTCGAGTAGATGCGATCGCCGCACGGGCGCAGACCAACAAGCGGATGCTCTATCATTATTTCGGAGATAAGGAGGGCCTCTATCTCGCCGTGCTGGAAGCGACCTATGCGACGATCCGAAATGCTGAAAAACAGCTCGATCTCGCGCGCCGCCACCCCGAGGAGGGAATGCGGGAACTTGCCCTGTTCACCTGGCGACATTTTCTCGCGCATCCAGAGTTTCTAAGCCTGCTTGCGACAGAAAACCTGCATCATGCGCGCTATCTGCAGCGGTCGGAAAAGGTTTCGATCATGCATTCGCATCTGATCGACGAGCTTGCCGATGTGCTGCGCCGTGGGGAGGCGCTCGGTATTTTCCGGCCGGCCGTCGACCCGATTTCCGTCTATCTTACCATTGCCGCACTCGGCTTCTTCTACCTGTCGAACCGTCACACGCTATCGACGATTTTCGCGCGCAAGCTGACATCGCAGGAGGCGCTGAATGCCTGGGGCGAGCATATTGTCGCGGTCACGCTTGCTTCGATCCAGCTCCCTAAGGCCGTAGATGCGGGGCGTTCCGGAAAATTTTCAAAAGACGATTGACAAGGCCGGAGGTAACGCGCGATCTTGTAACCATATGGTTACATTTCTTGGGCGGCAGGGCATTTGCTTTTCCTGATTCTGGAGGGAATCAGGCGAGGAGGAGACATCGTGAAATCTGTTGGCTGCCATGCGACGTGGCTGGAGATTTTAAGAGCCGCTTCTGCGACGAACGAATGGCCGCACACCCGCCTCTCCACGTTGAAAAGAGGGTGGGGTAACGGGCCATGTACATTGACCCCTATGCAAGCAGACTTGCCTGACAATCACGGGAGCCGCCTAGCATCATGACCGATTCATTGAAAATCAGGCTTGTCGAGGCCGAGACGTTCGAGCGCCCGGTCAAGCTGCGGCTGCCCTTCCGCTTCGGGGCGGCGACCTTGCGCGAGGCGCGGCAGATTTTTCTGCGCGTGCGCATCGAAGACGCGCGGGGACGCTCTGCCGAAGGGATGGCCGCCGAGCTGATGGTGCCGAAATGGTTCGACAAATCGCCCGAGCTTTCCAATGCAGACAACGAAAACCAGCTCCGCCGTTCGTTGACATTGGCGCTCGATGCGCTGAGGAATGCAGGTCCAACAACGGCTTTCGGACTGCATGCGGCTGCCGAAGCCTCGCATCATGCGCGGGCCGCGGCAGAAAAGCTGAACGGGCTGGTGGCCTCTTTCGGCCTGGCACTCGCCAATAGGGCCATTCTTGATGCGCTCTGCCGGCTGGAAGCGCTGAACATTGCGCAGGCGATCAAGGCCAATCGCCCAGGCATCGATGCTTCGACAGCCCGCGATCTCGCGGGCTTCGACCTTTCAGGTTTTCTCTCGACATTGGAGCCGGCGGCTAGCCTTGCCGCGCGCCATACCGTCGGCTTGGTCGATGCCATCGTGGCTGGCGACATTGCGACAAACGAGCGGTTGAATGACGGTTTGCCAGAGAGTTTCGAGGAGGCCATCGATGCCTATGGCCTGACCTTCTTCAAGGTCAAGGTTTCCGGCGTTGCCGATGCCGATATCGATCGCCTCTGCCGCGTTGCTGCCGTTATCGACGCCAAGGTGCCCGCTTATTCGGTGACACTTGACGGCAACGAGCAGTTTTCATCCGCCGAAGCGGTCGCCGATTTGCTGGCTCGCGTGAAGGAAGAGCCGAGGCTGGCGCGGTTTGCCGCCTCCATCCTGTTCGTCGAGCAGCCGATCGCCCGCGCCCATGCCTTCGAGAAGCCGGTGAAGGCGCTTGCCGGTTTCAAGCCGGTCGAGATCGACGAATCCGATGCCGACATCAATGCTTTCGTCACGGCGAGGGCGCTTGGCTATACCGGCATTTCCTCGAAATCGTGCAAAGGGTTCTATCGCTCGCTATTGAACCGGGCACGCGTTGCCAAATGGAGTGCGGAAGATGGTGTTCCCTATTTCATGTCGGCGGAAGATCTGACGACGCAGGGTGGGCTTGCCGTGCAGCAGGATCTGGCGCTGGCCTCGCTGATCGGCATGACCCATATCGAGCGCAACGGCCATCACTATGTCGACGGCATGGCCGGCGCGCCGGAGGTGGAGCAAGCGGCTTTTGCTGAGGCGCATTCCGATCTCTACCGCGTCAGCAATGGCCGCACGCGGTTGCGGATCGAGGCGGGACAGCTTGCCATTGGCTCCGTTATCGCCGCTGTCGGCCTCGGTTCGGCGGTTGCGCCGGATTGGGCGGCGATGGAAAGGTCGCCGACATAGGATTTTGGTCAAGGTCATGAGGGCCTTGAGTCCTCTCAAGCATGGCCCACCGAGGCAAATCTAGGCCGCTGAGGCCTCGTCATCGTTGTTTGCAGATTCTGGAGGAGCAGATGCAGTCATCGAAGAAACGCTACGTTCTGGTCGGCACGGGCAATCGTGGCGCGACCATGTGGGGCAAGGAGCTGATCGAGGGCTGGAGCGACGATGTCGAGCTTGTTGCGGTCTGCGATCTCAATGCCATGCGCGCGAAGCGGGCGCTGGAATATATTGGCGTGTCCGTGCCGGTTTATACCGACTTCGACGCGCTGCTGCGGGCGGAAAAGCCGGATCTCGTCATCGTCTGCACCCGCGATTCCACCCATGACGATCTGATCGTCAAGGCGATGGAGGCGGGCGCCAATGTTATCAGCGAGAAGCCGATGACGACGACGGTCGACAAGATCAAGCGCATCCTCGATGCCGAAGCGCGCACCGGCAAGCGGCTGGATATTTCCTTCAATTACCGTTTTGCGCCGACCCCGGCGAAGATCAAGGAGCTGATCAATTCGGGTGTCATTGGCGATGTCACGTCAGTCGACTTCCATTGGTATCTCGACACCAGCCATGGTGCCGACTACTTCCGCCGCTGGCATGCCTTCACGGAAAATTCCGGCAGCCTCTTCGTTCACAAGGCGACACACCATTTCGATCTTCTGAACTGGTATCTGGATTCCGATCCGGAAACGGTCGCCGCCTTTGCCGATCTCAAGCACTACGGCCGCAAAGGTCCATTTCGCGGCGAGCGCTGTCGTGGCTGTCGGTACAAGGATGAGTGCAACTACTATCTCGATATCAGCGCAGCGCCGCTGCTCGAGAGCCTCTATGAGGATCCTTCGGCCGTCGATGGCTATGTGCGCGACGCCTGCGTCTTCCGTGAGGATATCGATATCCCCGATACGATGGTCGCCTCGATCCGTTATCGCAACGGCGTCAACGTCTCTTATTCCCTCAATACCTACATGCCGATCGAAGGGCATCACATCGCCTTCAACGGGCATAAGGGCCGCATCGAGCTGCGCCAATACGAGAAGCAGAAGTGGACGACGCCGCCTGCCGACGAAATCGTCGTGATGAAGAATTTCGGCGATGTCGAGCGCATCTGGGTGCCGCATTCGTCCGGTGGGCATTATGGCGGCGACGACCGGCTGCGCGACATGCTGCTGCGTTCGGGGCCGAACGACGAGCTCAAGCAGCGCGCTGGTTCGCGGGCGGGGGCGATGTCCGTCCTATGCGGTATCGCTGCTCTGCAGAGCAGCCGCACGGGCCAGCAGGTATCGGTCGCCGATATCTGGGGCGAAGACGGCGGTCTCAATCTGCTGGAGCCGCGGCCCTGAGGCGACGACTGATCGGTTTTCGGGGTGCTTTATCCGAAACAGGTGCCGAGATCAGTTGCAGCTTGGCAGCTGCTGCGCGTAGATTCTCGTCATGCCGTTGAAGCGCTTGGCGCCGGCCAGAGCGGTCGAATTGCCGCGCCACGATCCTTGCAGATAGCCCTTCGCGCCCGAATAATAGGCGAGGTACAGGCTGTAGGAATCGTTCAGCGGAATGCCGGTCTGCAGGTGCGTCTGGTAGTGATACCAGCCGACGAAGTCGATGGCGTCGGAGAAGTCGGTGCGGCTTGCGCCCCAGTTGCCCGTTTCGCGCTTGTACTTGTCCCAGGTGCCGTCGAGCGCCTGCGAATAGCCATAGGCCGTCGTCGGGCGTTTCCAGGGAATGAAGCCGAGCAGATAGCGTCTCGGTGGGCGGGCGCGCGGCCGGAAGCCGGATTCGGTGTAGATCGTCGCCATCAGAATCGGCACCGGTACGCCGTATTTGCGCTCCGTTCGCTCTGCGGCCCGCTGCCAGTTGTTGAACCAGCCGTCGCGCTGATCGAAGATCGCGCAGATGTTGCGGGTATGATGGGGTGCGGTCGCACAGCCCGCCAGCACGCCGAGCAGCATTACGGCCAGAATGGAAATGACGCGGGTACGCATTACTAGAACCTCTTTACTCAAGAGATTGCTAGCGCGGAATGATTAAAAACGAGTTGTTCGCCTGTGCCGAAATGGGGCGATTTCAGGGAGTTTTCGTGGAACTGCTGCGGCGCATCATGCCATGCGCGCCATGTCCTCGCGGCGGATCTCATACAGCAACGGCTTGCCGTCGACGAAGCGAATGACTTCGTCGACAGCCATCTCGCCGAGGCGAGTGCGTTCCAGCCCGACGGCGCCGGCGATATGCGGGGTTAGAAAGACATTCGGCAGGTCGTAGAAGGCCGATGCCGCCTCCGGAATTTCAGGGTCGGTGACGTCGATGATCGCGTCGATACGGCCGGTCTTGAGTGCGGCGATCAAAGCTGCTTCATCGACCAAGGCGCCGCGCGCCGTGTTGATGAAGGTCGCTCCTTCCTTCATCAGCGACAGGCGACCTGCGTCGATCATGTGATGCGTGGCGGGCAGGGAAGGAGCGTGCAGCGAAACGATGTCGGCGGATGCCATCAAGGTATCCAGCTCGGTTTTCTCGACGCCCATCTGGGCTGCTTCCGCGCTGCCGACCATGGGATCGTAAAGCAGGATGCGATAGTCGAAGGGCGATAGAAGCTCGATTACACGCCGGCCGATCCGCGAAGCGCCGATGATGCCCACCGTGCGGCCATAGTTGCCGATGGCTTCGGCCTGCATCGGCACGGTTCTCTTCCGGTCGCGGTCGGCAACGTAGAAATCGCGGAACCGGAAGACCTTCTTGCCGGCGAATATGATGGCAGCAAGCGTGAATTCGGCAACGGGCAGAGCGTTGGCCTGGGCCGCGTGGCTGACCACTATGCCTCGATCAAACAGGCTATCACCGAGCAGACCCTTCACCGTGCCGGCAGAATGAGCGACCAGCTTCAGACGCGGCGCCTGTGCGAGCACCGCAGCATCAATGGTTGGCGAGCCCCAGCCCGTGACAAGGATCTCGGTTTCGGCAAGCAGCTTTGCCGCGCGTGCGTCGTTGAAATTCTGCATCGGCGCGACATCCAGCACGCGGCCAACGGTATCGAGGCGCTGCAGGAGCGCCTCCGGGAGGACGTGCTGTGTGCGCGACGGCTGCATGGCAAGGGCGATGGCCGGGCGGCTGGAGGCAAATTGCGTCATGGCAGGCGACCGGGCGCCTCGATGGCGCTGACCGTGATGCCCTTGTTCCGGACAAGGGCGCGCATAGCGTCGATATCGGGTCTCGCTGGCGGTCTGGTCCAGGCATGATCGACGGCCGAAATGTCCTTCTCTGCAAGCACGGCCGAGACGAGAATGGTCTCGCCAGCGGGAATGGTGCCGCGCAGCTGTGGCACCAGCGTCTTCGAGGCGATGAGATTGGTGTTCGGCGGTGCTTTCTGCGCAATGCCTTCGCGCCTGATCGTCGAGCCGAGATCGAGAATGCCGCTGAAATCTTCTTCGCCGACGACATAAGCTGCATCCGTGGCAGAGACCAGCGTATCCGCCTCCAGGTCGCGCCTTGTGATGGCAAACCCGCCTTCCGCCGTCTGCAGCGGTCGCGGCGTGCTGATCTTGTGCAGGCGAATATGCCACGGAGCGGCAGGGACGAGCCATGTCTCCACGGTCACATCCGGATAGGGTGACCACTTGGCATAGAGCGTATCGCCGGCGAGCTTGGCCTCTTCATTGGTTTCGCGCACGCGGTAATGCAGGCCGTCGTCGCTGAAGGCGAGCATGCTGTCGAAGGCGCCGCCGGCGAAGATGCGCTCGTCGCTTTCGACACTGAAGCCGTAGTGGGCGGAATAGGCGAATTTCGAATACTTCTCGGCGCCGAAGCGCATCTGCTGGTTTTCCTGGCCGGAAGAGAGCGCGACGACATCGGCTTTGCTGCGCATCAGCACCATGCCGGGATGCTTTTGTGGGATGATAGCCGGCGCATTTTCCAGCAGCTTTTCTTCCGCCGTCCAGAATGGATGCGTTTCGGGGATCGCCAAGGGCAGGAAAGCCTTGAAAGCCCAATAAGGCGAGCCGGCGGAATTGTAGTTCTCCGACATCAGCAGATTGGGATAGGCAAAGCCGATCGGCAGGGTGCCATCGCGATGGGCAATCGGCTTGTCGGCCCACCAGCGCAGGTGTCGGAGGCACAGCCCCTTGACCTCACCCCATGGCAGCGCCTCGACATCGGCAAAGGCAAGCGCCGACCAGAAGCCGGCGCAGGCGAAACGGTAGGTCAGGCTGCGGCCAAAGGGGATGGTAGCGCCATCGGGCGCAAACCAATGGCGGAAATCCCTTGCGAACAACATTGCACGCTCGCGGTATCGCTCCGAGCGATCGTCGTTGACGAGCTTGGAGTAGATCAGCCCGTAAAAATGCATGGCGAAGGGAATGTAGTGATCGATGCGCCGGACATCGCCGTCGCGATACCAGCCGTCGGCGATGTAGAAACCGTCGAGTTCGTTCAGGTATCTTTCCGTCAGGCTGCGGTCGAAGGAGGCGCCGAGCCGGTCGAGCGCGATATCGACGAAGATGCGGAAGAATTTCCAGTTGTTATCGGCATAATCGAAGGTGCGTGCGTGCTTGAGGTAGGTGATGAGATTGTCACGCGCGCGCTGATCGAGCGGTTCCCAGATTTTTTCCGGCACGAGGGCAAGCGCGAAGCCGAGGGCTGCGAGTTCGACCATGCGCTGGTCACGGCCGTTCACCGTGCCCCAATATTCCGGATGTTTGGGGTCGACGCCATTGGCGAGACCTTCGGCGTAGCGGGCCCAATGGCGGAAGTCGCCGCCGCCGGCGCCGAGCGGTGCAAGGCCCCAGAGCGGGCGGGCGAAGCCTTCGAGATCGGCGGCCGCCCGATCGAAATGTGCCCCGGCGCCATCGATGCGGACGCGGGCATTGCCTTCGGAAAAATAGGGCAGCAGCGGATCGAACAGGTCGGTCAGCGCACGGCGCATGTCGGCGCGGTTGGCAAGCGGGTTGCCGGCGAGCGGATTGGAGCTGGCGGGGTCGTAGATCATCGGTTCGGCTTTCTCGATCGTTTCCGCGGCGGGATTGGACTTCAGGTTTCGGGTGGCAGCGTGCCGCCGGCGATGGGGGGGACGCCGTGGCAGATTTGGCGGGCCGGCGCATCGCGATCGCGGAAACGTGCGATCATCAGGCCGATGGCTTCGCGGCCGAGCGCCGCGCGGTCGACGCGCATGGTTGCCAGCCGGGGATTGGTCATCAGGGCGCAGGGAAGATCGTCGAAGCCGACGATGGCGAAGTCTTCCGGCACGCGCAGGCCGGCTTCGATCACGGCATCGAGCACGCCGACGGCGATGAAATCGTTCATGCAGAAGGCGGCGGTATAACCTTCGTCTGCGGCTAAGATCGCTGCCGTCGCGTCATGGGCCTCATGACTGGAGCTGCCGCGGAAATTCATTTCGACAAGCCGGCCTTCCGCGCCTTCGACGGAAGCGACCGCAGCTTCGAAGCCACGGATGCGCTCGCGGATCGTCTGGCGATGCGAACCTGTGAGATGCAGAATGCGGCGATGACCGGCATCGAGCAGGCGTCGGGTTGCGTTGTAGGCGCCGAAGAAATTCGAAGGCGAGACGCCGTCGAAACGCAGCTTCGGGTCGGTGCCGTTGACGAGCACGGTCGGCGTACCGCTTGCTTCAAGCCACCGGCATAGTTCCTCCGAGGGGTCGATGCCGACGAGGAACAGGCCCTCGGCGCCCGCTGTTTGCAGATATTCCTGCACCAGGTCCGGCTCCGTTCTCGTTTCGCGGATGAGTCGGATGTCGAAACGCATGCCGCGTTCCGCGGCACCGGCGCGCAGACCTTCGAGAATGCCTTCGTAGAAGACGCTCAAGCCTCCGGTGACGCTGTCGCTGGCGATCAGCGCCAGGCCGCCGGTTGCCGTCTCCGCCGCTGTTTTCAGCGGATAGCCGAGATCGCTTGCGACCTTGAAGATGTGCTGGCGGATCGTTTCGCTGATGCCTGGCTCATTGGTCAGGACGCGCGACACCGTCGAGACGGAGACGCCAGCGGCAGCGGCAATATCGGCCTGCCTGATACGTTTGGAGCGAATGTCGTTCATGTTGCAAACGGTACGCAAAATTATGCAAATTTGCAATAGAAAGTTTTTTTATTGCACATTGCAATGAAGTTGCATATCTTCGCGCCACCTTAGTCCGCTTGAGGCGTCGGGGAGATCGCTGCGGACGACAACGCAAGAGAAGGAGGAATCTCATGCGCATGAATCGCCGTTCATTCATGATCGGAGCTGCGGGAGCCGCGGCTGGTCTGGCTCTCGGGGGAGGGGCGTCGCCGGCATTCGCCGATGCGACGCAGCTGCGCGCCATGTGGTGGGGCTCGCCCGACAGAGGCAAGCGCACGGTTGCGGTTGCCGAGCTGTTTCACAGCAAGAACCCGGACCTTTCCGTTATCGGTGAAAGTCTCGCCGGCGACGGCTATTGGGCCAAGCTTGCGACAAGCATGGCCAGCCAGAACATTGCCGATGTCTTCCAACTCGAGCCCAGCTCGATTTCGGACTATTCGCAACGCGGCGCCTGCCTGCCGCTCGATCAGTTCGTGCCCTCGACGCTGAAGGTCGATGCGTTCGGCAAGGACATGCTGAAGCTGACGACGGTCAACGACAAGCTTTATGGTGTCGGGCTCGGCCTCAACTCATTCACGCTCCTTTACGACGAGGAGATCTTCAAGAAAACGGGCCTGACCCCGCCTGGCCCGACGACGACCTGGGCCGAATATGCCGATCTCGCCGTCGAGATGACCAAGGCTGCCGGCAAGCGGGCCTATTGGGGCGGTCCCTACGGCGCGCGT
Source organism: Rhizobium sp. ASV8 (assembly GCF_016429255.1). Classification (GTDB taxonomy): domain Bacteria; phylum Pseudomonadota; class Alphaproteobacteria; order Rhizobiales; family Rhizobiaceae; genus Rhizobium. The sequence goes on from NZ_JAELUG010000022.1 coordinate 65,294, forward strand.
TATAACTATGTGCTCGACGCATGGATGCGCCAGCGTGGCAAAAGTCTCTTCACCAAGGAGGGTGAACTTGGCTTCGGCGTCGATGACGCCAAAGAATGGTATTCCTACTGGGAAGAGCTGCGCAAGCGCGGCGGCACGGTGCCGCCGGATGTGCAGACGCTCGACCAGAATGTCATCGAAAGCAACTGCCTGGCGCTCGGCAAGTCCGCCATGGGCATGGCTTATTCCAACCAGCTCGTCGGCTATCAGCTCGTGGTCAAGAGCAAGCTGGCGATCACCATGTTGCCGCGTGAAAAGAAGGACGGTCCTTCCGGACACTACTACCGCCCGGCATTGATCTGGAGCGTCGGCGCAACGAGCAAGAATGGCGAAGCCGCAGCAAAATTCATCGATTTCTTCGTCAATGATATCGAAGCCGGCAAGATTCTCGGCGTCGAGCGCGGCGTGCCGATGTCTCCGAGCGTGCGCGCAGCTATCCTGCCGCAGCTCAATCCCACGGAGCAGTTGACGGTGAAATATGTCGAGCTGCTGAAAGACCAGGTGGGCGATTATCCGCCGCCTGCCCCGATGGGGTCTCAGGAATTCGACGGCAATGTGATGCGCCCCGTCGCCGATCAGCTTGCCTTCGGCAAGATCACGGTTGCGGAAGCCGCGCAGAAGCTGGTGGATGAAGGTAAGGCGAAGCTGAAGATCAAGAAGAGCTAAGCGGGGTCGATCGAGGCTTTTTGATTTGAGGGGGCGTTCGCGCCCCCTTTTTGAATTCCACCGTCAACTTCTCAATCCTTACCGCGCAGCCCAGTTGGCGCCGCGGCGGAAGATGGTCTTCATCTGCGGCACCGCAAATTCCTTGGCCTGGTGGCCTAGCGATGAATAGAAGACGCGGCCCTTGCCGTATTTGCGCTTCCAGGCAACCGGCATGACGACGCCGTCGATCCAGTAGGCATGGTCGCCGGTAAAGGTCGTGGTGGCCAGCACCTCGTTCGACGGGTCGACATGCATGTAATATTGCTCCGATGTGTAGGGGAAATCGGTGATCCCCTCCATGATCGGATCATCAGGGCGCGTGATGTTGACCGTGTAATCGATGATGTTGCCGGGATGGGCGACCCATTGGCCGCCGATGATGAACTGATACTCGACGCTTTCGCGGAACGAGTCGCCTGCACCGCCATGATAGCCGGCGATGCCGACGCCGCTTTCGATCGCAGCGGCTAGGTTCTTCACCTCTTCCTTTTCGATCTTCGACATGGTGACGATCGGCACGATCAGGCTGAGATCGTGGATCGAGGGATCGGCGAAGGCCTCGGTGCTGTTTTCGAGGTAGACCTTGAAGCCGTCCTCCTCCAGCATGTCGCGGATGATGTGGGCGCATTCCTGCGGCTCATGGCCGCTCCAGCCGCCCCAGACGATAAGTGCTTCACGCATGATAGTCCTCCTGAAATTGTGCTGTTAGCGGCCGATTTTTCCGTCCACGAGGGATTCGGACAGAGGGGCCGGACGTTCGGTTTGGGTCGTGATGGTGACCGTGCGCCCGGTCTCGGAGGCGGTTTGGAAGGCTTCCATGACCTCGAGCACATGCAGCGCGAGGCTGCCATTGGCGCGGTGCGGCCGGTTGGAGCGGATGGCATGCGCGAGATCGGCGACGCCGAGCGAACGGTAATTGCCATCGGCATAGGGAGCCGTAACCTCGCGGTCCTCGAACTGGCCGCCCTTCTTGAGATACTCGACCGCGCCGCCGAAATGGTTCGGATCGGGCACGATCAGCGTGCCCTCGGTGCCGTAGACTTCGAGCGGCACATGCTTGT
>NZ_JAELUG010000230.1 GCF_016429255.1 Rhizobium sp. ASV8
GTACCGAGAAATTGATTGGCTTGGAGGAGTTCCGGTTCGCCCGGAGCTGGGCGCAACCTATCCGCTGGTCGTCTATAGCGGCCACCGGCTTTGTGCTGGCTCGTCGATGCGCGTGAAGTGCATGCACACCCCACACATGCACAGCCAGGTGGAAATCAATTTTGTGCTGAAGGGGTCCATGACCTATAGTTTCGACCAGCGGCGCATCACTTTGGTCGAAAACCGATTCTGCCTGTTCTGGGGCATGGTTCCTCACCAGGTGGTGGATTGCGAAGGGGAGGCCGAGTTCGTCTGCCTCTATCTGCCACTGTCGATGTTCCTTGACCTGCCCAATATCAACCGGCTTCGCGAAAACGTGTTCCGCGGCAGCATGATCGAGCCCGATAAGGCCGATGATGGGGAGCGGCCTCAATTCCTGCGCTGGCGTGCCGACCTGGTATCCGGCGACGACGAAGCCGCCGATATCGCCCGGCAGGAGATTTCTGCCCGCGTCCGTAGGCTAGCGCGGGATAACTGGCGGGACCTGAGGGACAGCGCCTCACTGGAGATGCCTGGGTTCAGCGATACCGTTGCTCGCATGGAACATGTGGAACGGATGCTGCGCTTTATCGGCGAGCATGCTCTGGAAGAGATCGGCGTGCCCGATGTCGCCGCCCATGTGGGCCTACACCCTAACTATGCAACATCGCTTTACCGGCGCGCGCTGGGCATGACCATCAACCAGTCAATCATCCAGCACCGGCTGGACACTGCACAATCGCTGTTGGCCTGTTCCGATATCCCGATCACCTCGGTGGCCTTCGAAGCGGGCTTCGGCTCCGTCTCTCGCTTTTATCAGGCCTTCCACCGCCGCTTCGGAATCCGCCCCGGCGCCTACCGCGAACGCATCCGCAACAGCCGGATGTCGTGAGCGAGAAGTGTCTGGCGGCGCTATCAGCCTCGCTTCGTCGCAGGCGTTGCGGCTCTGTTGCGAAAATCGCGTTGATGTCCGAAAGAGCTCGAAGATTTTCAGCGGGACTATTGATGGCGATTTCAAGTGGCGTCATTTTCAGGGTGAAGTGATTTTGTGGGCGGTGCGATGGTATTGTCGCTATGGGGTCAGCTACCGCGACCTTGAGCAGATGATAGGCGAACGGGGTGAGCCAGTCTATCATTCTACGATTTATCGTTGGGTTCAGAAATATACGCCGGAGATTGAAAAGTGGTTGCGATGGCACTGGCGCCGGCCGCAGTCAACGAGTTGGCGCGTTGATGAAACCTATGTGAAAGTGCGCGGAAGGCCGAAGGCGAATGTCCCGCAGAACTCATGCACCGGCAGGTCAAATATCTAAACAACGTCATTGAGGCCGATCACGGCAAGCTGAAGCAACTGATCAAACCGGTGAGAGGATTCAAGGCGCTGAAAACGGCCTATGCGACGATCAGAGGTTTCGAGGTCATGCGCGCTTTGCGCAAAGGACAGGCTGCGGTTTTCAACCTGACGGGCGACATCCGTAGAGAACACGCATCGTTGAGCGTGCTTTCGGCATCGGACCGAGCGCGCTGACGGAAGCGGTAGCACTGCTCGCTCAGAGTCTTGAAAACCGCAAGCCTGCCAGGTAATCGACGCCCCAAACAACGGCCATTGTGACCAAAATGGGAATTTGCAACCTGTATAATCGCCCCATGCACAGGAGGGCATTTTAGCCTGTTTTGACGCGTTGTCGGGTGCCGACATGTATCCGCCCTTTGATGCGGCGATCAACATGCCGCAGGCCCGTATGGTGTTCGCAGATCGGGTCCACATCAGAGCCGCGTGCTCAAAGGCACTCTGTTGCAAGCTGGTTGTCCCGATCCCGTCTCACGACCGTAACGCCAAACTGCTCCTTGCCCTCTTTTGCTCTGACGCCCTCGCGACCGAAGATGCTTACGCGGCTGCGGCCGGAGACTGGTAGTCGCCGCCTCGAACCATCAAAGCCCAGACGATCCCGCGCCATTTTGTTTGCCAGTGCGACCCGCACTAGCAGTGGCGGCTTGCGCGTCAGCATTGCGTCCAACCAAGTGCCGGGTTGCGCTTCGGCATGGACGCGCCGCTTTATGATGACACTATTGGCCCCGATGATTAGCAGGCGTCTTAGAGAGCGCTCGCCCATCTTCGTCGTTGACCCGAGCCGTTGCTTGCCGCCGGTGGAATACTGCCGGGGTGTCAGGCCAAGCCAGGCTGCAAAGTCGCGCGCCTTACGGAAAGTCTGCGGCGACAGAGCCAGGACTGCGATCGCCGTGGCAATCAGTGGGCTGATGCCCGGAACCGTCATCAGGCGCCGCACCACTTCATTCTCCCTGGCTCTGTGTGCGATCTCGGCATTAAGTTTACCGATCTCCGCCTCAAGGTTCGTGAGCACCGTGACCAATACACCCAGCGTGGTGATCGCATCCGCTGGCAGATCGCTTTCCGGACTTTCGATGATTGCAACCAGCCGTGATACGTTGGCTGCACCTTGCGGTACGATTTGTCCGAATTCTGCCAGATGGCCGCGCAAGGCATTGATGATTTGGGTTCGCTGCCGGATCAGAAGCTCGCGAACGCGGAAGCTCATTGCTGCGCCTTGAGTTTCCTCGCTTTTTACCGGAACAAAGCGCATCGTCCGGCGTGTCACTGCTTCGCAGATCGCCTCAGCATCTGCAGCATCGTTCTTCTGACGCTTCACGAAGGGCTTGACGTAGGCCGGCGAGATCAACCGTACCTCATGACCCAGGCGGCCGATCTCACGACCCCAGAAATGAGCCCCGCCACAGGCCTCCATCGCAACAATACACCGAGGCAACTGGCTGAAGAACGAAAGCACATGATCCCGGCGCAGCATTCTACGCAAGTCCGCGCAGCCAGTCTCGTCAGCCCCATGCACCTGAAACACGTTCTTCGCCAGATCGAGCCCGACTGTGACAATCTTCGACATGACCGATCTCCTTTGTGGATCCATGGAGACCCACCTTCGCACATTGAGGTCGTCCGAGGGCGGTTACATCATCAAAGCCCGTTTTTCCCGCTCCGGATGGCATGCTGACCAAACGGAGCGGCGCTCCTCCCGTTGGCGATCTCAAAAATCTAAATATTGGCCATGATACAACCCTACCTGTCTTCCTAGCCGTTGGCGGGGCTCTAAGGTCATATCGTCGGAAAGCCACCCTTAAATTCTATTCGAATCCCGTGAGATGCTTTCGTATCGATATTTTCAACGTAGTGTACGGGTTGAGGTTCCAAAACGACCACAAACGGAAGTGCCTGTTCGTTGTGACCAGGTCCGGCTGATTGCCATACTTCACCCGTAACCCCGTCAAAGTCTCGCGTTCGTGTAGCATTGGTCAAAATCACCACGGATGGAAACCGGTGGTGATGAACCTTGCCGGTTTCACCGGGTGCCATGCGTACTGAAAGGACGCGGATAAATTCATCTTCGTGCAGTACGATATGATTTTCTGGCGCAGCCGCAACGGCGTCCAGTGCTGGATCCCAGGATGATGGATCCGAAGAATGTGAACTGTCTGACATTGCGCGCTCTCTTTATTGTGCCGCAGACATGCGGCTGCTCAATGAGCATAGCGAAAGCTGGGCCAGCGGCAACTGAACCATGGTGCTCTTCTGTTCACCATCGGTTTTCCCCACACAAAGCGGCCAATAGCGGCATGCGGGCCTGGCACCGCCGCTAGGTTGTTTCCCGAACGATGATTTCGAACCCCACATCAATGCGGGCAGGGTAGGGATCCCCGGCAATGCGGGTAAGAATTGCCTCTGCGGCCAGTCTGCCGATCTCGACACGGGGGGTGCGAATAGAGGTGATCGCCGGCACCATATGTGCGCTGATGTCGAGATCATTGAAACCCATGATCGCCAAGTCCTGCGGAATTTTGCGTCCGGCCCTCAAAGCCGCGCTGACAGCACCGACGGCAAGTTCATCCGAAGAGCAGAAAATGGCATCGACATCGATTCCCGATGCCATGACCTGCTTCGCTGCCAGCGCGCCACTTTCGAAAACGACCTTTCCGGACTGATTAATGTCGCAGATAACCGAAAGTCCGGCCTCCTTAATAACACTTAGAAAGCCGTCCCGTCGTCGCTGAGCGCGATAGTCGTTTTCCATATTGGAGCTAAGAAATCCAAGGCGTTTGTACCCGCGATCGAGCAAATGACGCGCTGCCGCCCGGCCGGCGTCCTGATGCGACAGTCCGATGTTGATATCGATCGATTGGTCGCCCAGCTCCAGCGCTTCCACAACCGGTATTTCGGCCGCCAGCAACATGGCACGCATTGCGTCCGTATGGTCTGTGCCGGACAAAATGACACCTTCTGGTTTCCAGCCGAGAATTTTCCAACATGCAGCCTCTTCTTCTTCCAGCGAATGCGATGCGGCAGTGACCATCACCTGATAACCCAGAGGGCTCAGCACTTCCTCGGCGCCCTGCACGATGAACCGAAAGACTCCGCTGGAGACGGATGGCAATATGAACACGACGATTTTCGAACGATTTGAGGCCAGTCGACCCGCATATTCATTTGGCAGGTAGCCAAGGTCGCGAATAGCGGCCTGGACTCTCAGTCGCAACTTTTCCGATACTAGGTGCGGAGATTTGATGGCACGCGACGCCGTCATCACGCCTACCCCAGCGCGTTCGGCAACCTGCTGTAAAGTGACGGTACTACGGGTACCCGTTCGGGGCTGTTTGTCTGGCTTTTTTTCCGTCATTCTCATCTCGGGCTTTATTCTCGGATGTTGAGATATTGCGTCAAATCTTTTTGCAATCAAGCCGTCGGCGTCACCTCCAACAGCGGGAGAACGTTAGGCAAGCACTCGACCGGTGAACTTGGTTCGTCATTCCCAAGGGTCCAAATTGGTGCTGAGGCCGTCGGAATTCGCGATGAGACACCTTCCCGCTGAAACTGCCGCTGCGCGCTGGTGTCGACTCGATAGGGTCAGCTTCATATTGTAGACCCTTACTTGACAAGCAGAATGGTATCGATACCATAGGCCTTCTGCAATTCACTTGCAAGAGCCGACTGGGAGATCATCTTGTGGTGGCGTCGCCTTAAATGTTGGGAACCGGCGTTGCGGATGTGTGCCGTGTTTCAGGCAGCTATGGAGCCAGCGATTTCACGCCAGATCGAGATGGCGTGAGTACGAAGCTGGCGATGATCGGCGGC
>NZ_JAELUG010000231.1 GCF_016429255.1 Rhizobium sp. ASV8
ACCCCGATCAGCGTGCCCCAGATGCGGCCCTTGCCGCCGAAAAGCGATGTCCCGCCGATGATGACGGCCGCGATTACGTCGAGTTCCATGCCGGTCGCGGTCGTCCCGGTCCCAGCACCGATCTGCGATGCGATGAGCGTGCCGGAGACCGCGGTGAGCCCACCCGTCAGGCCGAGCGTCAGCGCCTTCACCTTCCAGATGTCGATGCCGGAGAGGCGGGCCGCCTCCATATTGCCGCCGACGGCATAGATTTCGCGGCCGAAGCTCGTGTACTTCATGAGGAAGTGCATGCCGGCGAAGGTCAGTCCGAAGATATAGACCGGGAACGGAATTCCGAAGAGATAGCCGCCCCCCAGAAAATCGAAGCCCAGTGGGAAGGACGATAGCGGAAAGCCGCCGGTGATGAGGTTGGCGACGCCGCGCAAGGCCGCAAAGAGCGCAAGGGTCGTGATGAAGGTCGGCACGTTGAACCATTGCCGAAAGCGGCCTGTCAGATAGCCGAGCGCAAAGCCGAGCAACAGAGCCACGGCAAAGCCTGCCGTCACCGCGCCCCAATCGCCGAGCACGTCGCTGAAGCGGTCGGCAAACCAAGCGACGATGCAGCCTGCGAGCGCCGCCCCTGCGCCGACCGAAAGGTCGATCTCGCCGCTGATGATGACGGCCGTCATGCCGAAGGCGATGATGCCGAGCATCGAGACCGTGCGCAGCACGTTCAGGACATTGCTGATCGAGGCAAAACCGGGCGCGACTAGGATCAGAAAGATCACCAGCGCTGCGAGAATGATCTCCATCGGGTAGGTTTTGAGGATACGAAGCGGCATATTCTGTCGGTCAGCCTCCGCGGTTTGGTTCACAAGCGTCATTGGCGGGCCCCTTCCATGCACAAGCCGTAGAGTTCGGTGAGATCGGTTTTCGTGGGATCGACCTCGGCGACGATCGCGCCGTGGTGCATCACCAGAATGCGGTCGGCCACCTCGAGCACCTCCTCGAGTTCAGTCGATACGAAGATGCTGGCGAGACCGTCGGCGGCCTTCTGCCAGATGATGTCGAAGATCTGCCGCTTGGCTTGAACGTCGACGCCGCGGCTCGGTTCGTCGAAGAACATCACAGAAGGATGTCGGTTCAGCCATTTGCCGATCACCACCTTCTGCTGATTGCCGCCGGAAAGCGACGAAACCGGCAGTTCCGGATCGCCGCATTTGATATGCAAGTCGCTGATCTGGCGGCGGACGTGGGGCTGCTCGCGCCGGCGCGAGATGAAACCCCTTCTCGAAATGGGCCCAAGGCTCGCCATGCAGAGATTGTCCGCCGTCGAGAGTGATTGCACGAGACCCACTTCCTTGCGATTCTCCGGCGTGTAACCGAGGCCTGCCTTGCGCATTTCGCGCGGGCTAGCACCAGTCATGACGCGGCCATCGAGCGTCACGGAACCGCCGTCGACCCGATCGGCGCCGAAGATCGCGCGCATGAGTTCCGTGCGCCCGGCGCCGAGCAGCCCGGCGATTCCGAGGATTTCGCCGGGATAGAGGTCGAAGGATACATCGCGAAAATGCCCAGCGCGGCTAAGTCCACGCACCTCAAGCATCGGCTTGGTGCGATCGAGCGTCCGCCGAGGGGGACGTGTCGCACGGGCCATATCGCCGAACATCATGCCGACGATCGCCGATGGCGTCGTCGCCTTCATCTCCACCGAGCCGATATAATGGCCGTCGCGGATCACCGTACAGGTATCTGCGATCTCGAAGAGTTCGCTCATCCGGTGCGTAATGTAGATCATCGTCACGCCGCGGGCGCGAAGCCGCTGGATCAGCGCAAACAGCTGCTTGACCTCGCGCGTCGCGAGCGCCGATGTCGGCTCGTCCAAGAGGAGGATAGACGGGTTGAAGGACATCGCCTTGACGATCTCGACCACCTGTTGTTGACCCACGCTCAAGCCCGAGACCGGCTGGCGGGAATCGATAGCAAGCCCCATGTCGGCAAGCAGTTCTCCGGCGCGTCGATGCAGCCCCGCCCAGTCAACGGTGTTGAAGCCTGCGCGCCGTATATGAGGCAAGCGGCCAAGAAAGATGTTCTCGCCAACCGAGAGTTCTGGAACCAGCGAGAGCTCCTGATGCACGGTAACGATGCCCGCCGCTGACGCATCGTGCGGCGAGGTGAAATGACGATCCTCGCCGTTGACGCTGATCGTGCCGGATGTGGGTTCCGTCACGCCGGCAAGGAGCTTGACGAGCGTCGACTTGCCTGAGCCGTTCTTACCCATGAGGGCATGCACCCGGCCGGGCGCGAAACTGTGGGTGAATTCGGAAAGTGCGACTGTCGGGCCGTAGCGTTTGGTCACGGCCCGAAAATCCAGCCGTCCCTGCACTCCTTCCGAGACGGTTGAACTGGTTTGCGAATAGGTCATGCAAATTTCCTGCTGTGCAAGACGAAGGTGCGGCGGGAGCAATGCCCCCGCCACTTGGCTCGCTTCACGAGCCTGATCACTTCAATGCCTTGAGGCTTTCCTTGTATGCCGCGACGGCCTTTGCGTCGGCGCGCGTCAGAGGCAGAACCGGCACATTGACCTTGGTCTCGATCTTCTTGCCGTCGAGCAGATTCTGCGCGGCTTCGATCGCTTGCCGCCCAACTTCGAGCGGCTGCTGCGCCGTGGTCGCCTGCAGGACATTGTCCGAATTCAACAGCATATTGGCGAGTTGCTCGGAGCCATCAGTACCGAAGACAAAGACCTTGCCTTCAAGCCCCGCCTTCTTGACCGCCTGCACCGCGCCGATCGTGCCGCCTTCGTTCGCCGCATAGATCACCTTGAGATCGGGATTGGCCGTCAGCATGTCACTTGCGACCGCGAGCGCCTTTTCCGCAAGCCACGCATCCTGTTGGGAAACAACATCAACCTGGTCGGAGACAGCGCTGAGGAACCCCTCGACGCGAGCGTTCGACTGTTCGGGAAGCTGCGACTTGAAGGCCAGCGTGCCGATCTTGACCTTGCCGCCACCGCCGAGCGTTTTCAGGAATTTGGCAGCCTCCTTGCCGGTGCCGATGCCGATATCGCGATCCGAGCTCGTCACCGTCGCCTGTGCGACGTCGCCGTTGACCGAAGTCCCGTAGGTCACGACCGTGATGCCGGCGGCGCGCGCCTTCTTGAGTGCCGGCATCGAGGCGTCGGCAGAGAGAGGCGCTACCACGATCGAGCTTACGCCACGAGCGATATAGGTGTCGATGAGTTGCGTTTCCTTCTCCAGCTTGCTGTCGCTGTTGCCGGCCAAAAGCTCATCACCAGCAGCTTTCGCCGCCTTCTCCATGCCGATCTGGACGCCGCGGAAATACTGGTCCTGCTGAAACACGATGCCAGCGATCGCCCTGCCCCCAGCGAAGGCTGCATTCGGTGCGAAACTGACCGTGGCCAATAGCGCGGCAAGTGTCAGTATGGCGTGTTTGGTCTTTCTCATTTTGGCTCTCCTCCCAAGTGCCTTGTTGATGTCGCCGGATTAACGAATGAAGTATCCGGCAAACAGCTGCCCGCTTCGCCCGAGGGCGAACCAGGTCAAACCTTCACAATGCGTGTTGCAATTACGGATCAACCGGATCGGTTTTGACGAACCGCAAACCGAATTCCAGATGTCTGCTCATCAGATAAACATAGGCGATACGATCACGGGCGCGGAGCGCCCGTATGACTTCCGCATGCGCTTCGACCGTTGCGGCAGGCACCGGCTGGTCTGCCTTACCAAGACGCATGACCTCCTCGATGACCGAGCGCAGCATGTGATAAGCCGCAAGCGTGGTGCGGTTGCCGGAAAGCTCGACGATTGCCGCATGGAACTGGTAATCGTAGCGCGCCGCCTCCTCGACACTTGCCGCCCCCAGGATTTGCCTGTTGATCGCGTCCAGCCGATCGAAATCGGCATCACTCGCCGTCAGGATGATTTGCTCACCAACACCTGTCTCGATGATCCGCCGAAAGCCCTGCAGATCACGGAAGGAGTCAGGCGAAATGCCATTGTGGAAAGCGAAGAGCCGGCGGATCGCCTCTCCATGCCCCCCACTGATGACCGCACCAACCTTCGGCCTGGTCTCGATCATGCCATAGGCACGCAATACCTGCAGCGCCTCGCGCACCGTGTTGCGGCCAGCTTGGAAATGCTCGCCGAGATCCCGTTCGGTCGGCAGCGCATCGCCAATGCCAAGACCGCGCTCCGAGATCATGTCGCGGATCTGCTCGACGAGCCGATCAACGGCCGAAGTCTTGCCAGGCTCCGCTGTTTCTCCGCCCGACACCATGTCTGGCGGCGTGGAACTATCCATGGACGCATCCTTTTTCGATAATCCTATTTGTTGGTCCAAGATCGATAAATGTCAAGGGGGATATCTGGACGATTCCGATTTTAGGCCATTAAATTCGAAAATCGCGGCGATATTGGCTTGAATTCTTTCAAATTGTAGATCTTAATCAGGTCGTGGTCCAACAAATGACAGGAGCTTTGTGGCGACAAAAGCTGAAATGAACCTAAGGGAGGAGTGCTTTCACTGGCGCGACGCGGACAAGCAGACCCTTGCCTGCAGGGCGCCGATTGAAGTCACCGACGTAATTTGGAATGTCGCCGAGAACATTCCCGGACGCATCGCGACCAGGTTCTCGATCGATGACGGCGAATGCGGCATTGGGCGGAACAGTGACATCGTGCAGGCACCATCGCGGTCGGGCGATGTGGCCGTCGGCCACATACGTGCCGGAGATCGACAACCCGCCTGGTCGCTGTGGGGCAGTTAAAGCGCTCTGCGGAAAACAAAGGCGCTAGACAGGGTATCTCTACGGCCCTGGCGCACAGGATTTGAGGAGAAGACATGACACATTTCAAAGACGATAACGAGCTGTTCGCGGCCATGCGCAGCCGGCTATTCACCGCCGTGGTTGGCGACATTCTCGATACGATGGGTCTGCAGCATCAGTTCCTGCCCCCACAGATCAAGGCGCTTCGTGACGACATGGTCGCTGTGGGGCGAGCGATGCCGGTCCTCGAAGCTGATTTCTTCGCCGTTGCGGAGCCCGGCGGACATTCCGAGCTTAGCAGCAAGCCTTTCGGCCTGATGTTCCAGGCCCTCGACAGCTTGAAGCCAAACGAGATCTATGTC
>NZ_JAELUG010000232.1 GCF_016429255.1 Rhizobium sp. ASV8
ATGTCGGCTGGGGCTGGGATGACATTCTCCCCTATTTCCTGAAGTCGGAGGACAATTATCGCGGTCGGTCGCAGGTTCACGGTGCAGGCGGCGAATGGCGCGTGGAGCGGCAGCGCCTCTCCTGGCCGATCCTCGATGCGTTTCGAGATGCCGCGGAAGAGCTTGGCATTCCGAAGACCGACGATTTCAATGATGGCGACAACGAAGGGTCCGGTTATTTCGAGGTCAATCAGCGCGGCGGACTACGCTGGAACACCACCAAGGCCTTTCTGCGCCCTGCCATGAAGCGGGCCAACCTTAGAGTGCTGACAGGCGCGGAAACGGAAGCGCTGCTGTTTGAGGCGCGTCGCGCTAGCGGCGTCCGGTTTCGATTGGATGGCAGGGTTCACGAGGCGCGGGCAAAGCGCGAGGTCATCCTTTCGGCCGGGGCGATCAATTCGCCGAAAATACTGGAACTCTCCGGGGTCGGCAGACCCGAACTGCTGCGGAATATCGGCATCGACGTCATACATTCTCTGAAAGGAGTTGGAGAAAATCTGCAGGATCATTTGCAGATCCGCACCGTATTTCGCATCGAGGGCGCGAAGACGTTGAACCAGCTTTATCATAATCTCTTTGCCCGGGCCGGCATGGGGTTGGAGTACGCGTTCCGCCGCTCCGGCCCTCTGTCCATGGCGCCGAGCCAGCTCGGGATCTTTGCGAAAAGCGATCCGGCGGTGGCGACGGCCGACCTCGAATATCACGTTCAGCCGCTCAGCACGGACAGGCTGGGCGAACCGCTGCACCGCTATCCCGCCGTCACCGTCTCAGTTTGCAATCTCCGTCCTGAAAGCCGAGGTACGGTCCACGTCGCCGCGCCGGATGCTGCAATGGCTCCGGAGATAAGGCCGAACTATCTCTCGACGGCGGGGGATCGCATCGTGGCGGCGCGCTCCATTCGTCATGCTCGCCGTCTTATGCAGTCCAGAGCGATCTCGAAGTTCGCTCCGAGGGAGATGCTGCCAGGCCTCGAGTTTCAAAGCGATGAGGAATTGGTGCGAAGGGCGGGTGACATCGCAACGACTATCTTCCACCCGGTCGGGACATGCAGGATGGGAAGCGGCGAGGATGCCGTCGTCGATTCACAGCTGCGCGTCCATGGTATCGGCGGGCTAAGAGTGGTCGATGCCTCGATCATGCCGAAAATCGTCTCGGGAAACACCAATTCGCCGGTCATCATGATCGCGGAGAAAGCGGCCGACATGATCTTGAGCTAAGTGTCGTTGCCGCGTGTTATCGAATACCGGTAAGGTATTTTGACAATGCTAGAGCATATCGCGCAAAAGTGTGCAGCGGTTTTTGCGGTTACGATATGCGTGAAATCAAAAAGCTAAAGCGCGTGAAGCGAATCTTAGAGATCGCGACGCGCTTTAGCCCATTCGAGCGATCGTGAGTTGATCGGCGAGATGATGGTGTATTGAGACGATTGGACAGCATGTGCGGGTTACACGAGCGAGCCGGTTCAAGAGGAAATGATGAGTGCCCATCGTGATGCCTTGGTAGACGAACCATCGGTAAGAGGCTCGCCTCTGGAGGTTTTCCGCGTCTTCCTCATGCTCGGATTGATCTCCTTCGGCGGTCCGATCGCCCATCTGGGCTACTTCCGTGACGAACTTGTCGCGCGACGGAAGTGGATCGATGAGGAAGGCTATGCCGATCTCGTTGCCCTTTGTCAGTTTCTGCCGGGGCCAGCCTCCAGCCAGGTCGGATTTTCGCTCGGGGTCCTACGCGGCAACGGGCTGCTTGGCGGGTTGGCGGCGTGGCTCGGCTTCACCTTGCCGTCCGCTGTGATCCTGTTCGCCTTTGCCGTCGGCACGGCAACTTTCACCGGAGCGGCCTCGACTGGCATTCTGCACGGATTGAAACTGGTCGCTGTCGCGGTGATTGCCCAGGCGATCTGGGGCATGGCAAGAACCCTGACGCCGGATCGGGGGCGGGCCGCCATCGCTCTTGCAGCCGTTGCGATTGTCGTCTTCATCGGTGGAGCGCTCGGTCAAACCGGCGCAATCGCTCTCGGAGCGGTCGGTGGGCTCTGGCTCTGTCGCGGCGAACCGTCTTTCACATCGGCAAGCCGCCTGCACTTTCCGGTATCGCGCCGCGGGGGAGCCATAGCTCTTGTCGCATTTGCAGTCCTCTTGGTCCTCCCGGCGCTGTTCGTGATGACAAACAGTTACCAAGCAATTGCGCTGTTCGATGCCTTCTACCGCTCCGGGGCGTTGGTATTCGGAGGAGGACATGTCGTCCTTCCCCTGTTGCAGGCCCAAGTGGTGGATTCGGGATGGGTCACGAACGAAACCTTCCTGACCGGCTACGGTCTGGCGCAGGCGGTACCGGGGCCGCTGTTCACATTTGCGGCCTACCTCGGCACAGTCGTGGGGCCGGAACCCAATGGCTTTGCCGGCGCGTCGATCGCCCTTGTTGCGATCTTCCTGCCGGGGATATTGTTGGTCTATGGCATGCTTCCCTACTGGGATGCGTTGCGGCTTCGGCCGACGGCGCAGGCGGCCATGCGTGGGGCCAATGCCGCCGTCGTGGGCATCCTCGGTGCCGCGCTCTACAACCCTGTCTGGACATCAGCGGTGCTCTCGCCGAAGGATTTCGCCTTGGCGCTGGCGGGCTTCCTGTTGCTCACCGTCTGGAAAACGCCGCCCTGGATCGTCGTTTTTCTATTGGCGGCGAGCGGCGCTGCCGCACATATGGTCTGAGCGACGCTTCAAGAGAAGCCAGTCCCTGTCACGAGATCCCTGGAATTACTCATTATCGGGTTGAAAGCGGTGGTGGCGGTGGCGGCGTGGTCGAGCCGGAGCCTAGGGAACGCTGAACCATTACCGTGTCGGCCCAATGGCCGTAACGATACGCAACCGCCGGCAAGAGGCCGACCCGCACGAAGCCGAAGCGCTCGTGCAGGGTGAGCGAGGCGATGTTGTCTGCGTCGATGTAGCCGATCATTTGCCGGAATCCGGCGGCCGCGCAGGCGTCGATCAGCCCGCGCATGAGCAGGCTGCCGACACCTTGGCCGATATGGTCGTGATGGACATAGATCGAGTGCTTGACGGTATAGCGATAGGCTGGGCGTTTGCGGAACAATACCACATAGGCGTAACCAACGACCTTCTCACCTTCAACCGCGACGACATGAGGGAACCGGCGGTTCCTAAGATTCTTGCGCCGGTCCTTGAGGTCGTCGGATTGCGGCGTGTCGTTGTCGTCCACTCCATCTTCGACACCGCGGCGAATGTGGCGACGGTAGATCGCCAACATGGCATCGACGTCGGTCTCGCGCGAAGGGCGAATGACGATCGTTCTATTCTGCTCCATGATCGAACCTGAATTCCCGGACTATTCCGCAACGACGTAAGTATAGAGGCGGATGCGGCCGGTTTCATCAATCTCGCGATAGAGTCCTTGAATCTCGACTTCAAAGCCGGGGAAAATGTTGAAGCAGGCTTCGAACATCTTGAGATAGTCTAGCATGGGTTTTGCCTCATCCGTCAGGCGCTCGCCCGGCACGATGGTGGCGATACCCGGCGGATAGACCACGAATGGCGTCGTTGCGATGCGGTCGGCGATGGCGTCGATCGGCAGGTAATCGACATCGTTGCGCACCAGGCAGCGTGCGGCATCATGGGGCGAGAGCGCAATCGGCGGCAGGTGGGCCGCGGAAAACTGCAACGTCTGCAGCGCGCTGACATTGGCCTGGCGGAAGAAATTATGCATGTCCGTGCAGAGATCGCGCAGCCTTACGCCTGCGTAGCGGCCCGGTCGGCGGCGATAGAACTCAGGAATAGCCTCTTCCAGCAGGGCATTGTCGTCATAGAGCTTCTTGAAGGCGACCAGGCCGCTGATCAACGTGCCGGCCTTGCTGGCTTCGACGCCGGGCGTGAGGAGAAACAGCAGTGAGTTGAGGTCGTTCTTCTCGGCGACGATGCGGTTTTCACGTAGATATTGTGCAACCACCGGGGCAGGAATGCCGTGCTCGGTGTATTTCCCGCTCGCCCGGTCGAAGCCGGGGGTAAGCAGTGTGAGCTTGTTCGGGTCCGTCATCGCGAAGCCCGGTTCCATGCCGGCAAATCCGTGCCACGCAGCGTCGGGCGTCAGATGCCAGAAGGCCGGATTGGTCGCAAGCTGGTCGGTGGCGATGCTCTCCCAAGGTACGTCGTGCACGGCGCCGGCGCTCGAGACATCCGGGATTGCCACGCGATCCGGCACGAAAGGCTCGAAGAACCAGCGACGCTCTGGGCGATGCTCCTTCTCCTCGAATTCGCGGCGCACGGCGCGGATCTTCTTGCGCAGCTCGATGCCGAGACGGATCGTGTCGTCCCAAAGCACTTCGCCCGAGCGGCCCTTCATCATCTGCGCGCCGACGTCGAGCGAGGCAAACAGCGGATAGAAGGGCGAGGTCGAAGCGTGCTGCATGAAGCTTTCGTTGAAGCGTCTATGCTCGACGCGGCGCTTCTGGCCGGTGATGTGCCGGTCCTTCATGTGGATCTGCGAGGCCTGGGAGAAGCTTGCGAGCTGCTTATGGGTGGATTGCGTGGCAATGATACCAGGCGCGTCCGGGCCGAGTTCGGCAAGGCCCATAGCGAACCGACCGGCATAGAGCGGATGAAATTTCATGAAGCCGGCCCAGGCCTCGTCGAACAGGATGTAGTCGCACAGATGACCGATGCGCTTGAGGATCATTTCGGCGTTGTGGATCGTGCCGTCATAGGTGCACTGCTCCACGACGGCGACGCGGAAGGGGCGCTGCTTCTTGTGGGCTTCCGGATCCTTGACCAGCGGGTGATTGCGGATGCGCTCGCGCAGAGCTTCCTCGTCCATAGCCGCAAAATCCATGGGGCCGATCAAGCCGTAGACATTGCGTCTGGTCGGCAGATAGACCGGAATGCCGCCGGAGATCATCAGCGCGCCATGATGGGCGGCCTTATGATTGTTGCGATCGAACAGCACGAGATCGCCATCAGTGACGAGCGCTGAGAGCGCGACTTTGTTGGACGTGGAGGTGCCGTTCAGAACGAAGTAGGTTTTCTCGGCGCCAAAAATCTTG
>NZ_JAELUG010000233.1 GCF_016429255.1 Rhizobium sp. ASV8
GCATGAGAAAAGCCACATCCAGATGGCCGTCTCCAATATCCTGTTCATCATCCTGACCGCCGGCATGGCCATTGCCTACTGGCACACCCCGACGCCGTTCCAGATCGTCCTGCTCGCGCTCACCGGCATCATCGCCGGCGCCGGCCAGCTCGCGCTGTTCGAGGGCATGCGCCAGGCGCCCGTCTCGGTACTGGCGCCGTTCGAATATACGTCGCTCGTCTGGGCCTTCCTGCTCGGTTACGTGATCTGGGGCGACATCCCCGGCAGCAACACCTTCATCGGCGCCATTCTGATTCTCAGTGCAGGCCTGATCATCATCGTCAGCGAACGGATGAAGCGGCGCACGGCTGCGGCTTGAGAGGCCAAAGGGCGAATTCTAAACTGCGCAGCCGTCTTTCAGACAGGTCTTTCGCACTTTAGGCCCTTGATACCGCGCCTGTCGGTACCGCAAAACCGCTCCACGCTTTTGCGCAGCATGCTTTATCGCTAAAGGTGTCGTTCGCAGATTTTCGCGGCAAGGTATGATATAGCCCGCCGTGGTGCCGGGCCTTCACATCCGTGGATGATGATAGAGATAGATGATGATCGACAAATCCTTCTCCTGGCCTCGCGAACCGATTGCCATTGTCGCGATCGGCGATTCCGGCGAAGCGCTTCTGTTAAGGGCCATTCTCGAAAGCCTCGGTGCTGCGGTCCTCCTGCACTTGCCGGGAACGCCAGCCGATGTTCTGAAATGCCTGGATCAAGGATTGGCCGCGCCGGAATACATCATCCTATCCGGCCACGGCGATGAAACAGGCTTCGTCCTTGGGGAATTCGTCGAAGACATCGACACGTCAGCCCTTGTCAAAGGAAGTTTGCCCGCGGCCAATCTCACGAACCGGGTCAATCTGCCGGGCAAAGTCGTTCTGAGTACGGCTTGCCTGACGGGCAACGAAGCCTTTGCACAGGCATTTCTTTCCGGCGGCGTACGTGCCTACATCGCTCCCGCCGAATACCCGGATGGCGCTGCCATCCCGCTCTTCGTACACGGCTTTTTCTATCACCTCCTTCAAAAGCAGGCCCCTTTGGAGGAGGCCATCATGCTGGCAAGCGCTTTCGACGAGGCGGAACTGGCGATTACCCTTTTCAAAGGGACAAGCGGCGAAGCCTCCGCGGGATTGTAGGCAGCTTGCCTCGATCACATCGCCGCAACGACATCGTTCCATTCAGCCCTGAGCATTCCCATGATCGCGGTATCCCATCGCTCCTCGCCGACCTTTGCGGACGATCGCCTCACGCCTTCGCTGACAAAGCCGAGTTTCGCATAGGTGCGTATCGCAGGCTCGTTCCAGGTATAGACATTGAGCTCTACCCGCTCGATTACGTCTTCCGAAAAAGCCCTGGCCAGAACCAACTTCAGCATTGGGGCGGCATGTCCCTTGCCGCGCATGACAGGCGCCAGGACGACCCTTGCTATCCGCGCCACCCCGTTTTGCCAATCATAGACCAGCTGAACATGGCCGACCGGGCTTAAACTTTCGTCTTCGGCCATCCAGCAGCGCCGCTCCGGACGGTCGCCGTGGCCCGCCTGAAGCAGAGGAGCAAGCTGCGAAGCGTCAAGCGGATGGCTGAAACCCGGACCGCCCCACTGAGCCAACTCCCTCTCATTGTCGAACCAGGTAGACAGAACTGCGAAATGCTCAGTCGAAAAGGGTTTTAGCGATAGCATAATAAGTGTTTCCAAGGGCGGATCGTATTGTAGTCCAGCTGTTTGCCGCGGCTCGAACGATAACGAACCGCACCGCACTTAAAACCACTCAAAGTCCTCTTTGAGAAAAATATTCGCATTTGCCGCATTCTTTCGCAGTTTTCTACGCTTTCTCGATGCGGTATTTCTGCGATGTATGCCGCATTGATTGAAACCGCTCTCAAGAAACGGAAGAAAACGATGAACTGGTTGAAGACTGTTGCCGCCGCCGCCCTCGTGCAGGCCGCGCTTCTCGTGCCCGCCCATGCCGGCGACAATCTCAAGGCGATCCAGGCTGCCGGTGTGCTGAAGGTTGGCACGGAAGGCACCTATGCGCCCTTCACCTATCATGACGAGAGCGGCAAGCTCACCGGCTTCGATGTCGAGATCGCCGAAGCCATTGCCGGGAAGCTCGGCGTCAAGGCGCAGTTCCTGGAAGGCAAGTGGGACGGCCTGATCGCCGGCCTCGACGCCAACCGCTACGACACCGTCATCAACGAAGTCGGCGTCACCGATGCCCGCAAGAAGAAGTATGATTTCTCCGATCCCTACATCGCCTCCAAGGCCGTGCTGATCGTCAAGGAAAGCAACACCGACATCAAGGATTTCCCCGATCTCAAGGGTAAGAAGTCCGCTCAGTCGCTGACAAGCAACTTCGGCAAGCTCGCCACCGAGTCCGGCGCCGAACTCGTCGGCACCGACGGCTTCGACCAGTCGATCCAGCTCGTGCTGACCGGCCGCGCCGACGCCACCATCAACGACAGCCTCTCCTTCCTAGATTTCAAGAAGCACAAGCCGGATGCGCCGGTGAAGATCGTTGCCCAGCAGGCCAATGCCGATTATTCCGCCGCCATCATCCGCAAGGGCGAGCCGGAATTGCAGGCTGCCATCAACAAGGCACTGGCCGACATCAAGGCCGACGGCACCTATGCCAAGATCTCCCAGAAATACTTCGGACAGGACGTTTCGAAGTAAGGGGAATAGGCAGAAACGCTAAATTGTGAAAAAGATGCGTCCGGGGACATCTCCGGACGCATTCTCTTATGGAAAGGTCGCTTCTGCGTGGAGCACTGGTTGCAACTGATGTGGGAGTCTTTGGGCACGCTGCTTTGGGCGGGGCTCGTCTTCACCATCCCACTCACCCTGATCACCTTCGTTCTCGGGCTGCTGCTCGGTCTTGTCACTGCCGTGACGAGGCTGTTCGGGCCGCCGCCGCTTGTCGCTGTTGCACGTTTCTATGTCTGGGTAATCCGCGGCACACCGCTTCTGGTGCAGCTCTTCGTCATCTTCTACGGCCTGCCGAGCCTCGGCATACTGCTCGATGCCTTCCCGGCCGCGGTGATCGGCTTCACGCTCAGCGTCGGCGCCTATACGTCGGAAATCATTCGCGCCGTCATCTCCTCCGTGCCGAAGGGCCAGTGGGAAGCCGCCTATTCCATCGGCATGAACTGGCGCCAGGCCATGAGCCGCACGATCCTGCCGCAGGCAGCCCGTGTTGCCGTGCCGCCGCTGTCGAACACGTTTATCTCGCTGGTCAAGGATACCTCGCTTGCCGCAGCCATCACCGTGCCGGAATTGTTTCAGGCGGCACAGCGCATCGTGGCGACGACCTATGAACCGCTGATCCTCTATATCGAGGCCGCCATTATCTATCTGGTGCTCAGCACTTTCCTCTCGACGCTGCAGGGCTATCTCGAACGCCATTTCTCCCGCTCCGGCGGTACGCTGGAGGCGCAGGCATGATCGAACTCCAGCACATCGAAAAGCGCTTCGGCGAGAACGTCATCCTCAAGGATATCAGCCTCGTCATTCCCGAAGGTACGGTAACGGCGCTTGTCGGCCCGTCCGGAGGTGGCAAAAGCACGCTCCTGCGCTGCATCAACCTGCTGGAGATCCCGACGGCGGGCACGATCCGCATCGGCGACGAGACGGCCACCTTCCAGCCGGGCAAGAAACCCGCCTGGCAGGAGATCCAGAAGATCCGCCGGCAGACCGGCATGGTCTTCCAGAATTTCCAGCTCTTTCCGCATCAGACCGCCATCGGCAATGTCATGGAGGGCCTGACGACCGTGCTGCGCTGGCCGGCCGACAAGGCTCGCGCGCGCGCCGTAGAACTGCTGACCAAGGTCGGCATGGCCCACAAGATGGATGCCTGGCCTTCGACGCTCTCCGGCGGCCAGCAGCAGCGCGTTGCGATCGCCCGCGCACTTGCTCCCTCGCCACGCGTCCTGCTTTGCGACGAGCCGACCTCGGCGCTCGATCCGGAACTGGCGGCGGAAGTGGTCGATGTCCTTGGCAAGCTTGCAAAAGAAGGCACGACCATGGTGATGGCAACGCACGACCTGCGGCTTGCATCGAAGATCGCCAACAACGTGGTCTTTCTCGAAGCAGGCAACATCGTCGAGACCGGCTCATCCCGCAGCATCTTCGGCGCCCCGGCGCAGGAGCGGACCAAGCAATTCATCTCGACGCTCAACGCCGGCCACAGCTACGACATTTGAGGCTTGCAAACGCAGCACTCGCTTCGGCCAACTGGCCGCGCATTGACCATGCGCGGCTTTCCGTTTAGCTCTTGTGCCATGAACACGACATTGGTTCTCGTAGTGGTAGGAAGGCGCATGGGCAGGATGGTGTAACCATCCGGCGAAAGCACCCATGCGCGGTAAGCAGGCTCCTGACGGGGCCTTTTTTATTGCCCGAAATCCGGGTGGCCCCTCGTCAGATTTCCCTCGACTTTCCATCCACACGACGGACAAGGCCATGACGCGCACGAGAAGCCGCATCGAACGTTCACCCAGGCAAGCCATCGAAGAAGAAGCGGGGCACGCAGCCGCACCACCGAGGCTGACGACCCTCATCCTGCTTTCGGCACTGGCCGTGCTGCCCGTCAACATGATCCTGCCGTCGCTGCCGAAAATCGCCGCGGCATTCCATGCCGATTTCGCCCTCGTGAACCTCTCCGTCGCCGGCTTTTCCATCGTGACTGCGTTCCTGGAAGCGATCGGGGGAGCGATATCGGATCGCTTCGGCCGCAGGCTGGTCGTGCTGACGGCACTCTCCGTCTTCATTGTCGCCTCGATCGGCTGCGTTATCGCGCCCAATATCGGCATCTTCCTGCTATGCCGCATGATGCAGGCCTGTATCGGACC
>NZ_JAELUG010000234.1 GCF_016429255.1 Rhizobium sp. ASV8
GCCGCCGATCATCGCCAGCTTCGTACTCACGCCATCTCGATCTGGCGTGAAATCGCTGGCTCCATAGCTGCCTGAAACACGGCACACATCCGCAACGCCGGTTCCCAACATTTAAGGCGACGCCACCCATTTGAGGGCTCCGGTTGTTGCGCCATGACGATGTGCGGCTCATCTGCTATCGGGTCATTAGATCGAACTTCGGGGATCGGACATTGATCCGTCTCAATGTGCTCCATTCCCGCGACATCACAATTCGAGCGAAGGCAGCGGTGGTTCGCTTGCCGCCGGCCTGGTGCCGATCATCGAAATTGTGGCTTGATGGCCTTCACCTGCCGCAGATCATTGACCTTGATCAATGATCTGCGGCTTGCACGGCCCTACCGTTCCTCAGTCAATGGAGTTTTAAGGAGACGGTCATGGACGACATTACTCTCAGACAGAATATTCTGGATGAACTGGAATTTGAGCCGAAAGTGGATGCGGCCGAGATTGGTGTCACCGTGCGCGACGGCATCGTCACTCTGACCGGACATGTTGGCACATATGCGGAGAAGGACGCGGCAGAGAAAGCCGCGAGACGCGTCAAAGGCGTCCGCGCCATAGCCCAGGAAATGGACGTCCGCATCTTGGGTCCGCGGCGGACGGACGACGACGACATTGCCCGACGGGCAGTCAAGATAGTGGACTGGAATGTCTCCATTCCAAAGCAAACGGTGCAGATCCGCGTGTGCAGGGGCGTAGTTACGCTTACCGGCAAGGTCGAATGGCAATACCAAAAGAACGCTGCCGCTTCCGCCGTCAGGGATCTCGCCGGTGTCGTCGGCGTCTCCAATCTCATAGAGGTCGTTCCTGGCATCAGCGCCGACGATGTTAAAAAGCGCATCGAAAATGCACTGGAACGCCATGCGGAATTGGAGGCGCAAGCGATTGAGGTCGACGTTTCCGGCGGCAAGGTCACCTTGAGAGGCAAGGTCAGAACATGGTCAGAGCGGCGTGCGGCGGAAACTGCCGCGTGGTCGGCACCCGGCGTCTACGCGCTCGACGATCAACTGACCGTAACCTGATCTGCCATCTCTGCAAGCGACATAGGAGAGGATGTAAAACCATGACTATGAATTGCACACGAACAGGGGAAGCGCTGCTTGCGGGCGCCGGATACCCCCTCCCGCAGCGCGAGGACAGCGATTTTCGCCTCGACCGAACAGACAGCGACGAATGGGAAATTACAGTTGTGTCATCCCGCGCTCGGGCGTGGGTTCATGAAGAATTGTGCAATCCTCTCTGCCAATGTCTGCGGGATAGCTTCAAGGTTGACGTTTTGGGTGCGGATCGATTTCTGAAGCAGGTACATGCCCTTGGGTTTCGAACCGAATTCGTCGGCACCGGTGGGAAAGATCTGTTCTGAGGTGGAGTTATGTATAAGTCGATTGTCTGTGCGGTTGGCCTCGGATCGAAGGAGAAGGCCGAGCATCTGATACACACGGCCCGCATGCTCCTTGACACAGATGGAACCCTTCATCTCGCCCACACGGTCGAGCGCTTTCCATCTCTTGTCAGGCAAGGGCCGGATGAGTGGGCGATCTCCGTGATCGGCGAGGCGGAAGAAAAGCTGTCGTTGCTTTGCAGACAGCTTTCAGTGCCCGCGCTTGTTCATGTGCGCACCGGTCGTGCCGCCGACACGGTGCTCGCCATTGCCATCGAAACCAAGGCCGATCTGATCGTAGTTGCGGCTCACACGATTGATGTTTTCGATAAAGTCTTCGGATCCACGGTCGATCACATAGTCCATCATGCAAAGTGTTCCGTTCACATCGATCGGATTTCGTCGGCGTCGAAGCGGTAAATCCAACCGATCCAACTCTGAACCGAGCCGGTCGCATGTGCCGCCCCATTGTGCAAGCATGGATCTGAGAGTGCGTATAGCGGCAACTCACAGCGCCCGATGTCAAGCCGTACAGTTTGACGTCAGGTCTTCCAATCATTGAAGCCGCGATCGGCGAACCTGTCAAAAGCCTGTCATGAGACGAGGAAAGAGGCCTGCAATACGGGCGCAATCGTGGATTTCGCCGCAATTGCTCCCATAGATATCAGGCTCTTGACCGCTGCAGTATGGTCGTTGCCGTCAGTCACCCCGTTGCAGCCAAGAGTGGTCCCTTTTGTAAATCAACGAAAAACGAGCACCATGACACAACCGCGAAAATCATCCTCCAAGCTTAATCGCTACATCGGAGCCGGTCTTGTTCTCGCCGCGCTGGCGGGGCCGGCCGTCGCTGCCTCGCTCAAGAGTGTCATGGGCAGCATGGGTGATAATACGGCCTCGGCCAAAGCCGTGCTCGCCAACTTCGATGGCAAAGCCGCCGAGCAGGTCTTGCGGCGCTACGCGGCGGATGCAGCGGCCGCTGACGCGATGTTTGCCGGCCAAGGCAGCGCCAAGGAGAGGGATCTCCACGCCCGCTTCAGCAGGATGGCCGTGATTGCCGGCACCGCGAGCCAGCAGACGCAAGACAAAGCCTCGTTTCGCAAGGCATTCGTGGCCGTGGCAGCCGAGTGCAAGTCCTGCCACACGGCCTACAAGTAGTCGCCGCGAAACTCCCCGAACAGGAAACTTCACATGAGCGAACAACGATCCGCCTATGACCCCTATTGCGAACTGCCCACCGGAAAAGAAAGCAAGATTTCACCTGCCAAGAGCGATGTCGTGCGTGCCTGGGACCTTCCCACCCGTCTATTCAAATGGTCGCTCGTCGCATTGATCCTGACGGCCTGGGTCTCGAGTGGCTTCAACGATCCGGATATGACGGTTCACAAAGCCGCCGGTTACGGCGTTCTCATCCTGGTGGTTTATCGCATCCTGTGGGGTGTTTTCGGGAGCTCAACGGCGCGGTTTTCCGGTTTCGTGCGTCCGCCTGCCGCTGCATGGGCCTATCTTAAGGCGTTATGGCGCAACAGGGCGGAGCATTATCTCGGCCACAATCCCGCCGGCGGCCTGATGGTTATCGGTCTCCTCGTCGCCTGTTGTGTGCAGGTTTTACTCGGATTCTTCTCGAGCGACGGAGTGACCGCCGCGGGGCCTTTTGCTGGACTGGTCGGGGATACCGGTTCGAGGTGGGTCGCCTCCATACATGCCGCGTGGTTCTACTTCGCCATCCTCGTCCTCGCAGGACTGCATATCGTTGCGAACCTCTACTACCAGTTCGTCAAGCGCGAAGATCTGATCGGCGCCATGGTCACTGGCCGCAAAAGGCGCGAATCTTATGTTGACCATGATGAGGCGACGGGTGGGTCGCTGCCTCTCGCCGCTGTCTGTCTTCTGACAGCCTTTGGCCTCGTTTACGGCACTGTCACGCTGCTTGGCGGCAGTTTCTTCGGCTCAATCTAGGATTTTTGCAGATCAAACAGGAGCGCAATGGCTGTGCGACAGCCAGGATCCGCCGCGATCTCCATCCGCCCGCCATGCAGGGCCATGATCCGGCGTACGATCTCAAGGCCGACCCCCATACGATCGGCATTGAGATCATCAAAGGAGCGCTCCGCTCGTGCGTCAAAAACGCCGGCATCATCTATGACCGTCAGACGCGGGCCGGGACCTGCAACGACTTCGATGGTGGTGCCATCAGGGGTATGTTTGACGGCGTTTTCGATAAGATTGCGCAGCGCGTCGGCGAGCAGCGGCGCATGACCTTCGATTGAGCCCGCGCCTAAATTGCTATAGGCGATGGCGTGATCGCGGTCGTAGACCAGGGGAGCGATATCGGCTACCACCCAATCGGCTAGCCTTGCCAGGTCGACCTGCTGGAACACCGCACGGTCGGCACTTTCGAGCCGTCCTAACGCCGTGATCTGACCGACAAAATCCGCCAGCGCGTCCAGATCGACCTCGATTTTTCGCGCCCGCGGATGTTCGATATTGCCAAGTTCCAGCTTCATCATCGCCAACGGCGTACGGACTTCGTGCGCAACAGCCGTGGCGAACAGACGCTGCGACTTCATGAGTGTACCGATACGCGCCAGGCTCCGGTTCACTGCGGCGGCAAGATCTGCAATCTCGCGTGGCATACCGGTCTGGTTGATCAGATGGCTGGGGTCGAGTGGATCCAGATGACCGGCCTCTTGCGCTGCTTTTGCAACGGGGCGCAAGGCCTGACGGATCGACAATAACGTGCCACCGAGGACGAAAAGCAGCATGATCGCCATCGGGGTGGCAAGATGATCCGTAAACTCGCGCCCGATCACTGCCCACATGATGCCGTCGCTGTCCTGCAGGATCGCGATCTCGATAAAAATCCTGTCCCCATGGATTTCATAGGTCTTGCCGCCGGCGACGGCGAGCGGTTTACCATCGCTCAGCATGCGAGACCAGAGGTCGGGAGGGCTGACCTCCTGCGGCAGAAGATGATTGTCGAATCGCGCGTCGCAGTTTGTATAAAGAAGCTGGCCGGAGGGTGTGCGAATGCGGGTGACATAAAAGCCATCCTGGACGCCGTAACGGTGGAGGTCGTGCGGCAACTTGTAGGGCGCCTCGTCATGGCGGCGTTCGAAACCCTTCGACAGCTCTGCAGTTTCACGTTCGATCATCAACGTCGCCAACTGCTCGTTGTCAAAATAATAATCGGCAAAGACGAGTGCGGCCGGTGGCGTCGCCTTAAATGTTGGGAACCGGCGTTGCGGATGTGTGCCGTGTTTCAGGCAGCTATGGAGCCAGCGATTTCACGCCAGATCGAGATGGCGTGAGTACGAAGCTGGCGATGATCGGCGGC
>NZ_JAELUG010000235.1 GCF_016429255.1 Rhizobium sp. ASV8
ATGCAAAACCTCGCTCGCAACCCGATCATGATCGCGCTTTTCGTCGGCCTTTCTCTGGCTGGCTGCGCTTCCAAGAAGGGTCTGCCGAATGATGCCAACGGTCTTGGCCTGAACGGTGGTGCCGGCGCCGCTACTCCGGGCTCGCCGCAGGACTTTACGGTCAATGTTGGCGACCGCATCTTCTTCGACACGGACAGCACCTCGATCCGCGCCGATGCCGCCCAGACGCTCGACCGTCAGGCTCAGTGGCTCGCTCGCTATCCGAACTACGCAATCACGGTCGAAGGCCATGCCGACGAACGCGGTACGCGCGAATACAACCTTGCTCTCGGCGCTCGCCGTGCGGCTGCCGCCAAGGACTACCTCGCTTCGCGCGGCGTTCCGGCCAAGCGCATGAAGACGATCTCCTACGGCAAGGAACGCCCGGTCGCGACCTGCGACGACATCTCCTGCTGGTCGCAGAACCGTCGCTCCGTTACCGTGCTCAACGGCGCCGGCTCCTGATAGGTCAAGCGACCCGTCGAAATGCATAAGGCGGTCCTTGCGGCCGCCTTTGTTTTTTTGACCACACTTTGGCCGAACTCCGTTGCTTTTTGAGAGCAATTGTAAAAATCTCCTGTTCGAGCCCCTGGCCCGAAGAATCAATGAGACAGGACGATCCATATGAGAAAACTTGTCGTGGCGAGCATGCTGTGTCTCGCTGCCTTTGTCGGTAGTGAGCGCGATGCTTCTGCCTTGTCGCTGTTCGGAATCCACCTCGGGAGCCGCGATGCTTCCGCGCAGTCGGCACCGAACAACGCGTATCAGAGACAAGCACAATACGGCAATGCGCCGGTCATCAAGGTTCAGAACAGCGATGCCGAGGTTCGCCTGCAGCAGCTGGAGGACCAGATGCGCCAGTTGAACGGCCGCGTCGAGGAAATGAGCTATCAGCTGCTGCAGATGCAGGAGACGATCCGCAAGACGCAGGAAGATAACGAATTCCGCTTCCAGCAGCTTGAGAAGCGTGGTGGCAGCGCGCCGGCAGGCGGCGGCACGATGAAGAAGAGCGAGGCCGATGTGCCGGCTCAGGGCTCCAGCGGGAAACAGGATGACATCGCCGGTGTCATCAGTGGTTCTCAAAACACAGGCGTTACCCCGCAGCGCGGCTCCAGCACGGGTAAGCCGCCATCGCAGCTCGGCTCGATCCAGTTCGATCAGAGCGGCAGCGAAGTGGGCAGCTCCTCTACCGGAACCGATAACGGTTCCGGCGCTGCGCCCATTTCCGGTTCGGGGGCGCAGACGGCGTCGCTCGGCAACGAAAACGATCAGTACAAGGCGGCCTACGGCCACGTCCTGTCCGGCGACTATAGCGTCGCCGAACGGGAGTTCCGCCAGTATATCGACAGCTACCCCAGCAGCTCGCGGTCTGCCGATGCGAATTTCTGGCTTGGCGAAGCGCTCTATTCTCAGGGCAAGTACAATGATGCCGCCAAGACATTCCTGAATGCGCATCAGAAGTACAGCACGTCGGAAAAGGCTCCTGAAATGCTTCTGAAGCTCGGCATGTCGCTTGCCGCGCTCGACAACAAGGATACCGCCTGCGCCACGCTTCGCGAGGTCGGCAAGCGCTATCCGAAGGCTTCCAAGGCCGTTACCAGCAAGGTCGCAAGCGAACAGAAGCGTCTTGCCTGCTGAGTGCCATGTCTGAGGTCGCTGTGACTGGTGCTGCCGCCGCTCTTGCGCCCGAAATCGCAGCCGCCGCGTTTCTTCATTCGCTGGCAAAGCCTGCTCATATTCTGGTCGCCATTTCCGGCGGCAGCGATTCCACCGGGCTGTTGATCGCCCTGGCCGAGCAGCTGAATTCCTCTCCCCATTCCGATTTCACCCTCTCCGCCATAACCATCGATCATGGTTTGCGCGCCAGTGCCGCAGATGAAGCGCTGGAGGTTGCCGCACTCTGCGCCCAATATGGCATCTCTCACTTCACCCGTCGTTGGGATGGCGCCAAGCCGACGAGCGGCATTATGGCCGCCGCCCGTGAAGCGCGCTATGAACTGATGGCCAACCTTGCAGATGAGATCTCGGCCGATGTGATCGTTACCGCGCATACCGCCGATGATCAGCGCGAAACGCTTGCCATGCGGGGCGCGCGCGGCGGCAAGGCGAGGGACGAGGCCAGCACCGGCATTGCGGACGCAATGCTGTTCGATCGCCGCATCTGGATCGTCAGGCCGTTTCTTTCGTGTAGGCGGGCGGACATCCGCGCCTATCTCGAAACACATGGATTGTCTTGGCTCGAAGACCCCAGCAACGAGGATACACGCTACGAGCGCGTGCGGACACGTATGCGTCTGGCCGCGCAACCGCTAGATACCATTGCAGCAAACAATGGTGCGAATCGTGTCGCATTGGCAGAGAGAGCGGCGGCTTGGCTGGACGAGCATGTGACCGTTCACGCCGCAGCGCTTTGTGCGATCCGCCGATCCGCCTTGTTGGAGGATGCGCCGGTCGTCGCTTACGCGCTTTCCTACCTAGCCGCCGTCTTCGGCGGTGAAGTCTATGGGCCCGGCCGCGATCCAATGGACCGCATTCTCGCTTTCGTGAAGGGCGGCATCCCGGGACGGCGCACGGCAGGCGGCGTCGTCTTCGATCTGCGCCGAGAGGCGCTTTACCTCATGCGGGAAAGCCGCAACATCGGGCCGCTGGCGCTCTTACCGGGCGCAAGAGGTATCTGGGACGGCCGTCTGGAGGTGGTCAATCAAGGATCGGCGCCGGTTTGCGTAAGAGCGGCCGGTGCGGATGACGCGTCGATTTTTCCACCGAGTTTGCCGAGGGGCGCTGTGCGACGCGCGCGCGCGGCCATGCCTCGGATTACCTCGGACGAGGCCGGAACAGCGCCTGACGTGACGGTTGCGCCTTATCTCGCGCCGTTCGACCGCTTTTTGACACGATTCGACCTCATGTTTGCAGATCGCCTTTCGGTCGCTTTTGGCCGTCAAGCCTATATGCGGCCGCCGCTTTCGGTCCTATAGACGTAAAAAACATGTGTCGACGCTGTTTGCCTTGGCAACGGCTTGGCGCAACCCTATGTTAGGGATCAAGTAATGCCGTCGCTCAAGCGGCGGAAGTTTCAGTGCTGGGGAGTTCGATGAACCCTAATTTTCGTAATTTCGCTCTGTGGGCAATCATAGCTCTGCTGTTGATTGCTCTGTTCAGTATGTTTCAGAACGCGCCGGCACAAACAGGCTCCAGGGAAATTCCTTATTCGCAGTTCCTTCGGGAAGTTGATTCCGGTCGCGTCCGTGACGTTACCGTCACCGGCAATCGCGTCGTCGGCAGCTATGTGGAAAATGGAACGCCCTTCCAGACCTATGCTCCGGTCGTGGATGACAGCCTGCTTGAACGCCTGCAAAACAAGAACGTCAACATCGTCGGTCGTCCCGAGTCGGACGGTTCTTCGAGCTTCCTGAGCTATCTCGGCACGCTGTTGCCGATGCTCCTGATCCTCGGCGTCTGGCTGTTCTTCATGCGGCAGATGCAGGGCGGTTCGCGCGGAGCCATGGGCTTCGGCAAGTCCAAGGCCAAGCTTCTGACGGAAGCGCACGGTCGCGTGACCTTCGAGGACGTCGCCGGCGTCGACGAGGCCAAGCAGGACTTGGAAGAAATCGTCGAATTCCTGCGCGATCCGCAGAAGTTCCAGCGCCTCGGCGGTCGTATCCCGCGCGGCGTGCTGCTCGTTGGCCCTCCCGGCACGGGTAAGACGCTTCTGGCCCGCGCCATCGCCGGCGAAGCCAATGTGCCGTTCTTCACCATTTCCGGTTCCGACTTCGTCGAAATGTTCGTCGGTGTCGGTGCGAGCCGCGTCCGCGACATGTTCGAGCAGGCGAAGAAGAATGCGCCCTGCATCATCTTCATCGACGAAATCGACGCCGTCGGCCGCCATC
This sequence comes from Rhizobium sp. ASV8, assembly GCF_016429255.1. GTDB lineage: Bacteria > Pseudomonadota > Alphaproteobacteria > Rhizobiales > Rhizobiaceae > Rhizobium. The sequence goes on from NZ_JAELUG010000235.1 coordinate 3,927, forward strand.
GTGGCGCCGGTCTTGGTGGCGGTAACGACGAGCGCGAACAGACCCTCAACCAGCTGCTGGTCGAGATGGACGGCTTTGAGGCCAATGAAGGCATCATCCTGATCGCTGCGACCAATCGTCCCGACGTTCTCGACCCCGCGCTTTTGCGTCCGGGCCGTTTCGACCGTCAGGTCGTGGTTCCCAACCCGGATATCGTCGGTCGCGAGCGCATCCTCAAGGTGCATGCCCGCAACGTTCCGCTCGCTCCGAACGTCGATCTGAAGACGCTCGCCCGCGGTACGCCCGGCTTCTCCGGTGCCGACCTTATGAACCTCGTCAACGAAGCCGCACTCATGGCCGCCCGCCGCAACAAGCGTCTGGTGACGATGCAGGAATTCGAAGACGCCAAGGACAAGATCATGATGGGCGCCGAGCGCCGCTCTTCGGCCATGACCGAGGCGGAAAAGAAGCTCACGGCCTATCACGAGGCCGGTCACGCCATTACCGCACTCTACGTCGCCGTTGCCGATCCGCTGCACAAGGCAACCATCATTCCGCGCGGCCGTGCCTTGGGCATGGTCATGCAGCTCCCCGAGGGCGATCGCTACTCGATGAGCTACAAGTGGATGGTCTCGCGCCTGTGCATCATGATGGGCGGCCGCGTGGCGGAAGAGCTGACCTTCGGCAAGGAAAACATCACCTCCGGCGCATCCTCCGACATCGAGCAGGCGACAAAGCTTGCCCGGGCAATGGTTACGCAATGGGGCTTCTCCGATGAGCTCGGTTTGGTCGCCTATGGCG
>NZ_JAELUG010000236.1 GCF_016429255.1 Rhizobium sp. ASV8
TTCCCGCAATCCCAGGCACCTAAGCCCAGAACCATCAATCAGCATCGCAGCCAATCCAGGAAACACTAGAGCGAAGGACTTCGTCGCCAGCAGCGCCGCCGCCCTCGTCAGTGATCGGGCTTATAGAGAATGCACCGCGCCGCCGTCAATAGGAGTTCTGAGAGAAATTACGAAAATCTTACAAGTTGCTGATTTTATTATGTTTTCAAATTCACGTTTCAGACACCTCCCGCAAGGCGCCTCCCAGACAGGCTTTACAGGTGTTTGGAACGGTCAGCTCGCCGGCGATCAGGGCATCGCACATCGAAACTCGCCGAGAGCGTCAGATATCCCGTCCTTCTCCGCATACCCATCCGGCTGATGCTTAGCCTTGAACTATCCCGCGAAGGAGACACATCTCGGTCTTAGCCGGCGCGGGACGGTATGCTTCGTCATCGGCCGGTCATGGAGCAGTGAGACGGTTTCATGAAGCGATGAAAGTGGAGGTTCATCGCGCAATCGCACGGAGGGCGATCCAATGTCTGATATTACAGTCTGGGCCAACAACGACGTCGTTCAAATAGCGTGGCGGTTCGAAAATCCAATCGCGGGCTGCCTTGGCTTTGCGATCGATCGCGCGGAGGTCTTGGCCGCAGGAGGAGATGGCAGCTGGGAAGCACTTCCGGCCTGGGTCGGCTTCACGGGCGAAACCAACCCGGCCTGGCAGATGAAGGATACCTGGATCTGGCCGATACAGAAGTTCAGCTGGAAGGATCTGACCGCAACACGGGGCAAAACCTATCGCTATCGCGTGACGCCTGTCGGCGGCGCGATCGTCGAAGGACAGCGCCTGGTGGCGATTGCCGGGATCGAGCCGCTCGCGAGCCAGCCAGTCACCCTCACGGAAAAGCATGGACATTGCAGCGCCTACTTCAACAGGGGAATTCTCTCGACCCAGTATCTCGCGCATCAGATCCCCGCCGGGCCGAGTGGCGCACCCAACTATGTCACGCTGAAGGGCCGCATCGATCAGCCAGGAGATCCGTTGCGCGAGAACCTCGCCGGTCAGATTATCGACGGGCTGCTTTCGCTTCTGCGCCGAGCCGAGGCGGAAGGCGGCACATGCTATGCCGCATTATACGAGCTTAACGATGTGGAGCTGGAAAGAGCCCTGCTCCGGGCTTCGAGACTGTCTATCATCCTCTCGAATACCGGTCCCGACGATCAGGAAAATCATCCGGCGCGGCAGGCGTTGCATGAAAAGGCCGCTAGCAATCCCAACCTGCAGATCTTCGATCGCTTCGTCCCCGGCGGCCATATCGGTCACAACAAGTTCATGATCTATGCGGACGGACAAGGGGTGCCCCAGGCAGTGCTTTTGGGCAGCACAAACTGGACAGACACGGCGGTCTGCGCCCAATCGAACAATGCGCTTGTCGTCGAGGACGCCACACTGGCGAAAGCCTACAAGGATTATTGGGATAGGCTCCTTGCCGACACCCAGAATGACGACGCCAAGCAAGGCCACGATTTGCGCAGCTCGGATGCGGAGGCCGGTGCGACGGATATCGCTTTGGACCAGGCAATGGCCACCGTCTGGTTTTCGCCGAACACGCCCCATCCGCGTCCAAGCCATCTGTCTGCGGATGCGCCGCCGCCACCCGATTTGTCAGTCGTGTACCAGCTCATGCAGCAAGCCAAGACGGCTATCGTGTTCCTAGCCTTCCAGCCCGGCAACCCCAGCATCGTGAACGAGCTTGCCCGCCTGGGAAATGCGAGGCCTGAATTGTTCATTCGTGGCGCCGTGACCGACCCCAACGCGGCTCAGACATTCAATACGACATTGATCCACCGCTCGGGCGAACAGTCGGTCGATGTCGTGCCAGCCTCCGCCATCGACGATCAGTTCGGCTATTGGCAAAGGGAATTGCTCAAAGCAGGACCAAGCGCCCATGCCATCATCCATGACAAGATTGTCGTGATCGATCCGGGCCAACCAGGCTCCGTCGTGATCACCGGCAGCCACAATCTCGGGTATCGCGCATCCATGAACAATGACGAGAACATGCTGCTCGTCTCGGGCCATGACGATCTTTCGAAGGCCTACGCTGTTCATGTTCTGGATGTCTATGATCATTATCGTTTCCGCTACATGATCCAGAAGGGCGGAACCCATGCCTTCTCAGGCCTCAGCCGCGATGCGAGCTGGCAGGACAAATATTTCGCGCCCGGCAGCAATGCACGCAAGGATCTGGACGTGTGGTTTCAGAACGGTGCCGCAGAAAACTAGAACATAGCGTTTTAGGGAACGCCCAACGAAGGCTTGGACCATCTGCCCGATGTCTTCGTCCAAGCCAAACCCTTCCAGGCAAGGTCCAGGCGGCTGACTTTTCTATTTGAAGTCAGCCGCCCATCGCTTGCTGTACCGTCTCAGCCCGCCATCCGGTCGGGAGAGCGCAAGATCGCAGCGCCTCCCGCGGCCTGCACCGCGAGACTCCCATATTCGATGCCTGCGGCCAACGCCATGTTGACATCGTGTCCTTCGAGCCAGGCATCGATAAAGCCGGCATTGAAGGCATCCCCCGCACCTGTCGTATCGATCACCGGAACATCTTTTGCCGCCAAGTGGGCCCGCGTGTCGGCGGAGCGAAGCCATGCGCCCTCGCCGCCATCCTTCAAAGCAACGATCGGAAAGTGCCTTGCAAGAACGTCAAGCGCGGCGACGGGTTCGCCGTGACCCGTAATCGCGTGTGCTTCCTCGCGATTGGGCAGGAATATATCGACGCCCTCGCAAGCCGCGAGCAGGTCCGGATCGTAGATCAGCGTCTCGTCCCAGCTCGGATCGAGCGAAACCGAAAGCCCCACAGACTTTGCCTGCCGCACCAGATCCGGTATTTCGTGCAGCGTTGCGAACTCGGCGATGTGCAGATGGCCAGCATCTTTCCACTGCAGCGCAGCCGAAAGCGTTGCGGGTAGCGCGGCACCGGCGCGACGCGACAGGAATGCGCGATCATTTCCGATCACGCTTGCCACCGTCACCTGCGGACCGGCATCCTCGGCGCGCTCAAGAAAGCGCAGATCAAGACCATCGATCGCGAGATCCGGCTCGATCCCGCGCGACAGGCCGTCAAGGCCGAGACGGGCGACAAGCGCCGCCGCCCTGCCCGCGTGCGCGAGGTGTGCGGCCGAAATAAAGGCACCGCCGCCCGCTGCCATCTTCATGTCCTCGGCGAAAACCTCACGCCCCGCCTGCGGCAGAGACTGCAGGCCGGTGAAGATGAGGTCGCAGTATATCCGTCCTATGCTGAGGACCGCCGGACGCTTCAATTGTTGTGATGTCATAGACGGCCCAGGCTCTTTTCGGTCTTGGCATCGAAGAGATAGAGGCTGCCCGCGGGGGCAGAAACGGCCAGGGTGCTGCCGGTTTCCGGAATGACCTTACCCGGGGCAGTTGCGATCACCGACGTACCGTTGACATCGAGATGAACCAGCGTTTCCGCGCCGAGCGGTTCCACCGCCGTCACAGTGCCATGCAGCGACAAGCCGCGGGATTGGCCCTCTTCAACCCTCAAGTCGTGCGGACGAACACCGACAAGCACATCACCGTCCGGAGCAAGTTCCACTCCGGTCCCGCTGCGGCGCCCCTTGGTCAGGTTCATCGACGGGCTGCCAATGAAACGGGCTGTGAACACGTCGACCGGGTTCTCGTAGAGTTCGGTCGGCGTGCCGGTCTGCAGAATGCGGCCATCGCGCATGACGACGATGCGATCGGCCATGGTCATGGCTTCGACCTGATCGTGGGTCACATACACAGTCGTCGTCTTCAGGCGCTGATGCAGCCGCTTGATCTCGATACGCATCTGTGCACGCAATTGCGCGTCGAGGTTGGACAGCGGCTCGTCAAAGAGGAAGGCGGATGGGTTGCGCACCATCGCGCGGCCGATGGCGACGCGCTGGCGCTGGCCGCCGGAGAGAGCCGCCGGACGCCGGTCGAGATAAGGCTCAAGGCCGAGTGCCTTGCCGGCCTCTTCAATCCGCTGGTCCTTTTCCGCCTTGGACAGCTTCGATGTATAAAGACCGAAACCGATATTCTGGCGCACGGTCATATGCGGATAGATCGCATAGTTCTGGAACACCATGGCGATGTTGCGCTGCTTGGGATCGCGCTCGTTGACGACGGCGCCACCGATCTTCAGGTGACCGCCGGAAATATCCTCAAGGCCGGCGATCATGCGCAGCGTCGTGGATTTGCCGCAACCCGAGGGGCCCACGAAGACGACGAATTCGCCGTCCTTGATCTGAAGGTCAATAGCCCGAACGGCTTCGACCTTGCCATAGCGCTTGACCAGCTTTTCGAGTTCGATGGTCGCCATCAACGTGCCTCCACAAGTGCACTGAATTTCTCTTTAAGTTCCCGCGCAGCCGAGGCTTCGGTTGCCGCATGATCGGACGCCAGCGTTTTGAAACGATCCGCCTCCGTCCTGTGTCGTGCAAGCGCCTCGTCCATCGCCTTTGGTGACGGCCCGCCGAGCCGGTCGCGCACGGCGACGAAATGCTGCGGCGATACCAGCTCCTCGAACTTCGCACGGTCGAAAGACGGCTCGCGGGATGTAGCCTCGCGAAACGCATCGAGGAACGGCTCGAAGCCGTCCTTCTCCAGCCCGCCGCCACGCGCGACCACGGCGCGCGCCACTTTAGCCGCGATCTCATGGGC
>NZ_JAELUG010000237.1 GCF_016429255.1 Rhizobium sp. ASV8
CTTCAACGCGACGAACGCACGCTTCCTGCGCCTCAAGTTCGAGAACGCCGGCATGACCGTCATCGGCACGGACGGCGGTTTGATCGAGGCTCCGGTCGCCGTCGAGGAGCTGTTGCTGTCACCCGCCGAGCGCGTCGAGCTCATCGTGTCCTTCGATCGACCGGGGACGGCGAAGCTGATCACGCTCGATTATGAGCGCGGATGGATGGGACCTGGCAAGCCGAACGAAGCCGGCATGACGCTACTAACGGCCAATGTTTCGGTTGAAGCGGCGCCCTCCGTACCGCCGCTGCCAGCCAAGCTGCGCTCTGTCGTGCCCCTCGGCGAGCCACGAACAAAACGCCGCTTCGTGCTGACGGAAGCCATGGGCGGGATGATGGATCACGGCAATATGAACCATGATGGCATGTCGATGTCTTCCGATATGGGCATGAAGTTCCTGATCAACGGCGCCAGCTTCGATATGGATCGGATCGATGAAGTCTCGACAGTCGGACAGGTCGAATTGTGGGAAATCGTCAACCAGGCCGACATGGACCATCCGTTCCATGTGCACGGGACGCAGTTCCAGGTCGTTGAGCATGAGAAAGACGGCAAGGTCGCCAAACCCGCTTTTCGGGCATGGAAGGATACGGTGAATGTCTCCGCCGGTGAGACAGTACGCTTTCTGCTGCGCCAGGATCTGCCCGGACCGCGGATGTATCATTGCCATATCCTCGAGCACGAACAGCTCGGAATGATGGGCACGATCGACGTTCGGGCCTAGTCTGGACCAAACGCATGCAACACGAGCCCGCTGCGACAAGGCCCGCAGCGGGCAATCCTTTGTGAGGGCGAAGAAGCAGCGATGTCGGTTGCCCGCCCAAACAAAGGGTTGCGCAACATCGAAGGGCGGCTGATCGATGTGCTGGCGGACTGGTGTCCGGATGTTCACAGCTATCACCTCTACCATCCGAGCCGCCGGGAGCTCGACCTGAAGTTCGCGGCGGCGGATCTGCGGCTTTTCGATTCGCAAGGCGTGCGATTACGGTGATGCTTCGGCGCAGCTATTCGACTGCGCCAGTTCCCACTGGTGAGCCCAGCGCGCAATAAGGGCCGGGGGCTCACCCAGTTCTTCGAGCGCGAGCCGCAGTTGCCGGCGCCCGCCTTAAAGAAGTCAAGCTGCCCTTGCGGCTCCGCCCCCTTTTTCCCGGGCTCTTCGACAATCTGGTGGCCGAAACATCGGCTCGCCATCTTTCGTACTCGTAATCCGGCGGATTGCCGTCGAAATCCCAACCTCAAATCGCACGACAGTCTTGCGGCACTGTTCGCCACACTCAAGCCACCCCAGTTTCGAGGGGAGCTCACACCAAAAGACGCCTTGGATAGTCCATTGTGACCAAGCGAAAGGACATGTTGTCCTCGTCGAGTCCTCATTTGCGGCCTCATGGGTGAACAATGGTCTATTCGAAGGCTAGAAACTGGTCAGATACGTGGTGAGATTGAGCGACTGCAAACGGGTTTGGACAAGGCTAACCTTCTATAACCGTCGACTAGGACGGCAACCTGGAGGAGAACCCTATGTCCATGAAAATCCTACTTCTTTCTGCCGCCTTCGCAGTCGCCTCAACCGCCGCCTTCGCCGGCGGAAACGTTTCAGTTACCTCACAAACAGGCAACGGTAACGTGTCGGCCATAGGCCAAGTCGGCCACGGGAACTTTGCCGGCGTCGGCCAGGTCGGTAAGGGTAACTATGCCCAGTCGATCCAGATGGGCAAGGACAACATCTCCGCGACGGCACAATTCGGCAAGTACAACCAAAGCTATACGACCCAATCGGGCAAGGGGAACCTCGCCGCAACCGTCCAGTTCAGCCATGACAACCTGTCTTCTACGACCCAATCGGGGAAGAACAACGTATCTGTGACTGTCCAGCACTGACCGGATAAGGAGGGCCGGCATTGAAGCGGGCCCTCCAAACCTCTAGGAGTTGACGTCAAATGGTCACCGCAACCCCCGTAGACGTCTGCAGGATCGAATATCATGATGTCGGCGGCATGACCCGCCTTTCGGCCGTATTGATCCCGTCCGTGGCCCGCGAAGGTACCTACCAATTCATAGTGCGCTCCGTATCGGACGGGGGAACCTCCTCCAATGCGCAGGGTGGTGAATTTTCGGCAAAAGGAGGTCATCGCGAGGATCTGTCCAAGATTATCGTCGGCGGCGTACCGAATAGTCTGGCTGCGGAGCTGCAGGTCTTTGATGCTTCTGGCAATCTGATCTGCAGCTATACACTGCCCGAAACAAGGTGAATGAGGAGCCATTGGTCTCCGCCAAGGCCTAGGGTCGTGCCTGCCGGGCAGCATCCGCATGTCAGCAGTCGACTTAAGCGCGAGAATAACAAGCTCGAACGTGCAGTCTTCTCAAAGACAATTCGCTTTATGTTCGATCTACGGGCACGTTAACGCAACCAAGCGCTGCGCGGCTTCTCCAAAAGCAGGTGGCGCGACAGACCTGCCACGGCGCAGTTGCCATCGACATCTTGCTAGGCACGTCCTGTACCAGATCTTTTGTTATGCGATATCGCGTTGCGTTCGGCCATCTGCGATTGCCATATCATTGAATGAGAGAGAGCTCTCACTTACAATCGATTATCCCGCGAAAAATGCCAGCGTAGAGAGAAGAGTAAGCAACTGTCCCTGCCGATGGAGGCCGTTGCGAGCCATGATTGAAGTCAGTTGGTTGTGAACCGTATTCTTCGCGACACCCCGGGATTGCGCAATTTCGGCGGGCGCTCGTCCAAGCCCCAACGCACAGGCAAGGCTGGCTTCAGCCGTTGTCAAACCGAGAACCGAGCCGACCAGAGCAGGTGTCAGCCCATTGTGGTCCCCGATCCTGTAGAAGCTCAACATGAATTTCAGCTCGCTATCTACGTGGAGGTTTACAAAGGGAGTCGTAGCCAAGGATTTCAATCCGACAAGATCCGCTTTCAATAGCCAACTGAGCCCGTGCTGCGGATCCTTGACCCATGCAATATTGGCGACGTCCGCGCTATGAGCGGCCTGTTCCAAAAGCCTGTCAGTTTCTTGTCGCAGGGCAATGTTGCCGACGATAAGATAGCCCTCAGAGACCTTCAGAAGAGGACCGTTATTCTCCGTCAGTCGCTGGAAGGCCTGGTTACCATCAAGAACCCTCAGATCACGCCGGACAATGGCTCTCGGTGTGACGGATTGCGAAAACAGACGATCCAACTGCACCGCCTTTTCGCGATCTCTCCACATCTGTCGATGAATGCCAACGGCGATCTGAAGGTGGGGCGTCATTGCCATAAGCAGTTGATTGGCCAGTTTGACATTCATTTGGTCGTCACGGCCGAAAATCAGGCCGAGGTTGAAACGTCGATACCCGTCCTTTGCAATGACCACCAACAGCAATTGCCCCTCACAATCGAAGATCCTGGCAAGGTGGACCTCCCAAGGCAAGCCGTCACGTTTTGCGTCAAGAACCAGATTGCTACCCGGGCCAAGGCCGGCGGTCATGTTATGGACGATGTCGACGAAATCAGGCTGAACGAGAACCGCTCTGTCGACGCACTTGCCGATGACGCTAACGCCGTCCTCTGCCCCCGAGCATAGGCCCATAAAAAAGGCGCTGGTTGCACCAGTCATCTTTCTCATTTCACCCAGAACTTCACCCCAGCCCTCTGGATTGCTGACAGCTTGGTAGATTGTCTGGACAACATAGGAATGCATTTCTTGATTGAAAGTAACCGTCAATTCCCCCTCCCCTTTGCCGTAGTCTTCGCGCAGTCTCTTTGAGACATGGTGGTGGTCACAAAGATTTGGGCGCGAATTCAAAGGTTAAGCAATTCTACGAACGACTGCCGTCCACTCGAGTATAGGCGTGTACACAGTTCATGTCGTTTGCTTGGTGGTTGGTGTTTACACGTAATCTCACATGCACCCTCTCATGCACCAACCTGACGTTCGGTCTTTGATCCCTCCCTGCTGTTCATGATAATCCTCGAAATGCACGGCAGTTATGAGTGATGAAATTGATATCTGTAGAGATATGTTGCGGAGTTTCTACATTGATAATGGCACGTTAAAATTTTACTTATTTTGATATAACTATAGTATCTCAAAGGCAATTATCGGCATATATCAGCAGCAATAATACAGAAAACACTGACTTCAATCAACAAATCATATATACAGCTATGCGTCACCGAATCTCGATGGCATTACCGGTAATTGCAACCCGTGCTTTTCAAATATATTATCTGCTTATATTCTTCATCACATAGCGATCTAAAGTTACTTTCAACTTCGGCAAAAAACCGACACGAAACCGATCAATGGTTCGCAGATGAATTCCTCGCGCAATGATCGTAAGCAATCCAAATGCGCGTCGATCCGCCAGCGGGGGGTCGCTGCTCAGCTAACCAGTTCATTTATCGAGATAGACACTGTCGAGCCGGCACATCACTATGCTTGTCAGAAGTGAGCTGTTAGCGAAAGTCCAACGTTGTACTGAGACGAGGTGGTCCGGCCGATCCCCGTTGCAGTTGGTCGCGGTCCCCACAGCGTAGTATGAACCCCGCCCGATAGGCGAAATTCGACTTGTTGCTTCAGTGGAAACGCGAGGCTCAGGTCC
>NZ_JAELUG010000238.1 GCF_016429255.1 Rhizobium sp. ASV8
CCCAGAACCATCAATCAGCATCGCAGCCAATCCAGGAAACACTAGAGCGAAGGACTTCGTCGCCAGCAGCGCCGCCGCCCTCGTCAGTGATCGGGCTTATAGACCCTACCCATCGAACTAGTCAACAGCCCGATTTTGAAAAAACTCAGAAAAGAGATAACCGATTGATTTTTATGAAACAATTATGACGACTTTTCACACCGGCTGAAATGCTCGAAGGGAAGGACCTGATATCCCCTGTTTTATGGCTTTAAGGCCCTCGAAATAGCTGCTGCGGCGGGCAGACCGCTCGCTGAAACATGGTCGAACATGCCTGACGGTGCCCCCAATATCGGGATATATCCATGGGAAACGGGAGATCTCGCACGCAAAACCCAGATGCCAGATTTGACACCCCTGTCATAAATATGCACATCTTCGCCCCCAGCCTGCGGCTCGCATATAAGAAGGAAGCGGATCTCGATTGGCATGATAACGGACAAGATGATGCTCCGATCGCTCGGCAACGAGCCGCCAATCCTGGCCGATGGCAGGCGCGCTCCGGACCGGCGCGAGGTTTCCTTGCGCTGGCTTTCCGGCACCTTCCTGACCGGCGTCACCTCCAGCATCTTGATGGGCGTCGCCCTGTTTGCGGCGCTCGACGGCCGACAGCAATTGGCCATCCCGGCCGAAGCCTATGCGACATCGGACAGTCACGACACTACGGATAATCAGGTCACCCGCGGGGGCCGCCTGATTTCGACCGCGATCGCCTCGAAGCCTTCCGACCGCAACATTCTTGAAGTATCGACCGTCGTGCGCGACGGCGACAAGGAAGTGGTGCGTCGTCAGCCCTTTGCACATGTGAAGATCGCGCTCGCCACCAATCGCGTCGCCAGCGAAAACTACCCGCCCTTCGACCCTCTGGCGATCTTTTCCGCTGACGAAAATATCCCGCAGCCCGCCAATCGCACCGGGGCGATCTATGGGTCGGATGTGGAATCCGAAGTCAGCCTGAAGACCATAAGCTTTCCGACCAAGGACATTCCCTTCCAGCTTGCCGGCTCCATGTCGCGCGAGGAAGTTGAGGAAAATGTCCGTTCTAACGGCTCGATCCTCGCTGACAGCAACACCCAGCTCTCGGCATTGTATTATGTCGACCCGCGCCGCTTTGCCAATGATGACGATGACGTCGACCTGACGGCCGGACTGGCGGCTCGCGTCGTCGAAGAAAACATGTCCGTCTCCGCTTCGCAGGCTGTGACGGCGCAAACGGAAGAGTTTGCCGACGACATCATCCCCGTCAGGCAGAACATGCCGATCGCCACGGCTCTGACCAATTCCGGTTACCTCAAGACCGATGCGGACGACATCAGCGCCAAGATCCAGCCCGTCTTCGGCTCTTCCGACGTATCGTCAGGCGATGTCCTTCGCATCGGCATCCTGCAAAAGGGTGAGCAGGCCAAGATCATTCGCGCCAGCATCTATCGCGGCACCAAGCATCTGCTGACCATCGCACAGAACGACCGTGGCGATTTCGTCGCCGGCAGCGCGCCGCCCATGCTTGACGCCATCGCCACCGCTTTCGACAACGACGCGCCGGTCCTGACAGCCGGCCGAGATTTGCCGAGCGTTTACGACGGCATCTATCGCGCAGCGCTTTCCTACGGCATGAGCAAGGAAATGGTCGCGCAGGTCGTGAAGTTGCTCGCCAGCAACGTCGATTTCCAGGCGCAGCTGAAACCGACGGATTCGCTGGAGGCCTTCTTCTCCGTCGCAGACAGCAAGGGACAGGCGACAGCCGATTCCGAACTGCTCTATGTCAACGCCAAATTCGGCGACACGGTCACGCGCTTCTATCGCTTCGAAGACCCTACCGATCATTCGATCGATTATTTCGACGAGGCCGGCAAGAGCATCCGCCAGTTCCTGCTGCGCAACCCGGTTCCAACTGGCATTTTCAAATCCGGCTTCGGCATGCGGCGTCATCCGATCCTCGGCTTTGCCCGTATGCATACCGGTGTGGACTGGGCAGCGCCCCGCGGCACGCCGATCATCGCCGCCGGCAACGGCATCGTCGAGAAGGCAGGCTGGGATTCCGGCGGTTTCGGCAACCAGACGCTGATCCGCCATGCAAACGGTTACGTCTCCTCCTACAATCACCAGAGCGCCATCGCCAAGGGCGTGACACCCGGCGCGAAGGTGGTGCAGGGCCAGGTGATCGGCTTCATCGGCTCGACCGGCCTCGCGACCGGCCCTCACCTGCACTATGAGCTGATCGTCAACGGCACCAAGGTCGACCCCTTGCGCATCCGCCTTCCCGGCGGCAAGTCGCTTGACGGCGAAGCACTCGCCAAATTCCAGGAAGAGCGCAAGCGCATCGACACGCTGCTCAGCGACGACAAGACGAAACAGGTCGCGAGCAAATAGCATCCGGTCCAATTGGTCTGTCGTAGAGCCGACCGCCCGTAGCCTTTCCAAAAGAATGCTCTCCCAGCAATGCCTTCAAATGCAAAATGGCGACCCGAGGGTCGCCATCTGAATTTATCCAAATGCCGTAATCTTATGCGGCCTCATTCGCGGCCCGGCGCGGGTGGAACAGCAATCTGTCCGAACCGCTTGTGACCTTGACCAAAGATCCGTCCGGAACCTGTCCGGACAGGATCTGCTCAGCGAGCGGATCCTGGACATATTTCTGGATCACCCGCTTCAGCGGTCTTGCACCGTAAACGGGATCGTAGCCCTTGTTGGCGAGCCAGTTGCGAGCGTCCTCATCGAGATCGAGCGTAATCTTGCGCTCCGACAGCAGCTTCAGCAACCGTTCCAGCTGGATGTCGACGATGGCGCCCATCTCATCGCGCTTCAGGCGATGGAACAGAATGATCTCATCGACACGGTTCAGGAATTCCGGCCGGAAATGCGACCGGACCACATCCATCACCTGCTCGCGCACCTGATCGCTGTCATCGCCGTCCTTCAACTGGGTCAGATATTCAGCACCCAGATTGGAGGTCATGATGATCATCGTGTTACGGAAGTCGACCGTGCGGCCCTGCCCGTCCGTCAAGCGTCCGTCATCCAGAACCTGGAGCAGGATGTTGAAGACATCGGGATGCGCCTTTTCGATTTCGTCGAACAGCACGACCTGATAGGGCCTGCGGCGGACGGCTTCGGTCAGCGCACCACCTTCCTCATATCCGACATAACCGGGAGGGGCACCGATCAGCCGGGCCACGGAGTGCTTCTCCATGTACTCGGACATATCGATGCGCACCATCGCGGTGTCGTCGTCGAAGAGGAAGCGGGCAAGCGCCTTGGTCAGCTCCGTCTTGCCGACGCCGGTCGGGCCGAGGAAGATGAACGAGCCGATCGGCCGGTTCGGATCCTGCAGGCCGGCGCGCGAACGGCGAACAGCACGGGAAACCGCCTGAACGGCGTCGCCCTGGCCGACGACCCATTTTGCCAGCTCGTCTTCCATCCTGAGCAGCTTGTCGCGCTCGCCTTCCAGCATCTTGTCTACCGGGATTCCGGTCCAGCGGGAAACCACCTGGGCAATGTTGTCGGCGGTGACGACTTCCTGCACCATGGAATCGCGGGCGCTATCCTGCTCTTCCGCTGCGTGAAGTTCCTTTTCCAGATCGGGGATCACCCCATAGGCGAGCTCGCCGGCACGCTGGAATTCACCCTTGCGCTGGGCAATGGCAAGCTCGTTGCGGGCGTCGTCAAGCTGCTTCTTCAGATCCGCGGCAAGGCCGAGCTTCTGCTTTTCGGCCTGCCAGCGCGCAGTCAGCGCATCGGCTTCCTCTTCCAGAGAGGCAAGATCCGTTTCAAGCCGCTTCAGCCGGTCGGCCGAGGCCTGGTCCGTTTCCTTCTTCAACGCTTCGCGTTCGATCTTCAGCTGGATGATGCGACGATCGAGTTCATCGAGCTCTTCCGGCTTGGAGTCCACCTGCATTCGCAGGCGCGCCGCGGCTTCGTCCATCAGGTCGATGGCCTTGTCCGGCAGGAAGCGGTCGGTGATGTAGCGGTTCGACAGGGTTGCGGCAGCCACCAGCGCGGCATCAGCGATGCGCACCTTGTGATGCTGTTCGTATTTTTCCTTAAGGCCGCGCAGGATCGAGATCGTGTCTTCGACCGTCGGCTCTTCAACCATGACGGGCTGAAAGCGACGGGCAAGAGCCGGATCTTTCTCGACATGCTTGCGATATTCATCGAGCGTGGTCGCACCAACGCAATGCAGCTCGCCGCGAGCAAGCGCAGGCTTCAGGAGGTTGGACGCATCCATGGCGCCATCGGCCTTGCCGGCTCCGACCAGCGTGTGCATCTCGTCGATGAACAGGATGATCTCACCGTTTTCCGACTGGACCTCGTTGAGGACGGCCTTCAGCCGCTCTTCGAATTCGCCGCGGAACTTGGCGCCGGCAATCAGGGCCCCCATGTCGAGCGCCATCAGCTTCTTGTCCTT
>NZ_JAELUG010000239.1 GCF_016429255.1 Rhizobium sp. ASV8
CGAACTCGAACAGGCAATGAAGCCCTTCCGGCAGGTCTCGACCAATTCCCGCAAGCGCGGCGACGGCACTGGTCTCGGTCTGCCGCTGACCAAGGCAATGGTCGATGCCAACCGCGCGACCTTTGCGATCAATTCATCGCCGAACGAGGGCACGCTGGTGGAAGTCACCTTCCCCTCGCCGCGGGTCCTGGCAAACTGAGAGCAGTCCGCGACGGCAGCGGATGCTGCCGTACGCTCGCTGTGGCGCCGCACCTGTCAGAACCAGAGATCGCGCACGCATTTTCCGTCGGAAGGAAGGTCTTCGAACGTGTCCAGGCCATCGAAGCGGTCGATGGGCAGGTCATAGACGAGATCCGGCGGCGCAAGCCGCAGATTGACCGCCATGCGACGTCTGCCATCCTTCTGAAGCCGCAAGCCGCGCCAACTCAAGACGCAGGCACAGGTTGGGCAGAACACGATTTCGAGTGACGGCTCCTTCTCGTCGGCGCGCGTGTAGGACGCAGTCGGCCCGCCAACTGAAATCCGCTCTCCCTCGTAGTCATAGGCCCATAAGGTGCCGTAGCGCCGGCAGAGCGTGCAGTTGCAGGCCGTGATCGAGCCTGGATCGCCGCTAAGGGTCCAACTTGTCTTGCCGCAATGGCATGAGCCGATCAGCATGGCCTGGCGTCCGATCCTCTCCCTGTCCGAAGGCAGTATTCTGCTATATCGGCGGAGTGTCTGCAATGACGCCCTTTCCCCGGCAATGCCCTGCGAGATGGACCTTCGCTGGACCTGCACCGAAGCCGTCAGGTCCATGCGCCATTCTATCCGATGGGGAGCGGGATCCCCATCGAACGTCTGTCGGCCGGCATACTCCTCGGAAGCAATACCGGTCATCCTGTTTAGGCGCGCTTGGGCAGCACCAGGTCGCCGACCGTATAGGTGTGAAATTCGCTCTTCGAAACGGTGTCCAGCTTCCGGAACTTTTCGACGAAATGCGGATCGGAAAAGAACTCGCCGACATTGCCGGCATCCTGGATCGCCTCGATATTGACGACGGTCTGGCCATCCGCGCTTTTCGCGAGGCTGCTCCAGAGGAAACCTTCTTTTCGCTCGGCGACATAGTGCACGACATCCCGAATGATGGCGAAAGCCTCCTCCTGCTTTCCGGGGTGAACGTGGATGACGTTGACGATGAAGGTGGTGGGAGCGGGAGAACCCGCAAAACTGGCAGTATGTTTCGTTTCCATGAGTATCTCCATCTGAAGCTCGGGCTGTTCAGCCGCGGCGGCCTCTGGATATCCGGCAGGAGATAGCGGATAAAGGAGCCTGTATTCTCAACATATCGGATAAAAATTCCAGAATAGGCAGAGATGGATAAGCTTGGAACGCTCGGCATCTTTATCCAGGTCGCCGAGGTCGGGAGTTTCGTCGCGGCCGGACATCGGCTCGGCATTTCAGGGTCCGCCGTTGGCAAAGCCATTGGCCGCCTCGAGGATGAACTGGGCGTGCGATTGTTCAATCGCTCGACCCGCAGCATGGCTCTGACGGAAGAAGGCAGCTTTTTCCTGGAGACGTGCCGGCGCATTCAATCGGAATATGAGGAAGCGCAGTCCAAGCTCTCCAGCTCGCATGCGGTGCCGCGCGGACAGCTTCGTGTGAGCCTTCCTCTGGCCGGCATGCTGCTGATGCCGACATTATCGGCCTTCATGACGGCCTATCCAGAGATCAATCTCGACCTCGATTTCACGGATCGTCTCGTCGATGTCATCGAGGAAGGGTTTGACGCCGTCATCCGCACCGGCGAGGTCAGGGACACCCGCCTGATGAGCCGCAAGCTCGGCACCTTCAAGCACAAGATCGTCGCCTCGCCGGACTATCTCAAGGCCCATGGCCATCCGCAGGTGCCGGGGGATCTGCTCCAGCATCGCTGCCTTCATCACCGCTTTGCAAATTCAGGAAAACTCGAACCTTGGCCTTTGATCCGCGGCGAAGGAGAGATGAAGCTCGACCTGCCGGTGACCACGGTTGCCAGCACGCTGGAGCCGCTGATCTATCTCGCGGAGCGTTCCTTCGGAATTGCCTGCCTGCCTCCATTTGCCGTGGCACAGGAGATTGCGGAGGGAAAGCTGATTTCGCTGCTGGGGGATCATCTGGCCGACACAGGAACCTTTCGCGTGCTCTGGCCCACCAATCGATATCTATCGCCAAAGGTTCGCGTCTTCGTGGACTATATGGCCGCAAACCTCTTTGCCGAATGAAACGATACCGATAGCCGTTAAGATACGCGGGCTACCTTCGACCTTAGAAAATCCCGGTCTGTCGGCGACACGGTTTGCAACGGCAGCGTGAAGAACTGGTTCGGCCCGATGAATATCATCCAATAGGCCGGACGCTCCCAGATCTCCGTGAGCGTCGACCACGGGATCGTCGCCGACCCCAAATCGGACGCAACAACAAGCGCTTCGTCACGCAACGTCAGCGTCGCGTCAGGAGTTCGCATCCTGCGGTACTTTCCCACCGTATTGCGATGGTGGGCAATCCACATCACCGCGATCATGGCCGGGGGAAGAAGGATAATAGCGAACATGATGGTCGCCACCCATCCGCGATCACCATTCCAAAGCAGCAGGGCGATCATTGCGACCTCTGCGATCCATAGACGTTTCTGCCCGACAATACCGCGCCTCCAGACAAAAGTCCGGACGGCATCGCGCACGATGTCTTCGGTATAAACGACCTTGATGACGCTGTTCTGCGCCATCTACTCGCCGCTTGCCGGACGATCATGGCCGGCGACAATCCCGGTCGAAACTACGGTCTCGAAATATTCGACCTTCAAATCGAAGGAGCGCAGAAGCTTCTGCGTGCTTGGCTTCACCACCGCATCATCGAAATCGCCTTTGCCGAAATGGCCGGCCGAGGCCATGTCGGTCCAAAAACTCATGACCACAAGCTCGTTATTTTCACCGCGCACCCTACGGGCGAGAGTGGCACCGAGATGACCGGGCAGCTCTGCCATTTCCACGAAGGTGGTCGTCTCTAGGTGCCGGGCATAGGCTGCCAGCACCTCGTCGGAGCCGGCAACGGCCCGCCAGGAACGAACGATCATGTCATCTCCCTATCCCGGCGCGCATTCATGAATCTCGTCGGCCGCCGCCTGATCGTGATCCTGATTTATGCATCACTTTCGATGTCCCGCAATCGCAATTGCTTGCCTATTGCAGGCTCGAACGCCGCGTCCGCCGGTGAAGTCGCCCGGCCTCCGGAGGGAAGCAGTCATTTTTCGGTCAATCTGGCTGATCGCGCCGGAGGGGCACGCCGCGCCCTCTTGCGAGCGCGGCGTTGAGATCATTCGCCCCGTGACTTCGCACCCTTGCGAGCAGCCCGTGAATTGGGTTTGCCACCCTTGGGAGGGCCGTCATTCTTGGTGAAGCTCGGCTTGCCTGGCTTCTTTACCCAGGGCTTCTTGTCGGAGCGCTCGGAAACGGCGCCTTCGCCGGCCTGTGTCCGTTCCGGTTTGCGATCGGATTTCCACTTCGGCTTGCCGCCCTCCTGCGGACGCGGGCCCTTGTCGGCGAAAGGCTTCTTTTTCTCGAAAGCCCCATCCCGCCGCGCCTGCGAAAAGTCCGGCGCGCCGGCCAGCGGCTTGACGCGGATGCCGCGCTCCAACGTCTTGTCCGGACCGATGGCGGAGAGGAAGCGCTCGGCGCTTTCCTGCGAAAGCTCGACGAAGGTTTCCTCCGGCTGCATCTTGATCGCGCCGATGTCGCGCTTGGTCAGGTTGCCGTTGCGGCAGAGCATCGGGATCAGCCAGCGCGGCTCGGCATTCTGCTTGCGTCCCACGGAGAGCGACACCCAGACACCATCGGTGAAGTCGTTCCGCCCGCCGGATGGGCCATCGTCGCGGGGAGTGACCGGGAAATCATCCCGGCGAGGCTTTTTGCGCTCGCCTTCCGCCGGTACATCCTGCAAATCCTCGGGCGCGGAGTGGCCAGCGCGATACTGCCGCAGAAATGCAGCGGCAACCTGCTCGGCGCCGTGGCGCTCCAGCAGTTGCTGAACGATGGACTTTTCGTCTTCGGCGAGCGCGGCCGTGAAGACCGGATCGGCAAGAAGACGCTCGTCGTCACGCTGGCTCACCTCGTCGGCAGACGGCGGCTTTGCCCAGGTGGCGCGAATGCGGGCTGCTTCCAGCAGGCGCTCGGTGCGGCGCCGGGCGCTGAGCGGCACGATGAGGGCGCTGACGCCCTTGTTGCCGGCGCGACCGGTGCGGCCGCTGCGATGCAGCAGCGTGTCCGGATTGGTCGGCAAGTCCGCATGGACGACCAGTTCCAGGCCCGGCAGATCGATGCCGCGAGCCGCGACATCGGTTGCGATGCAGACGCGGGCACGGCCATCGCGCATGGCCTGAAGAGCGTGGGTGCGCTCGTTCTGGCTGAGTTCGCCCGACAGAGC